>NZ_JBANRL010000001.1:656709-985064 GCF_037154015.1 Altererythrobacter aquiaggeris
TCACCCAGATCTTCGAACCAGGCTTCGACCGGGCCGCTGAGCTTGAGCGTTAGCGGGCGGCCCTTGCGGTCCAGCGTCTTTCCTGCCTGAACGCGGATCCACCCTTCGGAGATGCAATATTCCTCGATATCGGTGCGCTGGCGCTCCTTGAACCTGATCGCGACACCGCGCTGCAAGACTTCCTGATCGAAGTGCGGGCTGCGCGGGTCTATCGCCAAATGGTCAGGCGGTGTATCGGCAGAGACATCAGCCTGTACCGTTTCGTTGGTTTGTTCGGTTTCGTCGCTCATAACGCTGCCAGTAGGGCTGCTTGCACTGCATCGCAAGACGGCATCGGTGCGATTTGATAGTTCGCCGCGCTTGCCCTTTGCCGCCACCCCCGATAAAGGCGCGCGACTGTTCGCGAAGGCGCTGAGCATGCGGGCGTGGCGGAATTGGTAGACGCGCTGGTTTTAGGTACCAGTATCTTACGATGTGGGGGTTCGAGTCCCTTCGCCCGCACCATTCAGCACATGTCAAATGTTTGTGCTGCTATCCAGTAGCCACGCAGCGCAAGTTAGGTTTTTGAAGAAGGCAATTAGTTCGAACCATGAAGCACACCGAGACCACAAACGAGGGCCTCAAGCGCGCCTATAAACTGGCGATCCCGGCAACGGAGATTGACGCTCGTATCGAAAGCGAAATCAAGAAGGTTGCGCCGCGGATGAACATGCCCGGCTTCCGTCCGGGCAAGGTTCCTGCCAATCTGGTTCGCAAGATGCATGGCGAACAGATGCATGCACAGGCCTTGAATGATACGATTCGCGAATCGGTTGATCATGTAATGGCTACCGAAAAATTGCGTCCTGCGATGCAGCCCAAGATCGAACTTGGTGAAGATTACGAGCAAGGCAAGGATGCCGAAGTCTCGCTGGAGCTCGAAATCCTTCCTGAAATCAGCACGCCGGACACCAAGGGACTGAAGCTGGAAAAGCTGGTTGTTCCGGTAACCGACAAGCAGGTCGATGAAGCGGTTGAAAATTTTGCCAAAAATCAGAAGAACTTCAGCGACGCGCCGAAAGGCCGCAAGGCGAAAGACGGTGACCAGCTGATTATCGACTTTCTTGGCAAGCTGGATGGCACACCTTTCGAAGGCGGCAAGGCAGAGGGCGCACCGCTCGAATTGGGGAGCGGGCAATTCATTCCCGGTTTCGAAGAACAGCTTGTCGGCGCGAAATCCGGTGATGAAAAAGTCATCAACGTGACTTTCCCTGCCGATTATCAGGCCAAACATCTGGCCGGCAAAGACGTCACTTTCGACATCACCGTCCAGGCTGTGAAAGTTGCGGGTGACGTCAAGATCGATGACGAATTTGCCAAGGGTCTGGGCCTCGACAGTCTGGACAAGTTGAAAGAATTACTGCGCGGTCAGCTGGAGCAGGAAACTGCCGGCATGACCCGCACAGCGATGAAGCGTTCGCTGCTTGATCATCTGGCCGGAAGTCACGACTTTGAAGTGCCGGAAGGCATGGTTGACGCCGAATTTGACCAGATTTGGCAGCAGCTGCAACAGGAAGCCTCGCGCGAGGAAGATCCGGCCGCTGCTCTGAAGGAAGTCGAAGCTGAAAAGGACGATTATCGCAACATCGCCGAACGCCGCGTGCGCCTCGGCCTGTTGTTATCGGAAATTGGTCAACAGGCCGGTGTGGAAGTGTCGCAGCAGGAAATGCAGATGCTTATGCAGCAGGCGGCCCAGCAATATCCCGCAGATCAACGCGAGCAGTTTTTCCAGTTCGTGCAGAACGAGCCGATGGCCGCTGCGCAGATCCGCGCACCGCTTTACGAGGATAAGGTCGTCGATCATCTGTTCGAAACGGCCGACGTAAAAGAACGCGAGGTTACCCGCGACGAACTGCAAGCGGCGATCGAGGCTGAAGACACCGCGCCCGCCCAGAAGAAAAAGGCTCCGGCCACGAAGAAAGCTCCCGCAAAGAAAGCCACTTCGACAAAAGCTGACGAAAAGCCTGTTGCCAAAAAAGCGCCCGGCAAGAAAGCGGCTGCAACCAAGGCGGATGAAGCTTCGGCCATGAAGCCTCCAGCCAAGAAGTCTGCAGCCAAGAAGCCTGCAGCCAAGAAGGCTTCGCCAAAAAAGGCTTCGGAAAAGAAAAAATAAGCGGGAATTTTCGATAGCTGCTGGCGGCCTGTTTCTCCACCGGGAGACAGGCCGTCAGCTGTTTGTGGCGCGATCTTCAGGTCTGTGGGGCGCCAATTCCGCGCTCTCGCCCTTGTGAATGTGGGCACCGACGTGTTCGACGCTGTTCATGACGCGGACGGTGGTTACTCCGTGGATGACAATCGAAGCCACGATCGCAAAACTTACTACGACCCAAAGCGTGTCGATATCGCTGAAAGCCCCGTGGTTCTGCGCGTAAGCGAGATAGTAAAGCGACCCCATTCCGCGAATTCCCAGAAATGCGATCGCTGCTTTCCCGTGCCATGGCAAATTGCAATTCAGTTCAGCGAGAATGCCGCCAAGCGGCCGGATGGCGACGATAAGCAGCATTCCCACCGCTGCTTCGCGCCAACCCAGGCCATCCAGAATACCGCCCGCCAAAAGTCCCCCGAATGCAAACAGGACAGCAACAAGAACGATTTTTTCGATCTGGTCGATAAAGTGGTGCGCCATCTTGTGATAGCGGTTGCGGTTTTCCTGCTGCCGGGCCGTGACCGCTCCAACAAATACAGCGATAAATCCGTATCCTTCGATGAGCTCGGTCAATCCGTAGGCGAGTAACAGGGTACCCAGCACGATGAGTCCTTCGCTTGTGGAATACAGCTGCTGCTGACTATTGTCCCGATCTGCTTTTTTACCCTCTGCCATTCTTTCGAACACGTACCAGGCACCGATTCGCCCGATCACAACGCCCATGAATATCCCTGCGGAAATGCGCCAGATGACATCCACCGCGAACCATTCAAGCGTCCATACACCAAGTCCGCTCATGCCGGCGGCTGCGATCGCCAGATAAGTGAAGGGGAAGGCCAGACCATCGTTCAGCCCTGCTTCCACCGTCAGGCTGAAGCGGACATCGTGACGCTCATTATCCCCTGGCGGCCCTACCTGAACGCTTCGGGCCAAGACCGGATCGGTGGGTGCCAGCGCCGCGCCCAGCAGCAATGCACTGGCAGGTGCAAGGCCAAGCACCCACCAGCCAAGCAGGCCGACCAGTACAATGGTTAAGGGCATTGTAATGGCCAGCAGCGGCCAGATCTGGCGCCAATTGGCCCAGGTCACTGGGCGATCGATCGCGATGCCTGCTGCGGCCAGCGAAACGATAACGATGAATTCGGTAATATACTCGAAAGCAACAGTGTCTGCTCCGTCAGACACCGGGTTCAGGACAGGCAGCCCCAGGGGCAATGAAAAAAGCGCCCACCCCGCAGCGACATAGACGATCGGCAGGGAAAGGAAGCTCTTGCGCGAAAGCCAGCTTTCCAGCCCGACAGCAGCGACCAAGCCAAGACCGAAAATCACAAAAAGTACGATACGTGGATCCATCAGAGGTGGTTAAACACCGCATCCGAAGGGGGTCAATGACTGCGCCCCTAATTCGTGCCGCTAGAAACTTCCGGACACGCTGAACCTGACGATCCTGCCGAATTTCAAACCTCCTTTTTCCGTGAAGGCTATGGAAGATGTATCGCGCAGGCCGGCGAACACCACTCGGCGATAATCTAGATCTGCATTCAGCAGATTGCTCGCGTTGATATTCACCTTCATGCCGAAAATATTCTTGTGCTCCACAAATAACGAGGCAAAAAGCGGGCCTTCGTTCTCCTGCGCGAACTCGGTCAATCGATAACCAGGCCCGCGTTTCGAATGATACAAATCCCCGCCGTAAGCCCAGCTGCTTTTCGGAATATCGTGCCGGTAGCCAAGAAATAACTCGCGGTGCTGGATATTGCTGAGCGGGCGCTGGACACCGTCCAGCGGATCGGCAACTGACGACTCCTGAAATTCGATCGACAGATCCACCCTGGCCCCTTTCATTCCCAGCGGCCCTAGTTCGATGGTGGTGTCGAATTCTACGCCATGCCGCCAGGCGCTGTCGATATTGCCCGGTGATTGGCCGCCGCCCGCAATGGGAATGATTTCGACCAGGTCCGATATTTGCCTGTCAAACAGGCGCAGGGTGGCCGAACCCCATTTGCCTACCGCTTTTTTGATTTCCAGATCGGTATTCCAGCTCTGTTCCGGGACGAGATCGGAATTGCCGGCATCGGCGATATCATCGTTCACTTGCACGCTTGCCAGAAAACTGCCGAAGCCGAGTTGGCCCACCGCACGCTCGACCTGAAATGACACATCCAGCCCCTTTTTGGCCGCCCATGCGAGATTCGCCGACCCTTTGGGACGCCAGAAACTCCTTTCCACATCAGACTGGCCGGACTGTTTCAATGTAGAGTATTCTGCCCCGGCAATCAGCTGCAAGGTTAAATTCTTCGCAAGCGGACGGCCATAACTTATCGCACCATTGTAGCGGTCTTCAGTCACTCCGGCAGTGTTGTCCGCAAATTCGATCTCGGAAAAGTCGCCCGCCGTACCGAGTTCGAAGAGCGCAGCTACCCGATCTAACCGGTTAAATGCGGCTTCACCCGATATTTGCCAGTCTGCAACGCCCCAAGCCCAATTAAACTCCGCCCGGGCAATGCGTTCGATCTCCTCGCTGTTAGCGGAAAATCTGCTTCCGGACGGTTCATCTGCGCCGAAATAGCTTTCATTGACCGTATCTACAAAATCGTCTTTATCGCCCCGCTGAAGCGCGACAAGTTTCAACCTGCCCGGTCCTGCGCCAAACTCGATATCCCCGCCCAGTTCATACTCCGGATCGCTGTTTTCAAATGTACGGATGCGGTCCCGGTCGAGCGTAGCGACCCCGCCGGTAAGTTCGCGTGACCGCTGTGTGGATTTCCCGCTTTGGTAGCTCGCGTTGAGATTGCCCGCCAATTCGCCCCGGGTCCACTTCAGACTGCCTGTCATCTTGGGAGAATCGCGGTTTGCCCGATTGCTGAAATCCTGAAGCTCGATCGGCTGCCCTGCGCCGTCGGTGACTCTAATCAGACCGTCTGCACCACCGCGAAAGCCGCGGTGCGCTATCGAAGCAGTATATTCCAGATTTCCTGTTGCACCGGAGACTGACGCTTCTGCGCGGCCAAAATAGTTCGCATTTGTCAGCGGGCGCACTTCACCGGACCATTCGAACTGGCCAGACACATTGCTGACGTCCACGATCAGGTTGGCCACTTGCCCCGTGAGCCCGGGAATTTTTAGGGTCGCGCCGTCAACCAACTCGATTCGAATGACATCGCCGGCAGAAATGCGCGAAACCTGCGCGCTCGTGCTTTCGCTCTTCCCAGACAGCCGCTTGCTATTCACCAGTACATTGGTGGAAGCCTGACCAAGACCGCGCCCCTCACTGTCGCCACGCACCTCGAATCCCGGAATACGGCGAAGCATGTCGAGCGCGTTGCGGGGCGCGAACTGCGCGAAATAATCAGGCTGGAAAACGCGAGAATCGGCAGGGGGCCCTGCTGGAATTGCCGCATCGCCTGCGAATCCGGCGGGTCCGGCTGCTGGCGTCTCTGACGATACGCCTTGCGCAAATGCAGCACCAGATGACGCACCAAGCAAGACCAGAATCGTAGCGGTGCCAATTTCAATCCCGGATCTGCGCAAAGTTACTCTCCCAATGCCACAAGGCAGGATTGGGGACCCGCGCCGGACAAGCGGGAATGTCTAAATCCGTCCGCAGATGTCGCCGATACTGTTAATCGACCAAGCGCAATATCTGGAGGTTGGGTGACAGCAACTGCGCGGATCGGGCACGTTCGTAAGCCGCACCGGCCTGCAAGATGCTATGATCTTTCCATTTTGCACCCAAGAACGAAAGCCCGACCGGTAACCCTTCTACAGATCCCATCGGGACTGTCAGATGCGGGTAGCCCGCAATTGCCGCCAGATTGCCCGCACCGATGCTGCCTGGGTAGTTGTCGCCGTAAACCAGGTCGATCGGCCATGCAGGGCCAGTTGTGGGCGCAACCAGAAAATCTACCCTATTTTCGGCAAGGAGCTTGTCGATCCCGTCTGTTCCGGCCAATCGGAGGCTGTTACTTCGCGCCGCGAGATAAGCCTCGCGGTCCGTGGTCTGTTCGGAAAGCAGAAAAATTTCCTGCCCGAAGAAGCGCATTTCCTCGCCGGGATTGGCCGCGTTGAACTCAATAACGTCGGCGAGCGACCTGACAGGTATATCGGCGGGCGAAGCGGCAAGATATTTGCCAAGATCTTCGCGCAATTCATATAGCAGGACGGTGTATTCGTCGCGGCCCATTGCTTCGCTCGGTTCATATTCGACCTCGACGATTTTCGCGCCCGCAGCGCGCATATCTGCGATCGCCTGCTCAAAAATACGAATGACATCAGCGCGCTCGCCGGCCTGCTTGCGCAATACCCCAATTCGCTTGCCGCCGAGTGAGGCGGAGGCCAATCCGGTCGTAAAATCGGTCATGCGCGTGTCCGCTTCGGCAGTTGCCGGATCCAACGGGTCGCTGCCTGCAATGGCATTCAGGAGCATGGCCGCATCTCTTACGCTGCGGGTCATCGGACCGGCAGTGTCCTGACTATGACTGATCGGGACAACATGCGTCCGGCTGACCATGCCAACCGTTGGTTTAAACCCGACAATTCCGTTTACGGAAGCTGGGCAAGTGATCGAGCCATCCGTTTCGGTGCCGATTGCCGCCCAGGACAGACCAGCCGCGACGGCCGCCCCGCTTCCTGATGAAGAGCCACAGGGATTGCGGTCCAATGCGTGCGGATTCTTCGTTTGCCCGCCAACGGCGCTCCAGCCGCTGGTTGAATTGGTGGAGCGGATATTGGCCCATTCGCTGAGGTTGGTTTTCCCCAGAACAACCCCGCCGTTCGCGCGCATCCGCTCAATCAGCGGGGCATCGCGGCGCGTGTTGTTACCGGCCAGAGAAAGGCTTCCGGCAGTTGTGGGCAGTTCGCGCGTTTCAATATTATCCTTCACCAGAACAGTGCGGCCGGCAAGCGGCAAGCCGGACGCCGCAGCTGCACGTGTCTGGGCCGCCACCTGAGGGTTTAATGAAATTACAGCGTTCAGACGCGGACCGGCATCGTCAATTTCCGCAATCCGCTGGCGATAGTACAGCGCGCGCGCTTCACCGCCGATATCTTCATCGCCTATTGCGATTCCCGGGTTGGTGGTTTGCAGATCCTGTTGCACGCAAGCAGAGGTCGAAATCGCGATTATAACGAGCGAGGCAAGGACCGGTTTTTTCATTATTCATGTCTGGCGCGCCCGGACCGGCAGCGCAACCCGGTTACCAATTTAAACCCATCCTATGGCGCCCGCCTGTAAATGCCGTCAACCAGGAACGCTGTGAATAGCCGGCACGGCCGTGCGCAGGGATTGAAACGGATAAGGGGGTTAATGCACTTGAACATCACCGGGTGAGAGCCGACATAGCGTCTCGACACATCAAACGAGGTTTTTCATGATCAATCTGTTCGGCTCTGACGGCCCAGAAGCATATGGCTCGCAGGGCCAGTTCACAACTGATGCTGCCACTGGCGCATTAGTCCCCATGGTGGTTGAGCAAACAAGCCGCGGAGAACGCAGCTTCGATATTTTCAGCCGCCTGCTTCGCGAACGCATTGTTTTTGTAACCGGGCAGGTGGAAGACGGGATGGCTTCGCTAATCACCGCACAGCTGTTGTTTCTTGAAAGCGAAAATCCTTCCAAGCCGATCAGCATGTATATCAATTCACCCGGCGGCGTTGTGACGGCTGGCATGGCAATCCACGATACGATGCAATATATCAAACCGAGGGTTTCGACGGTTTGCATGGGTCAGGCCGCTTCGATGGGCAGTTTCCTGCTGGCTGCCGGCGAACCAGGCATGCGAGTCGCGTTGCCCAACTCGCGGATCATGATCCACCAGCCATCTGGCGGAGCGCGCGGGATGGCTTCCGATATTGAAATTCAGGCCCGCGAGATATTGCGGATAAAGAAAAGCATGAACGATCTGTATGTCAAATATACCGGCAAGAGCCTGAAAGACATTGAAAAGGCTATGGACCGGGACACATTCCTGGAAGCCGACGAAGCCATGAAATTCGGGATTGTCGACAAAGTGTTTGAAACACGGCCGGAAAATGAAGTCACCGAACAGGACGAAGAGAAAGGCTCGGGCGGCGCGCCAGAGTGATTTGTTTCTAGACACATGGATTGGGCGGGGCGGTGCATTTTGGTAACCACCCCGCTTCAGCGGGTATCAATCGAACAGGGGCTACGCATGGCTGGATGGCAGCCAAAATAGTTAGCGCCGTTGATTAATCATTAGGCTGGGTTACAGTCGACCAATCCGCGCGGTAAATTTCCAGCGGATTCGGGATATACGGGATATGACGAAGTTGAGCGGAACCGATTCTAAAAGCACATTATACTGCAGCTTCTGCGGTAAGTCTCAGCATGAGGTGCGCAAACTCATTGCCGGGCCAACCGTGTTCATCTGTGATGAATGCGTAGAATTGTGCAACGATATCATTCGCGAGGAAACCAAGGCCGGTATCGCGGGCAAGAAGGAAGGCGACGTGCCTTCGCCGCGCGATATTTTCGCGACGCTGAACGATTATGTCATCGGTCAGGACCGCGCCAAACGCGTCCTGTCTGTTGCGGTTCACAATCATTACAAACGCCTGAAGCACGCCGGTAAATCGGGTGATGTCGAACTGGCCAAATCGAATATCCTGCTCGTCGGCCCGACCGGCTGCGGCAAGACACTGCTGGCCCAGACGCTGGCGCGCACTTTCGATGTACCGTTCACGATGGCTGATGCCACAACGCTGACCGAAGCGGGTTACGTGGGTGAAGATGTCGAGAATATCATTCTCAAGCTGCTTCAGTCGAGCGACTATAATGTCGACAAGGCGCAGCACGGCATCGTCTATATCGATGAGATCGACAAGATCACCCGCAAGTCCGAAAATCCGTCAATCACACGCGATGTATCGGGCGAAGGCGTACAGCAGGCTCTGCTTAAACTTATGGAAGGCACGACCGCCTCCGTACCGCCGCAAGGCGGGCGCAAACATCCGCAACAGGAATTTCTGCAAGTCGATACGACGAATATCCTGTTCATATGCGGCGGCGCCTTTGCCGGGCTTGAGAAAATCATTGCTGACCGCCTGCAAAAACGCAGCATCGGTTTTGGCGCACATGTCGCTGATCCAACCAAGGCCCGCATCGGCGAACTGCTGGAAAAGTGCGAGCCTGAAGATCTGCTCAAATTCGGTCTGATTCCTGAGTTTGTCGGCCGGTTGCCGGTTATCGCCACACTTCGCGATCTCGATATCGATGCGCTGGTCGAGATTTTGTCCGAACCTAAAAATGCATTGGCAAAACAGTATCAGAAGCTGTTCGAACTGGAAGATGTCGAACTGACTTTCACGCAGGACGCGCTTGAAACGATCGCTCAAAAGGCGATCGCCCGCAAAACCGGTGCTCGCGGCCTGCGCTCGATCGTGGAAGGTATCTTGCTCGACACCATGTTCGATCTGCCGACCATGGAAGGCGTGACGGAGGTCGTCGTTGACAAGGATGTTGTGGAGGGCCGCAAGGAACCTGTCCGCGTGATGGAATCCAAGAAGAAGAAGAAAGACAAGGCCGCCTAGCCGGTCGGGCGTAAGCTTTAGCTGCCATCGGCTGCGAGTCGTTCGGACACACTCCCAACGCGATAGCCGCGCTGTTTCAACCCCGTCGGGAGTATTGGCAATGCGTCGCGCGACGTCTGGCTGCGGCCGTACATGGGATGGTGCAGTATGATCGCGCCGGGATGCACACGCCTTGGGATGTCATCGGTGTAAGCCTTTGGGTCGGTGAATCGCTCCGGCTGGTCTTCCACGTCCCACATGATCGTCTGGTATCACTTCTAGTGGCAGTCCGATGAGCTGCCTTCCAAAAAGGGCCGGAACAGTCTGCTTTCGCTTCCAGCATTGACACCTTCTGGGGTGGGCCCTTCATCAAATGAAAGTGCAATAATTTTCTCTTGCGTGGCGACACTGCACGTAACGTTGCCAATCATTTGAAGACAGCGGGCCTTGAAATTTGGTTCGCTGCTACAGCGAGAACGACACCGCCGACGCAGATTACGGTAGCTTGTATCGTCAACTTTTTGAGCATCTGGAGCTCCGCAATTTTTATTTCGTGTTTGCCCTTGGTAGCTATGAATTGGAAATAAAAACCCGCCCGGCATTTCTGCCGAACGGGTTCTGTCCGCTCCCGCAAATGGGGGAAAACCGGGAGCGCGGAACCAGACCCTCTTTGAGCGGTCCGGAAACAGTTAAGGTACGCAATCAACCGGGAAGAAACACACCGTCCGTGACGTGAATTACGCCGTTTGAAACGCGCACGTCGGCTTGCGTTACAGCAGCAGTGCCGCCGGACGCATCGGTGATAACGATGGTGTCACCCGATATGCGCGCGGTCAGCTTTTCGCCCGCAATGGTATCGATAGTTGCGCTGCCACCGCCCTTGCGGATCAGCTGCGTCAGCCTTTGCGAACCGATATTTCCGGCAACTGCGTGATACGTCAGGATTGTGGTGAGTGCGCCTTTGTTCTCGTCGCGCAACAAAGTTTCGACCGTACCTTCAGGCAATTTGGCGAATGCTGTGTCTGTAGGAGCGAATACTGTGAATGGCCCCGGGCTCGAAAGCGTATCCGCCAGGCCCGCAGCGACAACTGCGGCGACCAGCGTATTGTGGACACCTGTACCTTGAGCAGCGGTTACGATCGTTGGCGCATTGCGGGTGTGATTGTGATCATGATGGTCAGCCAGAGCAGGGCTACCGGAAATCAGTGCGCCGCTCCCAATTGTTGCAGCGGCAACGAGGATAAGTGCTTTGAACTTTGGCATCGTAATCTCCTTTGACTGCAAGATGTCTCGGCTTGCATGGAGAGTTACGGAGCGTACCGGGTAAAAGACGCAAAAAAATTCAGATTTTTTGCAAAGTACCAGAAGCGACCACCGGACCGGCGTTGCCGCTGCTTGGCGCACCGCCCAATGGTTCCCGTGTCAGGACAAGGCCCGAGCCATCGGCAAGAGTTTTTGCAAGTGCAGGTTCGACCGTTATCCTGCGTTCGAAGCCTGCCTCTACTACACCGAGCGACCGTGTCCCCCCTTCGTCATCGACTACCCACAGTTCATGATCATGCACACCGTCGGCGGTCAGACCGCTGGCTGAAATGAGCAGTTGCGATTGGTCGGGCAGAAATGTCACCCCAAGGCGCAGAGGGGTGTCGCCAATTGCAATTGACGCCACCAGTGGCGCTTCTACGCCAGAAGAGGCAGATGGTGTCGGCGCCGTTACGGGAAATGCGAACAGGGCTATCGCGATTGCGGCGGCTGCAGCCAGGCTGCTTGCCAGCTGCCACGTGCGGACCCGCTTGCGCAGGGCCACAATTTCGGCACTTTCGCGCGGCTTGGCCATCGCGCTCTCGATACGGGGCCATAAGTCCGGCCCCGGCTCAAGTTCGGAAATTTCGTCGAGCAAGGGCGCGAGACGCATTTCCCAAAGCGCGACTTGGTCTGCGAAAGACTGATCGCTGGCAAGCAATCGGCGTGCTTCCATTGCTTCCTCGGCGACAAGAAGGCCAAGTGCCTGTTCAGCGGCGAGGCGGCTGCGATCATTCATTGTGCGTCTGATCCTAAACACTTTGCCAGTGCGGCAAGACCCCGGCGAACCCAGCTCTTCATCGTGCCTAGCGGCACTCCGCGAGCCTCGGCCAGTTCTTTGTAAGTGACACCGTCAAAGAAAGCGCTTCGGATTGCTGCTTGCTGGCGTTCCTCGAGCTTGCCCAGGCACAAATGGATTTGGCCCTCCGTTTGCTTTTGCTCGATGACATTGTCCGCCAGCGGTGTGTCGTCCTCCACACCGAGTGCTGCATCCGCGGGAAGCGCGCCGCGAACCGGCTTGCGTTTGCGTAACCGATCAATAGCCCGGTTGCGGGCAAAGGTGGCGAGCCAGCTAATCGGGCTCGCTCGCGCGGGGTCATACCGATCTGCCCGCTCCCAAAGACCGAGATAGACATCTTGCAAAGCATCCTCCGCTTCCCCCCTGTCGTTCAAGATACGGAAACAGATGCCGAATAGTTTCGCCGATGTAGCCGAATAAATATCCTTCAGCGCTTTACGGTCACCGCCAGCCAAGCGCGCCATATCAGCGCTCAGTTGCGCTCGTGCTTGTGTAGCGGCACTATCTCTTGGTGGTTTGGAGACCATTGCGCCAACCTTACCGAATTGCGTTCAGCCCGTCACCTACAGTTGCGCAAATGGTGCCAAGCAAGCATGATTGGACGATGAGGTTTACACCGGTCCAGTCATCACTGAACGTATTGCAGGGCATTCCCGGAGCGAAGTCACTGGCCCGCATATTGCGGCTGGCAGCCAACGCCGATTTTCGCGCAGTGGAGCAACTGCGACGCGACCGTGATCAGCGATTGCTGCAACCTTTCCCGACTACAGCAGAAAACCGGTATCCCGCGCTGTTTGATGCTGTCGCACAGCTTCTGGCGGACAATCCTGAGCCCCGAGTGTTATCGTTCGGCTGCTCGTCCGGCGAGGAAGTTCGCGCGGTTCGAAACCGTTTGCCGTCTGCCAGAATAATTGGCGTCGATATAAACCCGCGCATGATCAAAATGGCCCGCCGCCGCGATCCTGAGGGAGACTACCGCTTGTCAGCGCGGCCGCCCAGTCACGGCGCATTCGATGCCATTTTCGCCATGGCGGTGTTCAGGCACGGCGATCTCGAGGCGTCCAGGCCCCAGAACTGTGCGTCGATCCTTTCATTCAAGCAATTTTCCGAAGGGGTTTCTGCGTTGGATGATGTGATGGTCAGTGGGGGCTATCTGGCTATCGGCAACGCGCATTTTCGGTTTGCAGATACTGCGACCGCCAGATTGTACGATGTGGTTCCCCTCGAATCCGCGCAACCCGCGCCTGACCTTGTTTATGGACCCGATAACGAACGATTGACGGAAGTTGCCGACAACCAGTTATTGTTTCGCAAGGTTCGCGCCTAAACCTTTGCTGCATCTTCCAGCACACAGTTTTCGCAGTCCTGTTCGATCTGGATCGTCGCATGACCGATATGGTGGCTATGCTCCAGTTCGTGGGCCACCTCGTGCAAAAATTTGTCGCCCGGATGTCCCTGCGGCATCACCAGATGGGCCGTAAATGCAGTTTCGGTCGTGCTCATAGGCCAGATATGAAGATCATGCACCCGCTCTACGCCGGGCAGATTTGTCAGATAGGTACGAACCGCGCTCTCATCGATATTATCCGGTACACCAAGCAGGCCCATTTTAATGCTGTCTTTGGCAAGCCCCCAAGTGCCCCAGGCGATCAGCGCGACAATGATGAGGCTGGTAACGGGGTCGATCCACAGCGCTCCTGTTAACAAAATCAAGGCGCCCGCCACAACTACGCCGAGCGATACGAGCGCATCGGCAGCCATATGCAGAAATGCACCGCGGATGTTGAGATCATCCTTGCGTCCCTTCAGGAAAAGTAGCGCAGTCGCCGTGTTGATCACGATGCCAATTCCGGCAACCAGCATCACTGTGCCTCCTTCCACCGGCTGCGGGTCGGAAAGCCTGCGAATAGTCTCGACCAGGATTACCCCCAAGGCGATGAGTAGCGTCGCAGCGTTGGCGATCGCCGCGAGAATGGTGGAGCTTTTGAGACCGTAGGTGAATCGTTCGCTTGGTTTGCGCCTGGCCAGAATGCTTGCGCCCCATGCAAGCAGCAGACTCAATACGTCCGAAAGATTGTGCCCCGCGTCCGCGACCAGCGCCATCGACCCGGATAAAAATCCGTAGGTGGCCTCGACAATGACAAATGCAATGTTCAACAGCACGCCGATCGCAAAGGCGCGGCTGAAATCAGCCGGTGCGTGCGAATGGTCGTGTGAATGTGCGCCGCTCATGATCTAATCGTACACGCACATATCCAGGCCGTCTCGCCTGACAACACTGATACGGGCGGCGATGGAATTGCCGTGACGGCGCAGCCAGCCCGTGGGATTGGCAACCGAGCGCTTTTTGGGGAGCGGCAAAGCGGCAGCCATCCGGCCTGCTTCGGTCGGCGTCAGTTTGCCGGCAGAATGCTGGAAGTAACGCTGCGCCCCGGCTTCGGCGCCATAGGTACCGATGCCGGTTTCAGCGACGTTCAGATAAACCTCCATGATCCGGCGCTTTGTCCAGAGGTTTTCGATCAGAAAGGTGAACCAGGCCTCCAGGCCTTTACGGAAATAACCGCCGCCTTGCCACAGGAATACGTTTTTGGCTGTCTGCTGGCTGATGGTCGAGCCCCCACGGATTCGGCCACCCTTGGCATTTTTTTCCATCGCTTTGAGGATTGCCTCACGGTCAAAACCGTCATGGGTACAGAACTTGGAATCCTCTGCCGCGATCACGGCGCGAACCAGATTACGATCGATATCGGAGAGCGGCTCCCAATCCTTGGTGATACTCTCGCCGTCCATCAGCATCGTCGCGGTTACCGGCACGGGTACAAACCGGAATGCGATGACCAGCGCTATGCTGAGGAGCACGAACCAGATTACGATTTTTGCAGCAAACCAAAGGATACGGATCATGCGCGGCTCATATCCTGTGTTCAACCAAAAGAGAAACCCTCCCCGCTCGATTGAGCGGGGAGGGATATATTCTCAAATCCTAGCTTTTAAACAGCAGAGGGCGTGAACCGTTCGCCGGCGATTGTTTTCATCGCCTTTTGGAGTTTTTCAAACGCGCGCACTTCGATCTGGCGAATACGCTCGCGACTTACATCGTAAACTTGCGACAACTGCTCAAGTGTTTGCGGATTTTCTGTCAGCCGGCGTTCGGTGAGGATGTGCTGTTCCCGCTCGTTAAGCGATTCCATTGCTTCACCCAGCATTTCGTGGCGAACCGATGCCTCCTCGGCATCCGCGACGGTTTTGTCCTGAAGCGGACGATCGTCAGTCAGCCAATCCTGCCACTGCCCGGCCCCATCTTCATCGCCGCGCATCTGCACGTTGAGCGACGCATCGCCGCCCATCATCATACGGCGGTTCATGTTGATAACTTCCTGCTCGGGCACACCGAGGTCGGTCGCGATCCGTGTCACATCGTCAGGATGCAGGTCGGAATCTTCATAAGCCTCAAGCTGTTTTTTCATCCGTCTAAGGTTGAAGAACAGTTTCTTCTGCGCCGCGGTCGTACCCATTTTAACGAGCGACCAGCTACGGAGGATAAATTCCTGCATGCTCGCCTTGATCCACCACATCGCGTAAGTGGCAAGGCGGAAGCCCCGATCAGGTTCGAATTTCTTCACGCCCTGCATCAGCCCTACATTTCCTTCGGAAATCAGATCGCTGACAGGCAGGCCATAGCCGCGATAGCCCATCGCAATCTTTGCCACGAGCCGCAAATGCGACGTGACAAGCTGCGCAGCGGCTTCCGGATCTTCGTGTTCGGCATACCGTTTGGCGAGCATGTATTCCTGCTCGGGCTTCAGCATCGGATATTTTTTGATTTCGGTCAGATAGCGGTTGAGGCTCTGCTCTCCGCTAAGGGCGGGGACCGAAAGTTTCTTCTTCGTAGTCATGTTTTCCCAAACCTTTCATTGTCTGCCAAGCGGCGCGGACCCCTGATGGGCATCCGTCATTGCTGGCCACGGCTTCATTATAGGGGCGTTGGCCTCGCGCACCAAGTGCATTTCATCGATTCAAACCATCGGTTTGGTCGATGAGTTCCTGCATATCTGCGGGTAATTCGGCGGATAGTTCGATCCGGTTACCAAATACCGGGTGATCAAAGCCGAGATCAGCAGCATGGAGGGCCTGGCGATGAAAGCCAATCCGGTCGAGAATCGGTTTCAATGCTGATTGGTTACGCCCGTACATCTGGTCCCCTACTAGGGGATGACCGATTGACGACATATGAACCCTGATCTGGTGCGTTCTGCCCGTTTCCAGACGGCATTCGATAAGTGAAGAATTTTCGAGCCTTTTTAACGTCTTATAATGTGTGATAGCATGTTTGCCGCGCGCAGAACTTTCATCGAGCACGGCCATCTTCTTACGGTTGCGATCAGAGCGCCCTATTCGCGCGTCGATCGTCGCTGCGGGGGGTATCGGATATCCGCTTGCGACGGCCAGATACCGCCGCGAAATCGAGTGGTCAGCAAACTGCGACGCAAGCCCTTCATGCGCGGCAGTAGTTTTTGCTGCCACCAGTAAACCGGAAGTATCCTTATCAATCCGGTGCACTATTCCGGGACGGGCAACCCCGCCAATGCCCGATAGCTGACCCTTGCAATGATACAGCAAAGCATTGACCAACGTGCCGGTGTAATTTCCGGCGGCTGGGTGGACGACCATTCCGGCAGGTTTATTGACGACGATAAGATGACCGTCCTCAAATACGACATCCAGCGGGATGTCTTCGGGTTGCGCCTCGGCAGGCGTGGGGGCGGGCAGCGTAATGACGAAGCCTGCGCCAGCTTGCACCTTTGCGGAAGGGCTGGATATGGTGGTTTTACCGACCGTTATCGCGCCTTGGGCGATTAGTGCCTTGATCCGCTCACGGGACAGATTTGTCGCCTCGGCCAGCGCTTTGTCCATGCGGCCCGAGACAGATACCGTTCCGTGAATGACATCGGCTGTTCGCATGTTATGGGAATGGGCGATGCAATTGGCGGTTACAAGAGAAGTTCTCGAATTCATCGAGCGAGAAGCGGGTCTGGCCCTACCTGATGAATGCTGCGGAATTCTCACAGGAAACGGCCGTTCCGTAACCGGCGCAATAGCCGCGCGTAATGTGCACGCGAGCCCTGCCAACCATTTCGAGCTGGAACCGCAAGCGCTTATAGACGCGCACCGTGCTGCACGCTCCGGTGGCCCCGCCGTTCTCGGTTATTATCACTCTCATCCCAATGGCTTGGCAAGGCCGTCAAAGATCGATCAGGCAGAAGCATTTGGTGACGGAAAAATATGGGCGGTAATCGCCAAGAGCGAGGTAACATTCTGGCTCGATGATCCTGTCGGGTTTTCCGCGCTTTCATACTCCGCCACAGACGGGTAGGGACAATCAGACATTTCTAATCACGACCGGATGAAATCGCATGAATACTGCATCTCACGAACTTGCCAGCATGCTCTGTTCGCGGCTTTGCCATGATCTGCTTAGCCCGGTCGGGGCGCTCAACAACGGGCTGGAATTGTTGGCGGACGAGCAGGACCCTGAAATGCGCAAGCGCTGGTTCGAGCTTCTCGAGCAGAGCGCGAAGGCATCGGCGGACAAGCTCAAGTTCTTCCGCCTGGCCTTCGGTGCCGCCGGCGGATTTGGCGAAATGGTACCGGTCGAAGAAGCCCAGAGCGTGGTCAATGCGCTGGTAGGCGCAAACGAGCGGGTCGAAGTGCGATGGGCGCTTACTGCAGCCAAATTGCCGAAGCCGGCAATCAAGACGATGCTCAATCTTGCCTCGATTGCGCTTGATTCTCTACTGCGGGGCGGCACACTCGATATCGGTGCCGAATTGCTCGACCAATCGAGCGAGATTGTCGTTCGCGCCACGGGCGACCGTATCGCGTTTGACGATTCTATCGGGAAGGCCCTGCAAGGAACGCTTCCGAAAGATGAATTGAGCAGCCGGACCGCGCCTGCACATATGCTTTATCTCGTGGCGGAAGATCTGGGCGGTGGTTTGCAGTACAAGCTGGATGATAATTCGCTCGTTTTGGGCGCCGTGCTGCCTCGCGATTCCACAGGGATGATCGGCTAAGCAATATGGATGACGAACTGGTCCACCGCTACGAAGCATCACCCAATTATAATGACCGCGCACTGCCGATTTCGATGGTGGTGCTGCATTATACCGACATGGAAAGCGCCGACGACGCGCTGGCGCGGATGTGCGACGAACAATCGCAAGTCAGCGCGCATTATCTGATCAGCCGAACCGGCGAGGTCATCCAAATGGTCGATGAAAGCAAACGCGCCTGGCATGCAGGGATGAGTTTCTGGCGCGGCCACAAGGATATCAATTCGGCGAGCATCGGTATCGAGCTTGATAATGACGGCGTGCAATTCGGCTACAAACCTTTCCCGCGTGAACAGATGGAAGCGCTGATCCCGCTGCTCGCGCGGATCGTGCAGGAGCACGACATTCCGCGCACCAATGTTGTCGGCCATTCCGACGTTGCGCCGGCGCGCAAGGTCGATCCTGGTGAACTGTTCGATTGGGAATGGCTGGCAAAGCTCGGGCTGGCGATCAAGCGGCCCGACATTCCCTTGGGTGATCCGTTCGAGAATGACGGCGCTTTTTATCTCGCTCTTGAACGGTACGGTTATGACATCACCGATGGTCACAAGGCGGTAGAAGCGTTCCAGCGGCGCTGGAGGCCGTCGCTGATCAATGGCCAGATCGACGGACAAATTCGTGCAATGCTGTTCCATCTGCTCTTGGAACGTGACCGCGGAGACGCTAGGTAAGAACTGCACCGGGAGGCTGGGCAGCCGCGTCAGGGTTTACCCTGCCGAGGAAAGTCCGGGCTCCATGAAACGAGGGTGGCGGGTAACGCCCGCCGGCATCCGCGCCCCCCGGGATACGGAAGCAAGGGAAAGTGCCACAGAGAGCAAACCGCCTGCTTTATGCAGGTAAGGGTGAAAGGGTGCGGTAAGAGCGCACCGCGCGGCCGGCAACGGCAGCGGCATGGCAAACCCCACCCGGAGCAAGGCCGAATAGGGGCGGCGTGCTGATGGCTCAGGCCTGATGCAGGGTGTTTCACCCGTGACCGCCCGGGTTGGCTGCTTGAGCGCGGGAGCAATCCCGCGCCTAGATGAATGGCTGCCTCCGCACGGCAGGTGCCGTAAGGCATACCGCGGGCGGTACAGAACCCGGCTTACAGGCTTCCCGGTGCAAAATTGGAACGAAGTATGTGCCGCTCCATTGGGCTGGTATGGAAAGCGCCCTCAGACACCCTCGTAGCGATGCGCAGCGCATTGCAATCATCATTGCGGTATTTATCCAGATCGGTGCGACATTCCTTCCGGCAATGGGATTTGGCGAACAGATCGGCGAACGCTCGGACGCGGTGCGAACCCTAATTACACCGGCGGGCTGGGCATTTTCGATCTGGGGTCCGTTGTTTATCGGCACGATCCTGTTCGCGATTTATCAATTTCTGCCTCATCAGAGGAAAAATGCTCTGCTTGACCGGATCGGGTGGTTTGCAGCGGGCGCATTTCTGGGTAATGGCCTGTGGGCGGTATGGACGCAGTTCAACGATCTGAACGCTGTTTCCGCCATCATTATCGCTGCTTCATTAGTTTGCCTGCTGACAATACTGCGCCGGCTGGTCGCACTCGACCGCCCCTTTACCAGCGGCGAACGCTGGTTGATCGTTTTGCCATTGAGTGCGCTGGCTGCGTGGCTGACTGCAGCCACCATCGTGAATATTGCCGCAACCTTGACCTACTACGGGGTCGGCGGGGGGGCAACGCACCCAGCGCTTGCCGCCGGCATCATTGTAGTTGGCGGTGCGATTGCTGCGCTGGCTGTTGCGCGCAGCAAAGGTAATCCCTGGTATGCCGCGGTCTTTTTATGGGCGCTGCTGGCGATCTATTTCCAAGGCGGCCAGCGGGCGGTATTTGTCGCATATGCAGCCATTTTTTCAGGGGTATTGGTCGGCTCGATAACCATTGCCCGGCTGGCGTTGGTGGAAAATCGCAAGAAGTGGTTTGGCTGATGCCGATTTATGCGCGCCCGATACTCGTATATTCGAACCCTGCTGCTTGAAGCTCTTCCGGATCATACACATTGCGCAGATCGACAAGGACGGGTGACCGGGCCAGTTGCTTGACCCGTTTAAGGTCGAGCGCGCGAAATTCGTTCCATTCGGTGACCAGCACAATTGCATCAGCGCCGGTGACTGCCGTGTAGGGATCGCCTGCCATTTTCACCTCCGGCAACAACGGGCGCGCCTGCTCCATCCCCTCCGGGTCAAATGCGACGACTTTCACCCCGGCATCCTGCAATGTCTGCGCCACCCCTAATGCCGGACTGTCCCGCATATCGTCCGTACCCGGCTTGAAGGTCAGGCCGAGCATTCCCACCGTCTTGCCGCGCGCCGCGTCTGGGCCGCCAAGCGCGTCGATAACTTTGCGCCCCATAGCCGGTTTGCGGCTGTCGTTAACTTTTACAACCGCTTCCACGATGCGAACCGGGCTGCCGTAATCCTCGGCTGTTTTGAGCAGAGCCAGTGTATCTTTGGGAAAGCAGCTGCCGCCGTAGCCGGGCCCGGCGTGAAGGAATTTTGGACCGATGCGAGCATCCATCCCGATGCCGCGCGAAACGTCCTGGACATTGGCGCCCACCTTTTCGCACAGATCAGCCATTTCGTTGATGAAGGTAATCTTCGTCGCCAGAAAAGCGTTCGCGGCATATTTTATCAGTTCCGCGCTACGGCGGCTGGTAAACAGTATCGGGCTCTCGTTCAAATACAACGGTCGGTACACTTCACGCATGATATCTTTGCCAAAATCGTCGTCAGTCCCGATCACGATCCGGTCTGGCCGCTTGAAGTCGTCAATCGCTGCACCTTCGCGCAAAAATTCGGGGTTGGAGACGACAACGAACCGCGCATTGGTTGCGCTATCCTGAATAATGCGTTCGACTTCGTCACCGGTTCCGACCGGAACTGTCGATTTCGTCACAATCACAGCGTCATTCGATAAATTTGCACCGATCTCGCGTGCGACGGCATAAACGAATGACAAGTCGGCATGGCCATCACCGCGGCGCGACGGGGTGCCTACAGCAATAAAAATAGCGCTCGCCCCTGCTGTTGCTGAAGCAAGATCGGTTGAAAACGAGAGGCGCCCGGCCTTTACATTGCTCGATACCAAAGCCTCCAGGCCGGGTTCGTAGATTGGCATGATACCGCTATGCAGTGCATCAATCTTGGATTGATCCTTGTCGATACAGACAACGTCATGTCCAAAGTCGGCAAAGCAAGCTCCCGAAACCAGACCAACGTAGCCAGAGCCGACCATTGCGATTTTCACTAGCCGAATGCCTTTTGTTTGATTTTGATGCCCGCAACATCATCGCGCGCCGTCAGATACCGCCTGGTGGAGCCTTCCAGAACCAAAGCGGTGAGGCGGCCATTACAATATGCGCCGGTATCGATCCCGATCCGGTTGCCGCAATCTTCGACCTTATCGGATATCGTATGTCCATGGACGACCACATGGGAATGCGGCTCCCTGTATGACAAAAACGGTTCACGAATCCATAACATATCTTTGCGCTTCTGCGCATTTGGCGCCACGTCGGGAGCGATTCCGGCATGCACAAACAGATAGTCGCCGATGACGATAAGTTCCTCAAACCCTTTCAGGAATGCGATATCCGCTTCGGGTACGGCGTCCCGGTAAATCGTGAGCAGTTCTTCCATCGAGGCGCTGTTATAATCCTTCTTTTTGACACCGTAAGAAAGGATGGTTTCACGGCCGCCATGACGGATAAATTGCCTAAGTGTCTCTTTCTTCTCGAGCGCACCGAGGAACATCTCTTCATGATTGCCGGCTAGAATCCGGACATTGCGCTGCTGTTGCCAATCGCGCGCACGGGCAATCACCCCGGCGCTGTCCGGGCCGCGATCAACCAGATCACCCAAAAGAATCACGGTCGAAATTGCCTTGCCTGCGCTGGCATCATCATCTTCGACAGCGTCGATCAGCGCATCGAGCAGATCCAGACGTCCATGAATATCGCCGATTGCATAGACCCGATGACCTTCGGGTATTGATGCAACCGGACGGCGTTTCTTACGCAACATATCTTTGACAGGTTTGAACATGAGTTTTTGCGGATATCCTTGGTATGCGCACTGCGCGCATAGTCGGCGCCGCGTTAGCCGACAAGTTTTTACGGTGGGATGAACAGCGCTGTGGTGCAAATAATCCACACATTGTTCTCCATCGGACACAGACGAGATTAGAGTCTTGTGCAATGCAGCATGATAGTGCAATATTCTTTCAGATTCGGATAGGTTCACACATTAAAACGATGTGATCACCGGGTTTGCAGGTGGGACGAAGCGCCAATCCTAAACAAGGAATTCTCATGCTTACGTCCACTCGCAGCTTTTCAGCTGCATCCGCATTTTCTTTGGCTTCGGCTTTCGCTGTGCTGGCAACGCCAGCTTTGGCTCAAGATACAGATATTCCAAGCGACATCGAAGTGTCCGGCAACGTAGCAGTTGTCACTGATTACCGTTTTCGCGGTGTTTCGCTGTCAGCAGGTGACCCGGCAGTTCAGGGCGGCATCGATGTTGTTCACTCCAGCGGCTTTTATGTCGGAACCTGGGGCTCATCGATCGACGGGGGCCCGCTTTACGGCGAGTTGGAGCTGGATTTGTACGGCGGTTGGAGCGGTGATGTTGCAGAGGGCGTGACGCTCGACGTCGGTGTCCTTTACTACGCCTATCCTGCGAATGACTTCGGTCCTGCCGAATATTATGAACCCTATGCTTCGATTGCTACGCAATTCGGTCCACTCGCGGCAAAACTTGGCGTGGCATATGCGCCTGACCAGCAATCGCTCGGCGACCAGGACAATCTGTACGTTTACACCGATTTTGAAGTCGGGCTTCCAACCACACCGATAACCCTCAGCGCGCATGTCGGGTACACCGATGGCGTGCTGGCACCCGATCTTCTGGGCGGCGGCACGGATGATAGCGGATTTGATTATTCGATTGGTGCAAGTGCGACAGTTCTGGGGGGGCTTGGAATTGGTGTACAGTACATTGCCACCGATGGGGTGAGCGTCAACGGCCTCACCGATGATGCTGTTGTCGGGACACTGTCCTTCAGTTTCTGATCGCTGACATCAAGCTGAAGGGGGCTGCGCTATCATGGTAGCGCAGCCCCCTTTTTTATGGTCAACGGGATAAAAATAATTCCGGCCAGAGGATGCCAACGATGACAAAGTTTCTTCATGCGATGATCCGGGTTTCTGACCCCGAGGCAACTGTCGCCTTTTTCAACCTGATCGGTCTGGAAGAAGTCCGCCGGTCCGAAGTGCAACAGGGTCGTTTCACGCTGATCTTCCTGGCTGCTCCCGGCCAAGCGGATATTGCCGAAGTGGAGTTGACGTATAACTGGCCGCCCGAAGACGGCAGTGAACCGGAAAAGTACACCTTCGGGCGGAATTTTGGCCATCTCGCTTATCGGGTCGATAATATTTACGAAACCTGCCGACGGTTAATGGATGCCGGGGTGATTATTAACAGACCTCCTCGTGACGGGCACATGGCATTTATACGTTCGCCTGACGGCATTTCCGTTGAACTGCTGCAAGACGGCAACTTGCCGCCTCAAGAACCTTGGGCAAGCATGGAAAATACCGGAGAATGGTGAAGCGGGGTAACCGCCTGTAATGCCTCAGGCGTCGCTGGCATCCTTGAATTCTTCAGGGTGCGTGGTTGTCATCCTCAAGATTGCATAACCCAAAACCGCCGATACAAAAGATCCCATCAGAATGCCGATCTTCGCCTCGTCGATCAACTCTCGGTAATCCGGGAAGGCCAGTTCGCCAATAAATAGCGACATGGTGAAACCGATCCCGCAAAGGACGGAAATACCCCATATTTCAGGCCAACTGGCGTTTTCGGGGCGTTTTGCAAATCCGATTTTATCGGCAATCCAGATACAGGAGAAAATCCCGATTTGTTTGCCAAATACGAGACCGGCAGCGATAGCCATCGGTAGCGAAGCGAACACCCCTGCCATGCCCAACCCGCCGAGTTCGACACCGGCATTCGCGAAACCGAATACGGGAACGATCAAATAGGCACTCCACGGAGCAAGACCGTGCTCGAGCTTTTCCAGCATCCGTGTGCCGTCACGCCGTTTGAGTGGAATTGTAAAGGCGGCCACCACGCCCGCGATCGTTGCATGCACGCCGGAGTTGAGCACCGCAAACCACAGACAAATAGCAAACAGGATATAAATCCAGATATTGTCCACTTTCATCCGGTTCAGTCCGATCAGAACCCCAAGAATGACAAGCGATACGACAAGCCACATCAGTTTGATGTTCGCGGTGTAAAATACCGCAATTATCATTACCGCACCGATATCATCAACTATTGCAACGGTAAGCAGGAACAGCCGCAAAGATCTGGGTACGCGGTCACCCAGCAGGCCCAGCACGCCCATCGCGAAGGCGATATCTGTGGCCGCGGGTATCGCCCAGCCGCGAACCGCCGGATATTCGGTTCCGGCAACCATGAGAAACACCAGAGCCGGTGCTGCCATGCCCGCAATGGCCGCGATTGCCGGCAACCGGCGCTGTTCGGGCGTCGATAGCTGGCCCACCATCAATTCACGTTTTACTTCCAATCCAACGACGAAGAAAAATATCGCCATCAACCCGTCATTGATCCAGAGATGGAGTGTATCAAGCTTGAAATCCCAGCCGAATTTTCCGTGAAACAATTCATGGTATTCGTAAGCCAGCGGTGAATTTGCGGCCACCATTGCGGCCGCCGCCACTAAAATCAGCAGGATGCCAGCCGAAGCGTCACCAACGAAAAGGGCACGGACGGGCGCTATCGCAACACGAAGAATTTTTGGAGTAGCCATATTCTATTCCTTTTTCGCAATTGTCTGCCCGTTGCAAGTGTTCATCCGGTTCGATACACCGCCAATAAGTCGCAAGAGGAATTTCAAAGGTGTCGCTAGGCGGATTCTCGCCATTGGAGATGCTGGGTCTGGTCCAGCACGAGTTGCTTCTGTTTGCGGCGGTGTTTTTTGTTATCGGCGCGGTCGACGAATTTGCGGTCGATTTATGCTGGATTTGGCTCAAGTTGACCGGCCGCGTCAGAACCACGCGTCTCCCCGCCGATTTTGCCGAAAATACACAGCTGATGGGCGTATGCGCCGTGTTCATTCCCGCTTGGCAAGAACACGGGGTAATCGGCACGACAGTGTCCCATGCGCTGGCCGTTTGGGCCCAGCCCGAACTCCGACTTTATGTCGGGTGTTATCGTAACGATACACAGACGATTGCTGCCGTTATCAAGGCTGGCGGCGGCGATACGAGGCTGCGGATCGTTATTCATGACAAGGCCGGTCCGACTACCAAGGCAGATTGCCTCAATCGGCTTTATCGCGCCTTATGTGATGACGAGGCCCGATCCGGCGAGCGCGCGCATATGGTGGTAATGCATGATGCCGAAGATATGGTCGATCCGGTTGGCCTGCCGTTACTTGACAGGGCGACACGGGTTGCAGACCTCGTCCAGCTACCCGTATTGCCGATCCCGCAGGGCCGCTCAAGGTGGATTGGCAGCCATTACTGCGAGGAATTTGCCGAAGCGCACGCCAAAGGGATGGTCGTAAGGGACGCTATCGGTGCTGCGATCCCTTCAGCCGGAGTTGGCTGCGCTATGGCAAGATCGATATTGGATCGTCTTGCAGCCGACGGCGCAGGGGACATGCCATTTGCTGCTGAGTGTCTTACGGAAGATTACGAGCTTGGCCTCCGCATTGCAGAACTTGGCGGGACGACGCGGTTCATTCGGGTGCGTTCGGCAGATGGCCGCCTGATCGCAACGCGCGCCTGTTTCCCCCATCAGTTGGGCGCAGCGGTGCGCCAGAAGACCCGCTGGGTGCTGGGCATCGCGTTTCAGGGTTGGGACCGGCTGGGGTGGAAAGGGGGCGTGGCCGACTTCTGGATGCGGGTGCGTGACCGGCGTGGACCGTTTACCGCTATTGTTTTGGCATCCGCCTATTTGCTGCTGGTGCTCAGCACAGTTGGGTGGGCGGCTAATCTCGCGGGGATGGGACAACCGATTGCGATTTCACCGCTCCTCGAAATGTTGTTGATCATCAATTTTGCCAGCTTTGCATGGCGCGCCGCCGCGCGCTTCTCGTTTGCCGCAAACGAATATGGGCTGGTAGAGGGGCTTCGCGCGGTCTTCCGGATACCGATAACAAATATCATTGCAATTATGGCCGGGCGGCGCGCGCTCGTGGCCTATTTCCTGTCACTTCGCGGGGCAGTGCAAGTTTGGGACAAGACTACCCATGACGCCCACCCCGCACTCGAATACTTGGACAAGCCTGTTTTAGCCGAGGCTTCCGCATGAGGGCGGCAGCGGTTCAATCGAGGCGACGAGGGCAGCCGCTGCTAATCCTGATGTTGCTGGTCGCCGGTTGGAGTGCGGCGAGGATAGCGATGTGGGAATCCCCCTTTCCGGCCATTCGAGCGCTTGCCGAAACGGCAATTCCCGATCTGGTTGCCGCAGCGCCCGCTGACGCCGCAGCCGGCTTGCGCACAGAGGTCGAGCCGGAGCCGACCCTTGTATCTCGCCGGAAAGCTGCCGGATCATATGCACTGCCCGCGGGCACTGAGCACACTGATCGTAACAATCTGATCAGCCCGCCCGGACGCGTCGATGTGTTTCGCGTGGGCACGTCGCCTACGTTGGCGGCCGGCAACCAGCTACTTTGGCTGGCTGCCATGACGACCCTGCCGATGGCTCCAGAAACCGCCGCTTTGATTGGTCGGAAATCTGATCCGCAAATTGATGCAAATCTGAACAGCAGCGTTCCGACCGGAACGGTGTCGCGGTGGGGTATGGACGGATGGATATTTTTCCGGGCCAACCACGTCGCCAGCCCTTTGCTGGGGGCAAGTCCAGCGGCATACGGGTCAAGCCAATTTGGTGCGGTTGTGCGTTACCGGATTGCCCAAAACAGTCCCCGCGCACCGCAAGCGTATGTGCGCACCACATCGGCAATCAATATCAGACAACGCGAAGTTGCTGCCGGGCTATCGGCAAGGCCTGTCGCTTCGGTGCCGTTGCGCCTTGCAGGTGAAATCCGGCTCTCTGATAATGGGGCGGGTACGGAAACCCGACCAGCGGTCTTTGCACATAGTGAACTGCCGGCGATAAATCTGCCGTTAGGTTTGCGCGCGGAAGGATACGCCCAGGGTGGTTATGTCGGCGGACGTTTCGCCACTGCATTCATAGATGGCCAAGCAGTGGCAACGCGCCAATTGGCCGACTTCGATCTCGGCTCCATCCGGGCCGGAGCCGGAGTGTGGGCAGGCGCCCAGCGAGGGGCCGCTCGTATCGATGCCGGACCAACTGCCGGCATGGATGTTAGGGTTGGAGCGGCAACTGCGCGAATTTCAGTCGACTACCGTGTAAAGATAGCCGGCAACGCCGAACCCGAATCCGGCGTGGCAGTCACTCTTGCCACCGGATATTGATCGGTCTGCGCATTACCATGCCGCTTTGATGTAGCGCGCTGCTCGGCTAGGCGTGACGTGATGGACGTCTATCTCCCAATCGCGAATCTGTCAGTCAACGGGCTGGTCATTGTCGCGTTGGGCGGGATCACCGGGATTTTGTCCGGACTGTTCGGGGTAGGCGGCGGTTTCTTGACCACGCCGTTGCTTATATTTTACGGCATTCCGCCGACAGTCGCCGCTGCCTCAGCCACTACGCAGGTAACCGGAGCGAGCGTATCTGGCGCTATCGCGCATCACAAACGTAACGGTGTCGATGCGAAGATCGGGCTCGTCATGGTTGCAGGGGGGACGATTGGCGCATTGATCGGAGCGGTACTTTTCCGGTTCTTCCAGTCGCTGGGCCAGATCGATGTGATGATCAGCATACTTTATGTCGTGATGCTGGGCACGATCGGTACACTGATGGGCCGTGAAGCGTTGCAATCGATCAATGCCGTCAAAAGCGGCGGCAAGCCCCGCGCGATGCGACGCCGCCATCACCCGCTGGTTGCCGCCCTTCCGTATCGCTGGCGGTTTTACAGCTCGGGCCTTTACATCAGTCCGATTGCGCCGCTCTTGCTGGGTGTTGTCGTCGGAATTCTGACCATGTTAATGGGCGTGGGCGGAGGTTTTATCCTGGTACCTGCGATGCTGTACATTCTTGGCATGAGCGCCAATGTGGTTGTGGGCACATCGCTGTTTCAAATTCTGTTTGTGACCATGGTTACGACCATGATGCATGCGCTGACAACCAAGGCAGTCGATATCGTACTGGCGGGCCTGTTGCTGCTGGGTTCCGTCATGGGGGCACAGGTCGGTTCGAAACTGGCGCTCAAAGCGAAGCCCGAAATGCTCCGGCTGGTGCTGGCGGCGATTGTGCTGGCCGTTGCGCTGCGGATGGCATTCGGGCTTGGAGTGCAGCCGAGCGAGATTTTTACGGTGAGCCCGATATGATCCGGCTTTTCGCCCTGATGGCCCTGGCTTTTGCGTTGATTGGCGCGCGCGATCCGATTTTGGTGCCCGAAGTGTCGCAGCACGAAGTGCAGGTCAGGCAGGGGTTCACAGGAACCGAACTATTGCTGTTCGGCGCAGTGCTCGATCCCGATGGCCGGGCTGGCCGGGATTATGACATTGTCGTGGTTCTAAAGGGACCCGCAGAACCGATACGGGTACGAGAGAAGAAAAAAGTTGCCGGAATGTGGATTAACGCAGACAGCACCGCATTCCGTTCCGCACCATCATTTTTTGCAGTGGTTTCTTCGCGTCCGGTACCCGAAATTGTTGATGAGAAAACAGCTGCAATTTACGAATTGGGCCTCGACTTCGTCCAATTGTCGCCGACAGGCGAAATAGACCCGGAAGAACAGCTGAAATTCTCCGAAGGTTTGACCGGGATGCGCGCGCGTGCAGGCCTTTACAAAGAGGAATTTGGCGGGGTTCAGATCAGCGAGCAGGTGCTCTATCAGGCCCGCATTTCGCTGCCGTCCAATGTGCAGACCGGAACCTACACCGCTGAAACATTTGCCATTACCCGCGGCCGCGTCATCGCATCAGCGGTATCCGAAATAGAAGTGCGTAAAGTCGGCTTTGACGCTTTGGTGGAAGTCTTCGCAGAAAAACAGAGCCTGTTTTACGGATTGCTCGCGGTCGCCCTCTCGGTTCTGATGGGCTGGATGGCGGGCCGCCTGTTCGCGATGGTCTAGCGGTCCGATCCGTTGACCCGATCTTAACCCTACCGCGGCTAGTAGTCGAAGTAAGGATTTTGCGAGGTTTAAGCGAACATATGACCGATATGGGAAAACAGTCTTTCCAGACATTCGACCCTGCTCAGGAACCCGGGGCCATTTCGCTCAACGAAGAAAGCGCGTTTGCGGAATCCGCCGGCAGCATCAACGGAAAGCAGCCGATCGGTGTGGTGCTGGAAATTTCAGGTTCGGGATCGCAAATCGCACTCGATCTTCAACGTCTCAACGAATGTATGGAGGATGCTGATCCGTCGATAGCTTTGGCCGGTCAGGTCGGTAGCCAGATCAAGATCCGGGTAGGCAACAACTGGCTGCTGGCAAACGTCCGCAATCAGAAGCAGGACCGCCGCGAGGGCGGCGGCGTGCTCGCCAATATTGATTTCCTTGGCGAAGGACAGGAAGAAAAGCTCACCGGAAAAATCCACAGTTTCCGGCGCGGTGTAACCCGTTACCCCGTCCCCGGTGCGATGATTTTTCCTGCCACGACCGAAGACCTCAAGCAGATCTATGCCAGCGACGGGCGGGCGAACGTGCAAATCGGCACGGTCTATCCCACCAAAGATATTCGGGCAGGCCTGTACATTGATGCCATGCTCGGCAAACACTTCGCGCTGCTGGGTTCGACCGGTACCGGTAAATCAACCAGTGCCGCATTGATTTTGCACAGGATCTGTCAGGCAGCGCCCGAAGGCCACATTGTGATGATCGACCCGCACGGGGAATATTCGGCGGCCTTCAAAACCACCGGAATGATTTTTGACGTCGGCAATCTTGCGATGCCCTATTGGCTGATGAACTTCGAAGAACATTGTGAAATTATGCTGACATCTTCGGGTAATGACCGTCAGGAAGACTCAGAAATTCTTTCCCGCTGTCTGTTGGCTGCACGCTTCAAGAACCGTCTGGCGGAAGGCATGGGTAAGATTACCGTCGATTCGCCGATCCCCTATCTGTTGTCTGATCTCACGACCGAAATCATGAATCAGATGGGGAAGCTGGACAAGGCAACCAGCAGTGCACCATTCATGCGGATCCGTAGTAAGATCGAGGAGCTGAAAAGTGATCCGCGCTATCAATTCATGTTCTCGGGAATGCTGGTTGGCGACACCATGTCCGAGTTCATTTCAAAGATTTTCCGGCTGCCAAGTGCCGGAAAACCAATTTCGATAATCGACGTGTCCGGCGTTCCGTCGGATATTACTTCGACTGTCGTTGCTGTGCTGAGCCGATTGGTTTTCGATTATGCCATCTGGAGCCGTGAAGAAAAAACGCGCCCGATCCTGCTCGTTTGCGAGGAGGCGCACCGCTATGTCCCGAACGAGAAAAACTCCGACGATTCTTCCGTCGGCCGAATTCTCAGCCGTATCGCCAAGGAAGGCCGCAAATACGGGATTTCGCTCGGATTGATCACGCAGAGGCCCTCGGACCTCGCCGAAGGTGTGTTGTCGCAGTGCGGCACAATCCTTTCGATGCGGCTCAACAACGACCGTGACCAGGCATTTGTCCGCAGCGCCATGCCGGAGGGTGCCCGCGGGTTCCTCGATTCAATTCCGGCGCTTCGTAACCGCGAGGTTATAATCTGCGGCGAGGGTGTCTCGATACCCATCAGGGTAAGTTTCGACACTCTGGAAGAATCCAAGCGTCCGGCATCGGAAGATCCCAGCTTCACCGAATTGTGGAGAGAGAGCGGCGGTGAAGAAGAGGCCGTTGCGCGAACCGTTCAAAGGTGGCGCGCGCAAGGGCGTTGATTACGTGCCCCGCGTGTCCCCGAACAAGTGGATATGCAAGCGATCGCTAAGTTGGAAACCGTGCTGCAAGCACTCACCAACCAGCCATTTTTCCCTGGCGCGCAGAGCTTCGCTGTCGGTGCCCTCGGGCATCAGGAACACCTGCGATCTGGGTATAGCGTGTTCTGACACCAGGTCCGCGACTTCAGCCACATCCGCCGGTCGAGCGACTACGAATTTGAAAAAGGCGCGCGGTTCGGCAGCGTAATGCTCCAGCCGTTCGGCGATCAGCGCCAATTCGGCCGGGTTGCCGCTATGGGCCAGTTTCGGGCTGACATTATATTGGTCAATCCGGATATCGAGGCGGGATGGAGCGCTGGTGGTCCCGTTGGTTTCGACTTCCACCGTCATGTCGGGCAGCAACTCCAGCAGCGCGGCGAGGCCGGGGGCCTGCAATAGCGGTTCCCCTCCGGTTATGATTAGTCGCCGTTGGCCCAGATCGGTGATCCGGCGGGCCACATCTGCTTCGTCCAACGTTACCTGATTGGCTTTTCGGTCAAATGTTTCGGTGCTGCGATGCGGGCGATTGTCGCCTTCAAAGTGCCACGTATAGGCAGTGTCACACCACACGCAGGCCAGGTTGCAGCGCGACAGGCGGATGAAGGTGCAGGGCGCCCCAGCCGAGGGGCCTTCGCCCTGTACCGAGGCGAAGATTTCCGGCTCACCGGGCGTGGTGGTGGCGAGGGTCAAAGCCATCAGCCGCCGGTCCCGACATCTTCTATGCCGGCCTCGATGGTCCCTACCGCCAGAGCGACGCCTCGACCGAATGCTTCGGGGGCAGAAAGTTCGATCTCGAAATAACCGCCCACATAGGCTGAAATCGCCTCGAATTCCGTCGCGCTAGCGGTTAAATCCTTGGCCGCCATCGCCTCGACAATGCGCGCTGCCCATTTCGGCCAGTCACGGTAAAGGTTGGCCAACACAGCTACCGCGCCTTGCTGATCTTCTTCGCAAGCAGACACGGACACCAGATGGCCGTGCCAGTCCCCCTCGGCGACCAATCCGGACATACCGGGCTTGGCCATCAGGTTGAACCCGGGAGGTCCCTTGGCGTCAGCCATGCATCACCCGAGCCGTTGCAATGCCGCCATCAGCCGCTCCGCTTCAGCAGAATGATGCGCAAAATCAGTCTTTGCCTTTTCGACCGCCTCGGGCTTGGCCCGTTCGACGAAATTCGCATTGCCGAGCCGCCCTTCGAGCGATTTGGCTTCCTTCGATGAGGCCTCCAAGGCTTTGGCCAGCCGGGACTTTTCGGCTTCGATATCGACCAAGCCGCCGAGCGGCACTACGAAAATATCTGCGCCCACGCCGATCTGCATCGCTGCGCCGCCGGGGGCCGGGTTGAAGTGAACCGCGCTGATCCGGGCGATCCGTTCGATAGCTGGCTGGCTGCCCGCGATCACCGTTTTTGCGGCGGCCGATGGCGCGGCCAGATAGGCTTCCAGCTTCGCTCCGGGCGGAATGCCCAATTCGTTCTTTGCTCCGCGCATGGCTCTGGTCAGCGCGATCAGCCATTCGACTTCGGCCTTGGCCTCGGCATCCACCGATGCGCCCGGTTCGGGCCATTTGGCAGTGATTAGCGGGTAATGCGCGCGGTCGCCCCCGATTTGACCTTGGGCGTGCCACAATTCTTCGGTGATGAACGGCATGAAGGGGTGGAGCATGACCAGAATCTGGTCGAGCACCCATCCGGCCACCGCCTTGGTTTCCTCGTCAAAGTTGCCTTTGATCAGTTCGATGTACCAGTCGCAGAAATTGTCCCACACGAAGTGATAGATCGCGTTTGCCGCCGCATCGAAGCGCAGATCGGCCAGCGCCTTGTCCAGTGCCGCCAGCGTTTCGACGACCTCACCGATGATCCAGCGATTAACCGCGCCGGTGGCCACGGGGGCCTCCAGCGTGGTCGATGCGCCGATGCCGTTGGACTGGCAGAACCGCGCCGCATTCCACAGCTTGGTCGCAAAGTTGCGGTAACCCTCGACGCGGCTGTTATCCATTTTGATGTCGCGGCCCTGGCTTTCCATCGCGGCCATGAAGAACCGCAGCGCGTCCGCACCATACTGGTCGATCAGGCCTAGCGGATCGACGACGTTGCCCTTGGACTTGGACATTTTCGCGCCGTCTGCCGCACGCACCAGCCCGTGCAGATACAGCCGCGGCCACGGGTTCCGACCGGTCAGATGGCTACCCATCATCATCATCCGGGCATCCCAGAAGAACAGGATATCGAACCCGGAAATCAGCAGGTTGTTGGGATAATGCTGCTTGAACAGTTCGGCGTTTTCGTCCGGCCAACCGAGTGTCGCAAAAGGCCATAGTGCGGAGGAAAACCAGGTGTCGAGAACGTCTTCATCTCGATAGATCGGAATCGAGCCAGAAAGTCCGATCCCTTCTGATATAAGATACTTGGGAACATCTGATCTAGGAGGAAATCCGGCCGCGTCGCTTGCGTTCGCAGAAACATAAATTTTGTCGCGGTTAACGCCGTAATATGTAGCCGCGAGTGCCTTCGCTTCTTCTTCGGTTTCGGCTACAAAGCTAGGCTTTTCAATTCCTGAAATTTCCTGATGAACAACTTCTAATCCATCTTCAGTTTTCCTCGGCCCATACCAGGCCGGTATCTGGTGCCCCCACCAAAGCTGGCGCGATACACACCACGGCTGGATATTCTCCATCCAGTTGAAAAAGGTCTTCTCCCAGCTTTTCGGGACGATTTCGACTCCGCCACTACGAACAGCTTCAATCGGCTTTTTCGCCAAAGTCTCGGCATCGACATACCATTGATCGGTCAGCCACGGTTCGATCACCACGCCGCCGCGGTCGCCGAATGGCGTGGCGATTGTGCGCGGTTCGGCGTCCAGTTCGACCTCTTCGCCTTTTTTCGTTTTGGTTAAGTGCGGGATCAGCAAGCCTGCTTCCTTCAGCCGCCGGATTACCAGTTCGCGCGCGCCATCCACGCCGTCACGTTTGAAACGGTGCAGGCCGAGAAATTCTTCAGGCACCAGCTTGTCTGCGGTCTGGCAAACATTTGCCTCACCATCGAGCACATTGAGCATGTCGCCCGGCGCAAAGCCCGCGCGTTTTCCGACATCGAAATCGTTAAAATCATGACCCGGGGTAATCTTGACCGCGCCGCTGCCCAATTCAGGATCGGCGTGTTCGTCGGCCACAATAGGCACGCGGCGACCCGTAAGCGGCAGCACCACATATTTTCCGACAACGCTGGCATAACGCGCATCGTCCGGATGCACGGCAACCGCCATATCGGCGAGCATGGTCTCGGGCCGCGTGGTCGCAACCTGGATGAAATCGCGCCCGTCGCCGAGCTTGACGCCGTCTTCCAGCGGATATTTGAAGTGCCAGAAACTGCCTTTCAGGTCCTGCGTTTCAACCTCCAGATCGCTGATCGCGGTTTTCAGTTTCGGATCCCAGTTTACCAGCCGTTTGTCACGGTAGATCAGGCCCTGTTCGTGCAGTTTCACGAAAACCTTTGACACAGCATCGCTGAAATGCGGGTCCATAGTGAACTGCTCGCGGCTCCAGTCCATCGAACAGCCGAGGCGGCGCAGCTGGTTGGTTATCTCCCCGCCGCTTTCCTCTTTCCATTCCCAGACTTTCTCGATGAAATCCTCGCGCGAATAATTGGTGCGTTTGTCCTGCCGTGCCTCCATCTGACGCTCGACCACCATCTGTGTGGCAATCCCGGCATGATCTGTACCTACGACCCACAGCGCATCCTTGCCACGCATGCGTTCGTATCGGATCATGATATCCTGAAGCGTGTTATCCAGCGCATGGCCGATGTGCAGGCTGCCCGTTACATTCGGCGGCGGATTGACGATAGTGAACGGCTCCGCATCGGGGCGGACGGGACGATAAAGCCCTTCCGTCTCCCAGTGAAGGCGCCATTTTGCTTCGATTGAAGCGGGATCGAATGTGGTATCAAGATTGCCTGTCATATCGTCTGCGCCTTTGCCAGCGAGGCGGTGCGCGTGCAAGCGCCGCCACGTAAGGCCTCATGCAATTTGTCGGTAAGTGCTTGTAGCGTGCCGGATTTGCCCGCATAGACGACTGATGCATCCGGGGGCCGAATATTCACTGGACGAAACCGCCGACGGCGGACCCAGGCTGGTATTCTCCGGTCCCCTGCTGCTGTCTACGGTTGGCGAAATTGCGCATGATATCCGCAATTTGGCTGGGCCATTGTCGCAAATCGACATCAGCGGCGTAACCGACATCGATACGGTCGGCGCATGGACAGCCTCCGATATCGCGGCCCGGCATGATGCCGTGATAATTGGCGCAGACAGCCGTGCCGAACGATTGATCGAAGCGGTCAAATCGTCGCGTAACGAGGCGCCAATCCGGCCCGCGCGAACGCCCGTGATCGAACGCGTTCCCCTGGCCGTGGGCGAACGGCTTACAAACTGGTGGTGGGGCTTTCGCAATCTTCTGGGATTCCTCGGCAGCATCATAGTCGCGATTGGCGTGACATTCCGTCATCCCCGGCGGTTCCGCGGGAAGGCATTTGTGCGCCAGATGGAACTGGTGGGCGTATCGTCGCTGGGCATTATCGGGCTGATGAGTTTTCTTATCGGGATTGTGATATCGCAGCAGGGCGCGGTGCAACTTGCCGCTTTCGGGGCAGAGGCGCTGACGGTGAATTTGACCGGGCGCATCTCGCTGCGCGAACTTGGCGTCCTGATGACTGCGATCATGGTGGCGGGCCGGTCCGGTTCTGCATTCGCCGCACAGATCGGCACGATGAAACTGACCGAAGAAGTTGATGCGATGAGAACCATCGGCATTTCTCCGATCGAGGCGCTGGTCCTGCCGCGGATTTTTGCATCGACGGTGATGATGGTCTTGCTCGGGGCATATTCTGCGGGGATGGCGATCGTTGGCGGCGCGTTCATTTCCGACTTGATGTTGGGCATCCCGTTTTTCACTTTTCTAGCCAGAATTCAGGAAGTTGTTCCGACCTATGATTTATGGGTCGGGCTGCTGAAAGCGCCGGTTTTCGGCCTTATCGTGGGTATTGCCGGTTGTTACCAGGGGATGCAGGTGAAGGATAATTCCGAACAGGTCGGCAAACGCACCACAGCAGCCGTGGTGCAGGCGATCTTCATGGTTATCGTGCTCGACGCCTTCTTTGCAGTTTTTTTCACGGAGCTTGGCTGGGCATGACCGAAGAAGGGCACGTCAGGCACACAAAAGGGCAGCGGTTCCGTGACGAACATCCTATTGTCGTACGCGGACTGACCAATCGTTTTGGCTCGCAGGTAGTGCATGAGGACCTTTCACTTGATGTGAAGCGCGGCGAAATTTTGGGCGTAGTTGGCGGGTCGGGGACAGGAAAATCTGTCCTGATGCGCTCGATAATCGGTCTTCAGCAGCCGACCGCCGGCGATATCGATGTTTTCGGAAGGTCGATGACCGATGCGGAACCTGACGAAGAAATCGGTGTTCGCAACCGCTGGGGCGTGCTTTTTCAGGGCGGCGCACTTTTTTCGACTCTTACGGTCGGCGAGAATGTCGAGGTGCCGATACGCCAGTTCTTTCCCGAAATTGACGATGACTTGCGGCGCGAGATTGCCAAATACAAAGTCATCATGTCCGGCCTGCCGGAAGAAGCCACAGCGAAGTTTCCGTCCGAACTGTCGGGCGGGATGCGCAAACGCGCCGGTTTGGCACGGGCGTTGGCGCTGGACCCGGAATTGCTGTTTCTTGATGAGCCGACCGCCGGGCTCGACCCGGTCGGTGCTGCCAAATTTGATCAGCTGACGCGTGAATTGCAGGAAACGCTCGGCCTGACCGTATTTTTGATCACGCATGATCTCGATACATTGTATGAAATTTGTGACCGGGTGGCAGTCCTCGCTGACAGACAGGTAATCGCGGTTGGCACGATCCCGGAACTTCTGGCGCTCGATCACCCGTGGATCCAGGAATATTTCAACGGCCCGCGCGGCCGCGCAGCGAAGGCAAGTCAGGACCGCGACGAGGTTCGCAAGGCAGGGATCCGGGCCGCTGATGCGAGCAAGACATTGGACAAGCCCCCCAAGGCGGGGGCATAAGGACGTAAGTCATGGAAACACGTGCAAATCATGTTTGGGTGGGGGCGGTCACATTGGTGCTGCTTGCGGGGCTGGCCGCCTTTATCATCTGGCTCGCCCGCCTGAACGAGGGCGAGCAGAACGAATATGACGTGTTCTTCAAACAATCTGTCGATGGGCTGGCAACCGGTTCGCAGGTAACCTTTGCCGGTGTTCCCGCGGGTCAGGTCAAGCAGATTGCGCTCTGGCCGACTGATCCCGATTTTGTTCGGGTGCGTCTGAAAATCAACGAAGATATTCCGATCCTTGTCGGTACGACTGCAACTATCCAGGGCAGCTTTACCGGCGTCTCCACCATCCAGCTCGACGGTGCGGTCAAAGGCGCCCAGCCCATTACGTGCGGGTCCGGCGATATTCGCAGAAGTTGCCCGGAGGGTGTGCCCGTCATCCCGCCAAAGCCAGGCGGGCTTGGGGAAATATTGTCCAACGCGCCGCTTTTGCTCGAACGGCTGGCTACGCTGACAGAGCGGTTGTCGCTGGTATTGTCAGACGATAACCAGAATTCGATCGCGGGCATCTTGCGCAATACCAATGCGATGAGCGCAAATCTGGCCGAAGCGACGCCGCAAGTTAAGAATACCATGGCCGAGTTGCAGCTGACTTTGCGCGAATCCGCCGAAGCGCTTGATGCGTTTGAAAAAGTGATGGGCTCCACCGACCAGTTGCTTAACAAGGAAGGTGCATCGCTGGCCACGGAACTCAGGGGAACGCTGAAATCGGCTGATGCGGCCGCCAGGGCGCTGGAAACCACCCTGACTGATGTGCGTCCCGCCACGCGCCAACTTGCGGAAAGCACATTGCCGGCAGCGGAAGCCACTTTGCGCGATTTGCGTGCGACGAGCAAGGCGTTGCGCAGCGTCACGGAAAGTATCGAATCGCAGGGCGCCGGCTCCCTGATTAGCGGGCAGAAGTTGCCCGATTACAAGCCTTGAGGTCCCAGATCATGAACCGCACCCTATCCCGTATTTCTGCCATCGCACTGCTGACCGCACTTGGCGGATGTGTAAGCCTTGGCGGCGCTGATGTGCCGGAAAATCTGCTGACGTTGACCCCTACAAACGCGCTTCCGGCCGGCGCAACCGCTTCGGGAACGATGGCCAACGCCATCGCAATCATCGAACCCAATGCGCCCCAGCGTCTGGATGTAACGCGGGTGCCGGTTCAGGTGACAGATGCAAAAATCGCATATCTGGAAGATGCGGTCTGGGTCGAAAAACCTGCGAAACTGTTCCGGCGTTTGCTGTCAGAAACAATCGCGGCACGGGGCAACCGGCTGGTGATCGACGGTGCCGACCCCGATCTGCCGGCGCAGACGAGGCTTTATGGCACCATGCTCGACATGGGCTACGACGTGCAGACTTCGTCGGTTGTGGTGCGGTATGAAGCCATTCGCGAATTTACCACTGGCGAGATCCAGACGCGGCGCTTTGAAAGCATTGTTCCAGGCATCCCCGCAACCGCAGCGGGGGTGGGACCGGCGCTTAATCAGGCGGCCAATGACGTCGCTGGCCAGATTGCCGACTGGGTGGGGTAGCGCCGATCAGACCCGGGCTTTAGCCAGCGCTGCAAAGCGCACCGCGGCGGTGAAATTGCTTAGCCGTTCGGCCCTGAGTTTCGCGGCCTGTTCATCTTTGCCCCATTGTTCGACCTGCCAATCTTCCTCCAGATTGGCGAGCGCCCATAACGCTTCCGCATCGGCACCATCATCAAGTGCGGCCAGTCCTATGCAAAGTGATGCAGCTAATGATGCGGCAGTCGTCAGTGCAGCCAACGCAAAGTCATCCAGACCTGACAAATGGCGCTTCAGGTTCGCGATAGCGGCTTCGGGCTGCGGCCTGTGCATGAGCCCACTGGTTCGCTCCATCCTGAGACCGTAACTCTCCTCAAACGCGGCCAATACCGGATCCCAGCGCTCAGTCTGCCGCCGGTAAAGCGCGTCGTCGGGGTCCGCACGGTAGCACAGCGTGTCGGTCTCGGCATATTCGAGCAATTTCGCGATTGCCGTTTCGCGGTCTGCTGCGACGATATCGATTGCATAGTCGGATGCATCTCGCAGGGTCAGTCCTCGCGGATCAATTTCGTCACCCTGAATATTCCATTCGGCGGCCATCGCTTCTGCCAGAGCGCGAGCGACGACAATCTGGGCAGCACCGTTGGCGGTTTTGACCGCGCGGCCATCAAGTTCAACCTGCCACCCACCATTTGCATTGCAGACTGCCGCGGATTTGTAGAACCGTTTCATTCCGGCGGGCTCCGCCATCGGCGCGACAGAAATACAGGTAGGATCAGAAATGCGAACAATCCGAGAAACAGCAAACCGTATCCAAGCCCAGGAGGCCAACCGAGACTTCCTGCTACCGTGGCCAGGCCCAAAGCAGCCATCACAGCGCCCGCTATTCTCGCAAAAATTATCACGAAAAATCGGCGCTTTGCGGGGCCGTCATCTGCCGGATTGTTCATCGGGAATCCTTTGTCATGGCCGATAGCTGACTGCCAATCTGGGCGGCATCATCAACGACACAGGTCGCGCCTGCATCGAGCAGTTCATGGGGCGGATGGTAGCCCCACGAAACACCTATCGATCTGACGCGCGCAGCAACGCCGGCCATGATGTCGAAGCTGGTATCGCCAATCATGATGGTATCGCGCCGCTCCGCCTGCGCATCTGCCATGGCTTTATTCAGCATGGCGGGATGAGGTTTCGAGGGGTGCCGGTCTGCCGTTTGTAGGCTGCAAAATAGGTCTGATATCCCGTGTCCGGCAAGGCAGGCTTGCAACCCGCGATCCGATTTGCCCGTCGCAACGGCCAGCGCCCAGCCATCGGCGTGCAAAGCGCGCAGAACCTGTTCGATCCCTTCAAACAGCGGCTCGTGCAAGCGCCCCGCCATGCGGCTGTCGCGGAAGGATTGCTTGTAAGCGTCCACGATCGCTTCCTGAACGGCTGCAGTGAAGTGCGGCGACAGATGACGCACCGCTTGCGGCAGGCTGAGACCGACGATGCGCCGGATTTCGGTGCGCGAAGGGGCTTGTTCGTTTACCTCGGCAAAGGCTGCTTCCATTGCATCGCACACTGCGGCTTGCCCATCGACAAGTGTCCCGTCGCAATCGAATATGGCCAGCCGTACCGTCACGGCGCCAATGTTCGCATCATTTGTGCTATACCGGGGCTGCCTGACGCCTCAAGACCCTTGATAACGTTGGCGCGGTCTGTCGCCGACTGTTTCTGATTGAGCTTGAAGGTCGGTCGCCATGCCTGAATCTCCAGTTCGAAACCGATTATCGCAGACAGCATTTTCCGAAACACGCCTTCATCCATCTTTTCGCGGGACCATGGTATGCCGCCCTGAATCCGGGCTTCCTGTCGTGATGAAAGGTTGTCGAGCAAAGCGATTAGCCCCTCCTGATCCATTCTTCGTACCCGGCCTTCGAGTTCCAGCGCCACATAATTCCACGTCGGAGCCTGGCTCTGGTCCGAATACCAGCGTGGGCTCACATAACCATCGGGTCCGTTTACCGTAACAAGCGCAGTGGCGCCCGTCAGATGTTTGGCCAACGCATTTCCGCGCGCAATATGGAATCGCACAGTCCCGTCACCGGTGGAAATCAGCGGCGTGTGCGCGACACGGGGCCCGTCCGGAGTAGCGGCAAATACCATGCCAAAGCCCACTTCCCCGATCAGCGCCTCGTGCAGTGCGCGGTCATCGTTCCAGTACGCTGGATTGGGATGCATTAAGCGCGGGCTCCCTTGCCTTTGCCTCCGCGCGGGTTGGTTCCGCCGGGCCCGCTTTTCTTGGGGCGTGGTCGGGGCTTGGCCCCTTTTCGGGGAGTTTTGGGAGCGTTATGTGCGGGGCGCGGTCCGGTTTCGGACTTCGTATCGCCGCCGCGGCGCTTGCGTTCGCCGCGCTTGTCTTTGCGAACCTGCTTGGCATGCTGTTTGCCCGCCTGCTTTTGTTCGGTTTTGGTCGGCGGGGGCGGCGTGTCATCGACAAACACCCCGTCCGCCTCGTTAAAGCCCAACTGTTCCATGCTTTGCGCAAAATGTTCGGGTAAAGGTGCTTGAATATCCAGCGGCGTGCCGTCGGGATGTTCAATAATCAACTGGCGGGCATGAAGGTGCATCTTGCGACTGATAGTGCCGGTCAGAAAAGCGTCTTTTCCGCCATATTTTCCATCTCCTACGATCGGATGGCCGATCGCCGCCATATGCACCCGCAACTGATGGGTGCGGCCGGTGAGCGGCTGCAATTCGACCCAGCTGGTGCTGTTTCCCGCACGTTCGATTACGCGGTACCGTGTCTTGGCACTCTGGCCGCCCTTTTCATCGACGTGCATTTTCTCACCGCCGGTGCCCGGCTGTTTTGAAAGCGGGAGATCGATCAAGCCATCATGGATATCGGGAACCCCGACAACCAGCGCCCAATAGATCTTGCGTGCCGTACGACCGGAAAATCGCCGCGAAAAAAACGCGGCGCTTCCCGGTGTAGCCGCAACCAGAAGCACGCCGCTGGTATCCTTATCGAGCCGGTGGACCAGCCGAGGGCGAGGGCCCTTGCCGGTGACGTAGGCGTCCAGTAGACCGTCCACATGATGCTTGGTACCGGTGCCGCCCTGTGTCGCAAGACCCGGGGGTTTGTTAATTACAATCGCGGCCCGATCCCGGTGGATCGCCATTGCGTCGGCTTCGTCCAGTTGTGCGTCAGTCAGTTCCGGCCGGTCTATCGGACCGCTTTTGCTTTCCAACCCGCCCGGCGGGACGCGCAGCACCTGACCCGCGGCCAGCCTGTCTTCCGGCTTTGCGCGGCTGCCATCGATCCGCAGCTGACCGGTGCGTGCCCAGCGTGATACGGTTGCAAAACCGATCTGGGGTAGATTGCGTTTGAACCAGCGGTCCAGCCTAATGCCATCGTCATCGGGGCCGACAGTGAATTGGCGAACTGAATCGGTCATGCGAGGGGGCTCATGCGAAAATCCTCATGGCGATCAGGCCAAGGTAAAGGGCGGTCAACCCGGCGAAAAGTGAAATGCCGACGTAAGTGACCGCAAGAGCGGGTTGTCCGCGTTCAATCAGCAGCATCATTTCCAGGCTGAATGCCGCAAATGTGGTGAAGCCCCCTAGCAGGCCGACACCGATGAGCAAGCGAAGATGCTCGTTCGCTGCTGCGCCGTGTTTGGCCAACCAGCCTGCCAGCATCCCCATGGCCAGACTTCCCAGCACATTGACGGCCAGTGTGGCCCAGGGAAATGCGACCATCGTCGCCGGGCCGAACCAATGCGCCATCGCGCGTCCCAGCTGGTGACGAAGAACTGCACCCGTGCCGCCTCCAAGGCCGACAATCAGGGCAGCTGTGAAAGTGGGCGTTAAGGATGGGGCGGCGCTCATGATTTGCCGGTCTATACATCGGGACGCTATCAGGGAAGCACAGAGCGTACCAACCGGCCATGCATTCGTTAGACACCATCGCGAAACCCTTGCCATTCTCGGCCGATTCGCATATGTGGGTCGCAATTCGTGTCGTCTCCCTCGGGTTTCGACGCGCTTTTCTTTTGTATTTCAGGGTATTTTGCCCGCATTTTCGCGGCAAGTTCTCGTTTGGATTTGAGGTATTCGACTTTATGCAGATCATGGTTCGCGATAACAATGTTGATCAGGCTCTCCGTGCGCTCAAGAAGAAGTTGCAGCGTGAAGGCGTGTACCGCGAGATGAAACTGCGTCGTCATTACGAAAAGCCCAGCGAGAAGCGCGCACGTGAAAAGGCCGCTGCTGTGCGCCGCGCTCGGAAAATGGAACGCAAACGGATGGAACGCGACGGCATTTAAGCCCCGCATCACTGCGCAGCGGGGTTATCTCATGCTTGCGCAGACCAGTTTCATAAGCCATCAGGGCGCGGAGAAATCTGCGCCCTTTTGTTTACTGTCCATGAGCGCAGCATCAATTGCAGGATATGCCTAAATGACCGAAGTTACCCGCGTTCCGTTACACCCGATTACTAAAGGCTCGCTCACCAAATTATGGTTGGGCGTTATTGTGGCGATCTTACTCGGTGCGGGCATTGCCTGGGCTTCGGCGCCGAAAGGCGTTTCGCTGGACACGATCCGCGAAGGCAGCGGGTCAGCCGCCAAGGAAGGCGATGTGCTGTTCATCAATTATGTCGGCAAACTGACCGACGGGACCGAATTCGACCGTTCGCAGCCATTGCCCATACCGCCCGGTATTTTGCCTGATGGAACCCCGTTCGTGCTTGAAGAGGGGCAAACTATCCCCGGCTTCTACGAGGGTTTGAAACAGGTTAGAAAAGGCGGGAAATACGAACTCTATATCCCTTCGGATATGGGATACGGGGCTGAACCACAGCCCGGTTCGCCAATTCCGCCCAATGCAGATCTGATTTTCGAGATCGAGGTGAACGATATTCTTGCGCGCGGAGATGCCGATCGCCGGATGGCTGCGCTGCAGCAAATGATGGCCCAACAACAAGGTGCGGCAGGCGCTGCGGAGCCGGCTGCACCACAAGGCCAGTAGCCGGACATTCGTAGCGGATAAAACCGATGGCAGAATCCGCTGACAGTCCGTTGAACAGTAACCGCGATGCGGGTGACTGGCTGTCGAGGCCATGGTTGCTTGCTGTGGGTTTCGCGTTTGTCGGATTCGCGATACATCTGCTGACGGACAATGGCGGCGACGCTGTGCCCTGGCGCATGGCACTGGTCGCATTTGCGTTGTTCGGGGGATTGTCAGCCGCGCTCACGACCAAGCGCGACTGGCTGGTGGAACCGGCTATCTTTGCAGTCATGGTCGGCGCGATCATGGGCGGACTGACATGGCGGGCGGTGCGCTACGCAGAAGTTTTGCCGGATGAGCAATTCGGCCTCGCCGCAGGCCTCCTCGCCACGATCATCGCGGTGCCATTGTTCCAGGCGGGCTTCCACCGCCGCCGCATGGCGACTGATTATAGCGACACGCATTACCATGTCTGGACTAACGCCATCAGCGGGGCTGGCGCTCTAGCGTTTGTCGGACTGTCATGGCTAGTCGCGACATTGCTGGCCGAGTTGTTCCAGCTCATCGAAATCAATCTGCCAAGAGATCTGCTGGACGAAGAATGGTTCGGCTGGATGTTTAGCGGCGCGGCGTTCGGCGCAGGACTTGGCGTGCTACGCAACCAGTCGAAGATACTCGGCACGCTGCAATCGGTCGTGATGCTGGTCTTTTCGATCCTCGCGGTCCCGCTCGCGGCGGCTTTGGTGCTGTTCCTGTTCGCCGTGCTGATTTCCGGTCCCGAGGTTTTGTGGCGCGCGACCGATAGTGCAACGCCGTTCCTGCTGACCTTTGCGGCGGGATCATTTGTCCTGGTGAATGCGGTCGTTCGCAACAATGATAATGAAGCATCGCAGTCTCGCCTGCTGCAGATTGCCGCGGCGGCGCTGGCCGCAATTATCCTGCCTTTGTCAATACTTGCCGCAGCATCCATGGGGACCCGCATCGCGCAGCACGGCCTTTCGCCTGAACGCATTTGGGCGCTGGTCGCCATCGCGCTCGCGTGTTTTTACGGAGTGGCCTATCTCGCCGCGCTGATCCGTGGCCGCAAGGCAGGCTGGCGGACACAAATTCGCAAGTCGAACATGATCACTGCGGTTGCGACTTGCCTGGTGGCGCTGCTGCTGGCGCTACCCATTTTTGACTTCTCTGCTATCTCTGCGCGTGATCAGGTTGCGCGGCTGAAAACCGGCGACGTTGCGGCGCAGGATTTTGATTTTCATGCATTGCGCTGGGATTTTGGCGAGCCGGGACGAAACGCGCTGGCGGATCTGATCAAAAACGGCAAGCCCGAGGTCGTGAAGCTCGCAAAGGAAGCAAACGAACGGGATTCCCGCCCTTCACAGCGAAATCCGGAAGAGGTGGAGCAAAGCAGAGCTAACCTCCGGATGGTCACGGACGATGCGGAGGTTCGTACCAAGTTTGAAAGTTATTTGCTTTCCAATCCTTGGCTTTGCGACAGCCCCTGCATCTTGATCGAGGTCGACGATAACCGCGACGATCTACGTCTTTTCAAGCTGGTTTCCACCAATCGGGTCGATCCGCTATTTATCGATAAACAGGGCAAGTTTGACATTGATCGGCGACGTGACTGGACCGAAGGTAAGGTCACGGTCGAAGCAGGTTCGAAAATTGAGACGCGCCCATACACCGGCCGCCGGATCTACGTGGACGGCAAGCCGGTTGGCGCACCGTTCGATTAGGGGTTCGATTAAGCGGCTTTTCACTAGCAAACCCGCTTGAAGGCCCCGGCATTGGCGGCTAACGCAACGCCATGTCTGTCGATAAAGAAACCGTCACCAGAATCGCCTCGCTGGCGCGCATTTCGATGAGCGAAGCCGAGGTTGAGGCGCTTGTGCCAGAACTCAACAATATCCTTGGCTGGGTGGAGCAATTGGGCGAGGTGGATGTCACCGGCGTCGAAGCGACGACTTCGGTCATTCCCAACAAACAGCGCCTGCGCGATGATGTGGTGGATGCCGATCCGCTGACGGGCGGCGGCGTGCGCGACAAGGTTCTGGCCAACGCGCCCAATGCCGAACACGGCTTCTTCGCTGTGCCCAAGGTGATTGAATAATGATCGAAGTTACCAGCGATCTCACAACGTTAGGCGTTGCTGCAATCCGTGACGGGGTAAAAGCGGGCGATTTCACGTCGCGCGAAGTGACCGAGGCTTTCAATGCCAATGTTGCCGCCGCAACGCAGCTTAACGCTTTTATTGTCGAGACACCCGAAATCGCGCTGAAAGCAGCTGATTTGGTCGATGCGGCACGCGCGGCGGGCAAGGATCTGGGCAAAATGGGCGGCGTGCCCATCGGAATGAAGGATTTGTTCTGCACGCGCGGTGTGCAGACAACCGCTGGCAGCCACATCCTCGAAGGTTTCGTGCCCGAATATGAAAGCACCGTGAGCCACAATTTGTGGTCCGCTGGTGCAGTGATGCTCGGCAAGCTGAACCTTGACCAGTTCGCCATGGGATCGAGCAACGAAACCAGCTATTTCGGCAATGTCATCAATCCGTGGCGGCGCACTGATGCCAAAGAATTGGGGCTCAACGCTGCGCTTGCACCCGGCGGTTCTTCGGGTGGTTCGTCAACTGCGGTTGCGGCGCGGCTCGCACCAGCCGCCACCGGCACTGACACAGGAGGCTCGATCCGCCAGCCTGCAGCCTTCACCGGCATTACAGGCGTAAAACCGACTTATGGCCGTTGTAGCCGCTGGGGTGTAGTCGCCTTTGCCAGCTCGCTCGATCAGGCAGGACCGATGGCCCGCGACACGCGCGACTGCGCGATCATGCTTGAGGCGATGGCGGGTTTCGATCCGAAGGATTCGACCAGCCTCGATATGCCTGTGCCCGATTGGGAGGCTGCGCTCAGCGGCGATCTGAAGGGCAAGAAAGTCGGCATCCCGCGTGAATACCGCATGGATGGTATGGATGCGGAGATCGAAGCCAGTTGGGCGCAGGGCAAGGCGTGGCTGCGCGATGCGGGCGCTGAAATCATCGATATCAGCCTGCCGCACACCAAATATGCGCTGCCCGCTTATTACATCATCGCCCCGGCAGAAGCCTCGAGCAACCTCGCCCGCTATGACGGGCTGCGTTACGGCCTGCGCGAACTGCCAGAAGGCGCTGGCTTGCAGGACATGTATGCCGCCAGCCGCGCCGCTGGTTTCGGTCCCGAAGTAAAACGCCGCATCATGATCGGCACCTATGTGCTCAGTGCGGGCTTCTACGATGCCTATTACACGCAGGCGCAAAAGGTTCGCACGCTGATCAGCCGCGATTTCGAAAATGCATTTCAGGAATGCGACGTGATCCTCGCCCCGACCTGCCCCAGCGCAGCTTTCGGGCTTGGCGACAAGTCGAGCGATCCGCTGGCGATGTATCTGAACGATGTGTTCGCCGTGCCAGCGAGTATGGCGGGGCTGCCAGCAATGTCAGTGCCCGCTGGCCTGAACTCGCAAGGGTTGCCGCTCGGCCTGCAGATCATCGGCAAGGCCTTTGACGAGCAGGGCGTAATGAACGCTGGTCTGGCGATTGAAGAGCGGGCGGGCTTTGACGCTACGCCGGAGAAGTGGTGGGCATGAGCAATTACCGTATTCGAGGCGCAACGGGCGAGTGGGAGGTCGTGATCGGCCTTGAGGTCCATGCGCAGGTCACTTCGCAGGCCAAGCTGTTTTCCGGCGCCAGCACCGAATTCGGGGCCGAGCCGAATACGCAGGTCAGCCTCGTCGATGCGGCGATGCCGGGTATGCTGCCGGTGCCGAACCGCGAGTGCATCCGTCAGGCGGTGCGCACGGGCATGGCGATCGAAGCGCAGATCAACAAATGGTCGCGCTTCGACCGCAAGAACTACTTCTACGCCGATTTGCCGCAGGGCTACCAGATTTCGCAGCTGTACCATCCGATTGTGGGCGAAGGTAAACTGCTGATTGAACAGGATGAAAAGGGCGGTATTCCCGAAGACAAGATCATCGGGATCGAGCGGATTCATGTTGAACAGGACGCGGGCAAGCTGATGCATGACCAGCACCCGACGATGTCCTATGTCGATCTGAACCGCAGCGGTGTTGCGCTGATGGAAATCGTTTCCATGCCCGATATGACCTCGCCCGCGGAAGCAGGCGCTTATGTCCGCAAGTTGCGCTCGATCCTGCGCTATGTCGGATCGTGCGACGGCAATATGGAGCAAGGCTCCATGCGCGCGGACGTCAACGTATCGGTCCGCAAGGTCGGAGATACTGAACTTGGCACACGAACAGAGACGAAGAACGTCAATTCCGTCCGCTTTGTGATGGCGGTGATCGAGGGTGAGGCGCGCCGTCAGGTCGATTTGATCGAAGAAGGCGGTACGGTGGTCCAGGAAACGCGCCTCTACGATCCCGACAAAAATGAAACACGGTCCATGCGCTCCAAGGAAGATGCGCATGATTATCGTTACTTCCCAGATCCGGATTTGCTGCCGCTCGACCTCGACGATGAGTTTCTGGAGGAATGCCGCGCGAGCCTGCCCGAACTGCCCGATGCCAAGCGTGCGCGCTATACGGGCAAGCTGGGCATGAATGATTACAACGCGGCGCAACTGACGCTGGAGGTTGAAACTTTCGCGCGGTTTGAAATGCTGCTGGCTGAAACTGCCAGGCTGCTGGGCAAAAGCGAAGCCGATGTTGCCACGCAGGTTGCCAACTGGACACTGTCGGTCGCGCCGGGCGTGATTAAATCGCTCGGCGACGAAGCCAAGCTGGAATATGCCACCGCCGGAGCACAGGCAGTGATCCTGAAGCTGGTTGAAAGCGGCGAAGTTTCCGGCAGCCAGTCCAAGGAAATCTACGAAATCGTTCTGAAAACTGGCCGCGCGCCGGACGAAATTGCCGAAACCGAAGGGCTGAAACAGCAAAGCGACACCGGCGCCATTGAAGCCGAGATCGACAAGGTCATCGCCGCCAATCAGGACAAGGTCGCCGAGTATCAGGGCGGCAAGGACAAGCTCTTCGGCTTCTTTGTGGGGCAGACCATGAAGGCGATGCAGGGCAAGGCCAATCCGCAAGTGGTAAACGAGCTACTGAAGTCCAAGCTGGGCTGAATAAACCTAGTTGATGACTGGCGCCGGCTGGCGGGCAACTTCCGGATCTGCAGCTTTGATCAGATCTTCGACCACGGGCGCCTGGGCAGGGAAGCGGACGAACATCATGATCAGCGCAAAGACTGCAAACACGACTGCCACCGCGAAATACATCAGCTCCGGGCTTCCTGCCGCGTCCGTTGCCGCGGCAATCGAATTTCCCACCGGACGTCCGACATTGGAAGCCGCCATATACAGGGTGAATTGGGTCGCAGCAACGCGCGGGTCGCACAACCGCATGGCGATAGGAATGAACGCAACGGCTAACATTGTAACAAAGAATTCCAATTGCCAAAAATAGGCAGTGAGCAGCGCGGCATTGTCCCAATATTCGCGGGAAAGGCCAAAACCGAGCGCGAGCAAACCAACCAGAACACACATTATCAATGCGGCGCGCTGTGCGCCGATTTTGGCAACAGCCCATCCTCCCACGACCAATGCAAACACGCCGACGAACAGTTGGGCAGTAGATATGGTGTTGGTATATTCCGTCTGTGACCAACCGCCGATGCCTGTAGCAAGCCCGGGGTGATACGCTTCACCGACACCGGCCGGCAAAGAGCGAAACAGAAAGATCACCATCGCCGCCAGACTTAGCGGAGCAACCATCGCCTTGAAACTACCTGCCAGAAGCGGCTTCCAGGCTTCAACCTGCAGGGCAACATTGTGCGGGTGTGCCTTGCCTTTGCTCCATGGAAAACGGCCTTCGCCCTCGCGCTCCCGCATGGCGATACCGTAGATCAGCACACAGGTTACTGCGGCCGCAGCGGCCAGATAGCCCGCGACAGTACCATACGCTGCGATCAGTTGCCCTGCGGCAAAAGTGGTTGCAGATATGCCCAACACTTGTCCGCCGAACATGATGCCGGATGCCTTTGCACGCTCGTCTTCAGGCATGATGTCCACAGCCAGCCCGTCGATCGACACATCCTGGAATGCCGTCCCCGAATTGGCGAGAAACCCGAGGATCGATAATAGCCAGATCTCACTCGGTCCTGGTGACAGGACCGCCGCAAACAGAAGCATGGCGACAATCGTGGCTTGCGCGCCGATGATCCAGATACGCCTGCGTCCCATTGGCAAATAGGTGTACCGATCCATCACGAAACCGACGAAGAATTTGAGTGTCCATGGCAAAATCGAAGCGCCCACCACGCCCGCAACAGCGGTGGTAGAGGCACCGTTCGCCGCCAACCATGCCGGGATCGCGTAGAAGAACAGCCCGATAGGTAAACCTTGCGTAAAATAGAATAAAAACACCGTCAGCAGTCGCAGTTTGCTGCTCTTTTCCAGTACTAACATCGCTTGCCCCCACAGCCACCTTGGCCGTTGATGGACGTTAAGACCTATAAAGGCAAATGTTTGTCGGTTAAGCGGAGTATTTATTGTTTACCCACCGACAAATACACCGTGTGTAAGTGGCCGGTCGAAGCCGACCACAAACAAGACTTAACTTGCTGCCACCGAATTATTTTCTCACAAAAAAGGGGCGCCGGAATCGCTCCCAGCGCCCCATACTGTTTCGATTTTAATGCTTAGCTCGCGCGGTGTCCGGTCATTGCCATCTTGCCGAAAGCACCAGCATTTACTTCGCCCGTCAGCGCGTCGCCATCAACGGTGGCTTCGCCTTCGAGTTTCATTGGCATCGGCACCGTCATGTTCATGGTCCAAGTCAGCTTGTTGCCGTCAATCTTGCCATCTTCCAGTTCCATGGAGCCCATGGCGCCCTGATTGGTGCCGGTGAAAGTCGTGCCGTCATCGCTGGGTACGATGGTGACGGTGCTCTTCTGGTCGCCCATCGGGCTTTTGGTTACGCAATCATAAGTTCCTGCTACGGACATTTCTTTCTCCTTTGCAAATTCGCGGCCCTTCTAAGCCGCCAGCTATTCGCTGTCACCTGAACTAACGTATTCGACCGGGAGGTTGATCCCGGAAAGTTGCGGTTCGATGACCGATCGGTCGCCGACAATGACATACGTCAACTGGTCTGGACGTAGGAACCGGGTCGCATTGGTGTTGAGCGCCGTAGCGTCGAGGCCCCGATATACTGCCGCCAGTGTGGTATAATAATTATCCGGCCGCCCCAGATTCCAGTTGTCGATGATAGCGCGTAAAACCTGTGCATTTGTTTCGAACCGGTTTGGCAGACCGCGGATATTGCCATCAGTCACGCGCTGGAGCTCTTCCTGACCGACCGGGCGGGAGGCCGGGAACGCGGTCATTTCTTCCTGCAACAGTTTGATGGCGTCTCCCGTTCTGTCCGACTGGACGGGCGCGGCCAACGTAAAGCTGCGCCGACCGGCAGGTGCGGTGATCCCGCTATATACGCCGTAACTCCAACCTTTTTCTTCACGCAGATTGGAGTTGAGCCGCGACAGGAAGCCGCCGCCAAGCACTTCGTTGGCCAATTCCAGCGCTTCGTAACCGGCCGCGCCGCCTGTCAGCGGCAAGACCCGTCCCGCGACAATAACCGATTGTGGTGAATTGGGACGATCAAGCACCACAATCCGCGGTTCGGGTGCGGGAATTGCGGCATCGAGCGGTTTAACGGGCACCGCCATCCGGTTATCAGCCCATTTGCCAAACGCCTGTTCGAGCAGTGGCAGCAGATCATCCATCGCGGCATCGCCCACAACTGTAAGACGCGCGGTGCTGGGCCGCAGCCACTTCCGGTGTGTTGCGGCAAGGTTTTCTGGCGTCATGGCCGACAATGCCGCCTGATTGCCGAGGCCATCGGCCGGCTGACCATAGGGCGTGCCTTCACCGAACAAGATCGGCGCCAGCGAGCGAGTGGCAAGCGCCTGCGGTGATGCAAGCACTTGGCTCAGCCGCGCTAGGCGTTGACCTTTGACCCGTTCAACATCTTCGGCTGCAAAGCGCGGATTGCGCGTAATGTCAGCCATTAATGCCAGAGACGGCGCCAGATTGGCTGACAGTGCGGATAGCTGGATGCTTGTGCTATCGAGCGAAGCACCAGTCGTTACAGACGCCCCAAGTCTTTCCTGCTCTTCGGCAATCTGGATTGCACCGCGCGTGGTGGTGCCTTCTTCCAATAATGCCAACATGAATGCCTGCGTACCGGGTGTGTCCAGAGCATCCGCCGCGATCCCGGCATCGAACTGCAAATTCACGAGAACCGTGGGAACTGCTGTCCGCCGCGCCAGCGCGACCTCAATGCCATTCGACAACGTGGCCCGCTCGATTGCGGGAAATTCCAGATCGGCCACATCAGCCACGGGCGGGAAATCACGCTTTGGTCCGGTCGCCAATTCAGGTGCTGGGGCTTTGGTATCGGGGGCCGGTGGTGCCATTGCGGCCTCGTCGCCCCAGCCGCCCATCACATCCCCGTTTTCGGTTCGTTCGCCTGGCACAATCGCAAGGCTGAATGCCGGACGCGAGAGCCAGCGTTGCATGGCGGCCTGGACACCCGCAGGAGTAACAGCGGCATAGCGCTGCAAATCTGTCTTATACTGGTCGGCGCTGCCAGTGTAGAGCAGCCCTTCGGCCAGCTGCATACCTTTGCCGCCAAACCCGCCAACCCGTTCAAGCTGGCCAATTTGATTGGAAACAGCCTGCGTCGCTGCGCGGCGGACCTCGTCCTGTGTCGGCCCCTCGGCAAGCATTTGGGCTATAAGCGCATCCAGCCGCGCTTCGGCCTGCGCGCGGTCGACGCCCGGTTTGATGTCCATTTGCGCAAACAAGATGGAGTTTTGCTCTTCCTGAAAGGTCGCTGCACTGACCGCGACTGCCAATTGCTCGTCGCGGACAAGGACATTGTCCAGCCGGGACGAAGCAAGGCCGCCCAGAACGCTCATACCAGCCGCGAGCGGCACTGCATCGGCGTGAGTCATTTCAGGGCCCGTCCAGGCGCGGAAAATCCGCGTAACCGGCACCTGATCGGTCATTTCGCGGCTGACAGGCGCAGCAAGTGTCACCGGCGGAGCGGGTTGCTGCTCCACTTTCGGGCCGCGCGGGATTGCCCCGAACCAGCGTTCAACCATGGGGCGTGCGGTTGCCGCATCGATATCGCCCGCAAGTGCCAGAACAACATTGTTCGGGGCGTAATTGTCGCGAAACCAATTGCGGACATCGGGGATACTTGCTGCATCGAGATCTGCCATCGAGCCGATTGTCGAGTGCCGATAGGGATGCCCGACCGGGAATAACCCATCCTGCAACGCGTAAAATGTAAGACCATAAGGCTGATTATCGCCCTGGCGTTTCTCGTTCTGCACAACGCCGCGCTGCTTATCGAGCTTTTCCTGCGTAACCGCACCCAGCAAATGACCCATCCGGTCACTTTCCATGAACAAGGCCAGATCAAGCGCGCCGGTAGGCACCGTCTCGACATAATTCGTCCGGTCGGCGCTGGTACTGCCGTTGGTGCTGGTCGAACCCGCAGCTTCCAGCGGCTTGTCGAAATTCGGCACATTCTCGCTGCCCCCGAACATCAGATGTTCGAACAAATGGGCAAATCCCGTCTTGCCGCGCGGTTCGTGCTTCGCACCGACGCGGTAATAAACCGTAACGCCCACGATCGGGGATTTACGGTCGGTATGCACGATTGTCGTCAGGCCGTTATCAAGCGTGAAGGTTTCGTAGGGGATGTCCACTTCGCTTATCAGATCGGTTAGCGGTGCAGGCTGTGCCGTGGCGGTGACGGGTTCGCCCACCGCCGATGACACGGGTTCGACCTGGCTGACCGAACACGCAGCGAGCATTAGCGACAAAGCGGATGTAGCAATCAGTCGGCGCATCGATTTCCCCGTAAATTGGCGTTTGGCAGGTTTGATTGTAGCAGAATTCAGTTGCTTGACACCGTGTATCGTCGAACTGCATTTTTTAGCGCATCAGCACGCGTAAAATGGACAGGTTTCAATTTGTGCTGCGCGAAAAGCGCCGCCTGGTCAGAGTAATGCCTGCTACCCGGTCTGGTAATGGCCTGGCCATATGGCTGAATCGATTCCGAGCTTACCGGCTTTCCCGGTGTCCATTCGACAAACTGGATGAAACTGTCGCCGTGCCGGACAGCCAGCCGCCCGTCCTCCTGTATATCCCAGAGCGTTGACGCGCGCAGAGTATCGCTACCACCATCCAGCGGCAAATCGACATCACCCTGTTGCAGACGCAGAATTTCACCTTGCGGAATGTCAAGCCGGCCAAAGTTATCCATCAGATGATCGACAGAATTTTGCAGCAGTTCGCGCATGTCGGGATCGGGCTGGTTGGAATAGCGCGTACCCATCATTTCGCGGATAGTAAGCAGTGCCAGCGCATCGCCGCGTCCGATTCCGTCAGCAGAGTAATCCCAAGACCCCAATAACTGCTGGGCCAGCTTCAGCTCGGGATCGTCATCAACATCAAGCGCGGCAATACCAGCGAATAGATCAGCGATATAATCAATCCGTTCGTAACCGGTATCATATTTGATCCGTTCCAGTTCTTCGCGGCCGATCGGATTTGTTGCCGACATCAGCTTGTGCGCGCGCCATGCGCGGTTGGTCATCGTCAGTTCAACGCCCAGCTCAGGCTCCACGCTATCGGGCGACAAGTCGCTTTCACCCGCCGCGTAAAACGGCATATTATTGGCATTGTACAGAAAGCCGGACGACGGGTTGATGTATTTCGGCTTCTTTTCGAATGGCGCGAGACCTTGCCAGATATTGGCCGAAATATTGCCTTTGAGCACGCCGCGCCAGTCGTAGCCTTTGGGCCGGTCCGGTATCGACGCATTGTAAACATAGGCAATGTTGCCATCCTTGTCGGCATAAATGAAATTGGTCGACGGGATTTCCTGGCGTTCCATTACTTCCAGCCATTCTTCCAGATTTTGCGTTTTGCCGATCCGGTAATAGGCATCCAGTTGGCCAAGCGATTCCATTCCGCCATAGCGAAATGCGAAATAGCCATTATCGTTTTTGATAACCGGCCCATGTTCGCTGCGATACACTGTGCGGGGCACCGGTACGACCAGCGGACCGAATCGAACCTTCAGCCAGAAACGTTTTTTCTCCAATGGCTTCCACTTGCCGTCCATCTGGTAACGGGTGCCGTCAGCATTCACGGTCAACTCGTAAACATCGACCATGTCGGGACGGTTGACGGTGTTGGTCCAGCCCAGATTGGCATTATGGCCAAGGAAAATATACGGGCTGCCAGGGAAAGTCGCGCCGGTAAAATGCCAACCTTCGCCGCTCTCGACGGTTGCTTCGTACCACGCCACGCCGCCGCGCCATGGCTGGTGACTGTTGGATACCAGCCGGGTCACTCCATCGCCCGACCGTTCGGGCGCGATTGCGAAAGCGTTCGAGCCCGACATCGCCCCGTCATCACCCATCGCAAGCGGAGCGGGTTTTTCGGGCGACAGATCAAGTTTCGGGCCAAATTCCGGATTACGCTCTGTACCCTCGACCAACGGGCCCAAGGTGTTGTTAAGACCAAAAAAGAACGGTTGGCGCAGGACAAAGCCGGTGGCGATATCCTCGCCATTAACGGGAAACAGGCTAGCTAGGGTAAGCTCTCCAGGATTAGCTTCGGCATAATCATTCAGCCCGGCAGCATAGGCTTCCAACACGGCGCGCGTGTCGGCTGGCAATTTGGGGTATTCGCGGCGGGCTGTCTCGCGCGACCCCAGCAGAACCAGCGCGAAATCGATAGCGGCGCCATCCTGGCCCGCGATGACTCCGTACCGCCCGCGGGTCATCGACACGACTTCCTGCAGCGTATCGAAATCATCTTCGGCATGAGCGCGGGCCAGACCGTAAGCAACATCGACGTCACGCTGGCCCGAGATATGCGGCACACCGAATTGATCCCGCAAAATTTCCGCCTTGTAGGCTAGTGCAGGCGCTGGCTGGGCGTTTGCTGCGGTGGCGGTGAAAGGTTCCCATACCATCAAGGCGATCAAGACCGCGGCAATCAGGCCCAGGAATCCTAGCCCGATAATCTTCAACACGCCCATCGACAATTCTCCCGAGCCCGTCCAGCATTCTGCGGATCGGGTTGCACAAGGCAACTTTTCTACACAGTTTGTTCGCAATTTGAAGGGGTTCGAAGTGTCTTCGGCGATTTTATGCCCGCGGTACTATGGTTTGGCGAACCCGACCCCTATATGTTGGTAACACACCCGGGGATGTGCCAAGCTGGCAGGCACTTGTGTTGCAGACGCGCAACACTATCTGGATCGGGTAACAGCTTGAGGGAAACCCCATGAATCTCGAAAAATTTACTGATCGCGCGAAAGGATTCCTCCAGTCGGCGCAGACAGTTGCAATCCGCAATTCACATCAGCGGATCGGGCCCGAACATCTGTTGAAGGCGCTGCTCGAGGATGAAGAAGGTATGGCGGCCGGACTGGTGGCGCGCGCAGGCGGTGATCCAAAACAGGCCGAGAGTGGCGCGGATACCGCGCTGGCCAAGATCGCATCGGTGACAGGCGGGGGTGCGCAAGCCACACCGGGGCTCGACAATGATGCGGTCCGGGTGCTTGATCAGGCAGAACAAATTGCCGAAAAAGCGGGCGACAGCTTTGTCACCGTAGAACGTTTATTGGTTGCGTTGGCACTCGCGACTACGACTGCTGCAGGGCAGGCGCTGAAATCTGCCGGTGTTGATCCCAAGGCACTTAACGCCGCGATCAACGAACTTCGCAATGGCCGTACCGCCGACAGTGCCAGTGCCGAAAATGCCTATGATGCGATGAAGAAATATGCGCGAGACCTGACCGAGGCCGCGCGAGAGGGCAAACTCGACCCGGTCATTGGCAGGGACGAGGAAATTCGCCGGACAATTCAGATTCTTGCCCGGCGCACGAAAAATAATCCCGCGCTGATCGGTGAACCGGGCGTGGGCAAGACCGCCATCGCCGAAGGCTTGGCCTTGCGCATTGCAAACGGCGATGTGCCTGACAGCCTGAAGGGCCGTACTCTCATGTCGCTCGACATGGGGTCATTGATAGCAGGTGCAAAATACCGCGGTGAATTCGAGGAACGGCTCAAGGCGGTGCTTGATGAAGTCAAAGGCAGCGATGGCCAGATTATCCTGTTCATTGACGAAATGCACACGCTCATCGGCGCGGGCGCATCAGAGGGTTCGATGGATGCGAGCAATTTGCTCAAGCCCGCATTGTCGCGCGGCGAGTTGCATACGATCGGTGCCACCACGCTCGACGAATATCAGAAATATGTTGAAAAAGACCCCGCGCTGCAGCGGCGTTTCCAACCGGTACTAATCGAAGAACCGACGGTTGAAGATACAATTTCGATTCTGCGCGGCCTGAAAGAGAAATACGAGTTGCATCACGGCGTACGGATTACCGACGGTGCAATTGTATCGGCCGCGACGCTGTCCAATCGTTACATCGCCAACCGCTTTCTACCCGATAAGGCGATTGACCTGATGGACGAGGCTGCCAGCCGAATTCGGATGGAGGTGGAATCGAAGCCCGAGGAGATCGAGGGCCTTGATCGCCGGATCATCCAGCTCAAGATCGAAGAGTCCGCATTGGCAAAGGAGACCGATCAGGCATCGAGAGACCGATTGAAAACGCTGCGGGAAGAACTCGCCAATCTAGAGGAGCAATCTTCTGCGCTGACTACGCGTTGGCAGGGCGAGCGCGACAAGATCGCCGCCGAAAGCAAGATCAAGGAACAGCTCGACCATGCCCGGTTGGAACTTGAGCAGGCGGAGCGCGCGGGCGACCTCGCGAAAGCCGGGGAACTTTCTTACGGAACGATCCCCGCGCTCGAGAAAAAACTTGTCGAAGCAGAAGGTCATAATGAAAACGCTTTGTTGCGCGAAGAAGTGACCGAAGACGATATCGCCGGCGTTGTCAGCCGCTGGACCGGCGTGCCGGTTGACCGGATGTTGGCTGGCGAACGCGAGAAACTGCTTAAGATGGAGCAGGTAATCGGCAAACGGGTCATCGGTCAGGCAGAAGCTGTGAACGCGGTTTCGAAGGCTGTCAGGCGCGCGCGAGCCGGTTTGCAGGACCCCAACCGTCCGCTTGGCAGTTTCCTGTTCCTGGGCCCCACCGGTGTCGGCAAGACGGAGCTGACCAAGGCGCTCGCCGAATTTCTGTTCGACGATGATAGCGCAATGGTGCGTATCGACATGAGCGAATTCATGGAAAAGCATGCCGTCGCACGCCTGATCGGTGCGCCTCCGGGCTATGTTGGCTATGACGAAGGTGGAGTGCTGACCGAAGCCGTACGCCGCCGTCCCTATCAGGTTGTCCTGTTTGACGAGGTGGAGAAAGCGCACAGCGACGTCTTCAACGTCTTATTGCAGGTTCTCGACGATGGACGTCTGACCGACGGGCAGGGCAGAGTGGTCGATTTTGCGAACACGCTGATCATCCTGACGTCAAATCTTGGCAGTCAATTTCTGAGCCAGCTTGAGGATGGGCAGAAGGTTGCTGATGTCGAACCGCAGGTCATGGATGTTGTCCGCGGACATTTCCGTCCTGAATTCCTTAACCGGCTGGATGAGATCATCCTGTTCCACCGGCTGGCGCAGGAACATATGGCACCGATTGTCGAGATACAGGTCACACGCGTCCAGAAATTGCTCAAGGATCGGAAGATCAAACTCGACCTGACCGATGCTGCAAAGCGATGGTTGGGCAGGGTTGGCTACGACCCGGTTTATGGGGCGAGGCCGCTCAAGCGCGCAGTACAACGCTACGTACAGGATCCCCTTGCTGAAAAATTGCTTGCCGGAGAAGTCCCTGACGGATCAAGCGTGGCGATCGATGAAGGTGACGGCGCCTTGAAATTTGAGGTCAGCACCAAGAACTAATGATGCGCTAAGCTGGATAAAGCGTTTCGACAGGATCGGCAAATTGGCGAAATCATGTCGCTGCTGATGCCGACGGCAATCCATCAACACCTACCACTGGTTGACAGGGAGCCGGACGGGAATTTGCGCTCGCTCCGCCCGCGGCTGTCCGGGATAGCGATCTGTAAATTTTCTAACGCCAATTGGCGGGACGGAAACCGACCCACGTTTACGAAGGACACAAAAAAGGGAGGCGGCCCGAAGGTCGCCTCCCGATTTTTGTACCAGTTCTAATCGAGGATTAGAAGCTGACGTCGATGCCCAAGCGTACCGAACGTGGTGCCTGGAAGCCTGAAGGAAGACCGTAGTCTGGATCAGGATTGACACTTGTTGGTTCGCCGGCCGCGTTCTGACCGGTGATGTCGAGATCACCAGTTTCAATACGCTGCGAGATTGCCTGCGAATTGAACAGATTGAAGACATCGGCCCGGAACGTGATCGTCTGGCCTGTGCCAGTTTCGATGTTGTAACGTGCGGATACGTCAAACCGCGTTTCCCAATCGGTCCGGAAGCCGGTGCCGCGCTGGAATGGCTGAAGGCCACAATAACGCGATGCCGCACCGTAAAGGTTACCGGTGATGTCGGTTGGGTGGAAACCGAAGCAGCTGAGTGGACGTGGTGAGGAAACAGATGCGTTACCACCAAGCGTTAGCTTGTCGCCCAGTGCAACAGCACCAAACAGTTTCATCCGGTGACGACGGTGGTTTGGCAGCAGACCATCGGCAAAATCGGTAAATCCGATAACGTCGAAATCCTGCGTGATACCGGCATCTGCCTGACCGAAGTCTGACTGGACGTAACCTTCGGTGTTACCCTTGGATTCGGACCATGTGTACGAACCACCAAGGCGCCAGTTACCATCCCACTTGCGGTCGAACGTGAATTCAACAGCGTCATAGGTCCGGGTAACTTCTGGCAAACCAAGGTCTTCAGCAGTGAACGAAACAACCTGACCGTCGAGTGCGTCGGCAGGGTTACCTGCACGGCCGCCACCAAGAAGTGCAACAGTCATCGGGCCGCCAACGTTGAACGTTACGTACTGATGGAAGCCATTCCAGATGTTATCGCAATCTGCGCGGCTGAAGCCCTGAGCGACACAGTAGTTGCCTGCTGCAAAGTCGATCGAGGCATCTTCTGCTGTCCGGTCAAGAACGCGGTGGATGTAGGAAAGACCCACTGTCCAGTCGCCGAGATTCTGCTCGTAGCCGATGATGTATTCAGACTGCTTGGTAGCCTTCAGATCGGAAGCGAAGAACTGCTCCGAACCAGGAACCGTGCCGTCACCCGTCACACGGCAGGTGTTACCACCGGCACCGCGAGGCGAGAGAGCGAACGGGCAGGCAAGTCCATAACGACTATCTTGTGCCGCTGTGATCTGCGCACCGGTTGTCGCCGGCAGGCCATTCGCATCGAAACCGTCGAAGGTATAACGCTCACGGAAGAAGACTTCTGCACCAGCGCCGCGGAAGGCGGTATTACTGGCAACGGGCAGGAAGTACTGACCGAAGAAGCCGTAGATGCGAGCGGACTGATCATCGAACAACTTGTATTCAATGCCGACACGCGGTGCATAGTTTTCGTCGAGACGCAGGAACGGCGAACCGTCAGCCTTGTCCACGCCGAAGTCATCACGACGAACGCCAAGGTTCAGCGTCAGACGGTCTGTAACATTCCATTCGTCCTGAATGTAGAACGCTTTGTTCTTTGATTCGAATGAACCACCGCTGTTGAAGTAGATCAGATCGACCACGGTGCCGGGGCCAGCTGCAGTGTTACCCGGGAAGATAATGAATTCATAACCGGCGCCGCCGGTTCCGAAGTCATACGCAGCTTGCGTGATCTGGCCGTTTCCGAGAAGGAAGTCGCCACCATTACGGATCGTGGTACGAGACAAGGTGTTGATTTCCTGGTCATAACCGAAACGAATGTGGTGTTCGCCAAATGCCGTGAAATACAGATCGGCATCAGCACGGAAGAACTCACGCTCCGTCTCGTACGGGAAGGTCAGGCTGCTGGAGCGCTGAGGACCGTAGTTACCACCATCCGAAACGCCGCCAATTGTACGACCCGAAAAGTTGCGTGCAAGTGGAAGGTTCGAACCGAGGATAGTCGTGTCGAAGCGATCTTTCATCTTACCGTAAGCTGCCGAAACAGTCAGGAAGTCGGTCAAGGTACCGGTGTACTTGCCAACGTAGCTTATGCCGCCGAAGTTTGCGTCGCGAAGCGGCGTGAAGGTGCCGATCTGAACGCCGGTTGGTGTTTCGGTGTAGGAAGCTTCGGAGATGTTGCTCTGACGTTCGGTGTCGAAGATCGTGAATTCGAAGTGGTGATTGTCGAGCGGATACGCGTCAACCTTCACACCCCAGAATGGATCGTCGCCAATCGATTGGGTGACCGTGTTGTTTGCACGGTTAACTGTCGTGAACTTGTCTTCGCGGAACTCGACGAGACCGTAAACGAACAGACGGTCGCGAATGATTGGTCCGCCAAGCTCGACGATAGCCGAGTAGCTGTCTGATTCTTCGGCTGCACGGTTCGTGATCGGGCCGCCAAGGCCGTTACGGATTTGGTCTTCGCCGTATGACTGAAGGAAATCAGGTTGCCAGTTCAGGTGAACGGCGCCGCCCCAGTCGTTCGTACCGGCTTTGGTAACCGAGTTAACGACACCGCCGGTTGCGCGACCGAATTCAGCCGGATATCCGCCAGTTTTCGCCTCGACACTGCGAAGAAATTCAAACGGCACACGTGCCGAACCGAGGTAGTTATCGAAGTTGGTCAGGTTGAGGCCGTTTACGTAGTAAGCGTTCTCGGCAACCGACGAACCGCCGATCGAAGCAAGATTACCGAAAGCCGAGTCGCCCTGGGTTGTACCAGGAGCAAGCAGAACGACCGATGTAAGGTCGCGGCTGATTGGAACGGTTTTAACCAGATCTTCCAGATCGACGGTCAGGCCCTGCGTGCTGCCTTCGAAGTCATTGGCGATTTGCGCGCCGGTAACAACGATGACATCTGCGCCGACCGAAGCGAGTTCGATGTTGAGCGAGTTGGTCGAACCGGCCAGGACGGTAACGCCTTCAGCGCGGTAGCCGACTTCGCCGCCATTGGCGATTTCAACATTGTAGTCGCCGGTCGGCAGCGAGCTGAAACGGAAGTTGCCGTTCGCGCCGGTTGTCGCGGTGCGGGTAAAGCCCTGCGATTGCGATACGACGGTTACGGTTGCGCCGGAAACGGCAGCGCCGCTGGCGTCGGTTACGGTGCCGGTGATGGCGCCCGATGTGTAGTCCTGCGCAGCGGCAGGTGTGATCGCTACGGTTGAAGCGGCGACGCCGGCTCCGACCATGGCCAACACACGAAGCGCACTACCAGCTCCAAGCATTTGCTTGCGGAAGTTGTTGCTATTCATTGCAGTCCCTTTTTTCCAAAGAATTCGGATCGGCGAACCGACCCGCGCATGCCCCGCTTGCCCAAAGGCACCGGCCACCTTTACGGACGGACGGGGAATAGCACCCGATTAGCGATGGCAGTTCACGATGCAAAGGATTTGACCGCGCCAGACAGATTCGGATTGTCTGTGTGACAATTTGGTAACAACAAATTGCGGCGCCCTCATTCCGGTTTCATCGATGACCGGATGGTGTGTAAAAACGGCTGATTTCAGCAGCGTTTTCCATTTCACAGAACTTTGCGGCAAATTGGAAGGCAGTCTTCGACGGCAAATTTACAGGAGATTCCTTGACCCGGAACCAGCCCGACTTTAATCGCACGGTTAAATTCGATCTTGCGTTCGGAGAACATTTTTATGGTTCATGCCTATATTGTCGATTCAGTCAGGACAGCAGGGGGCCGCCGCGGCGGAAGGCTTTCGGGTGTGCATCCGGTCGATCTCGCGGCCGCGACGCTTGATGCTGTTGTGGAACGGACGGGCATAGACCCGGGCAAAATCGACGATGTGATCATGGGCTGCGTCACGCAGGCTGGCGAACAATCGATGCAGGTAGGGCGCAACGCCGTGCTGGCTTCGAGGCATCTGCCGCAGTCGACACCTGCAGTTACCATCGACCGCCAATGCGGATCATCCCAGCAGGCGATCCAGTTCGCCGCGCAGGCGATTATGTCGGGGACGCAGGACGCGGTAATCGCAGCGGGAATCGAGAGCATGTCGCGCGTCCCGATGGGAACCAGCGCCACCTTCCATATGAAGGAAGGCATGGGGAATTATAAATCGCCCGGCCTGGAACAGAAATATCCCGGGATCATGTGGTCGCAATTTATGGGCGCAGAGATGATTGTCGGTAAGCATGGCTTTACCAAGGACGATCTGGACCGCTTTGCGCTGGGTAGCCATGAAAAAGCCATTGCCGCGACCAAAGCGGGGGCGTTCGACAAGGAAATTGTCCCGATCCGCATTGAAACTGCCGATGGCGATGAACTGCATCTGGTCGATGAAGGTATTCGTTTCGACGCCACGCTGGAAAGTATCTCCAGCGTAAAGCTGCTCAGCGAGCAGGGTACGATTACGGCCGCCAGCGCCAGTCAGATCTGCGATGGTTCCAGCGCTGCCCTGATTGTGTCGGAAGCGGTTTTAAAAGAACAAAACCTTACCCCTCTGGCCCGCATCCATAATCTGACGGTTACAGCAGGCGATCCGGTAATCATGCTGGAAGAACCGTTGTTTGCCACGAACCGCGCTCTGAAGCGCGCAGGCTTGTCGATCGAAGACATCGACCTGTACGAAGTGAACGAGGCGTTTGCACCTGTGCCATTGGCCTGGCTCAAGCACACAGGTGCTGATCCGGATAAACTCAACGTGAACGGCGGAGCGATTGCTCTGGGCCATCCACTTGGCGCATCAGGCACCAAACTGATGTCCACGCTAATCTACGCGCTTCACGCGCGCGGAAAGAAATATGGCCTACAAACGATGTGTGAGGGCGGCGGCGTTGCCAACGTCACCATCATCGAGGCGCTCTGATTTAAACAGCATTCAAACAAGGAAATAGTTATGAAACTCGACAGTTCAGTATCCGCTGTTGTCACCGGCGGGGCCTCCGGCCTTGGCGAAGCCACTGCCCGCGCGCTTGCAGCTTACGGCGTAAAGGTCGCGATTTTCGACCTCCAGGAAGAAAAGGGTGAAGCGGTCGCCAAAGACATCGGCGGAATATTCTGCGAAGTGAACGTGACCGAAGACGCCAGCGTCGATGCCGGTTTTGCAAAGGCGCGCGAGGCGCATGGTCAGGAAAGCGTCCTGGTGAATTGTGCGGGCGTGGGTAACGCGATGAAAACCGCCAGCCGGTCCAAGACCGATGGCTCGATCAAGCACTTCCCGCTCGATGCGTTCAATTTCATCATCCAGATCAATCTGGTCGGCACTTTCCGGTGCATCGCCAAGTCAGCGGCCGGGATGTTGACTTTGGATGCCGGTGAAGACGGTTTGCGTGGCGCTATCGTCAACACAGCGTCGGTCGCGGCAGAAGACGGCCAGATGGGACAAGCGGCCTATTCGGCATCGAAAGGCGGCATCGTCGGTATGACTCTTCCGATTGCCCGCGATTTGATGAGCGAAGGCATCCGGGTCAACACGATCCTTCCAGGCATCTTCAATACCCCGCTGATGAATGCAGCGCCGCCGCAGGTCAAAGAGGCGCTTGCTGCGTCGGTTCCGTTCCCGAAACGTCTCGGCAATCCAGACGAATACGCCCATCTTGCCATGACCATGATCCAGAACGATTATTTCAACGGCGAGGATGTGCGGCTTGATGGCGCGATCCGGATGGCGCCGCGCTAGGTAAAAAATCAGGGACAGGAGAGCGTGATGGCGGCATTCGAGCAGATCAAATATGAAGTGACCGGCAAGGTCGCGACCATCACGCTCGACCGGCCTGAGAAGATGAACGCGTATACCCGTTACATGATGGGTGAGATGATCCGGGCGATGGATGAAGCCGACGCGGACGATAATGTTCGGGCGATCATATTCACCGGTTCGGGCGACCGGGCATTTTGTGCGGGGGCTGACCTTACGCCGGAAACCGGGGACCGTCCGTTTGCCAGCACGGTAGAAGTGGATGACCTGTCCGACGACGTCGTCAGGGACGGCGGCGGCAGATTGACGTTGCGCTTGTTCCAGTCCCCAAAGCCGTTGATTTCAGCCTGTAACGGCGTGGCGGTGGGGGTTGGCGCAACCATGCAGCTGGCAATGGATATGCGGTTGGCATCGGACAATGCGCGATACGGCTTCGTGTTTGCCAGACGAGGGATAGTGCCAGAGGCTTGCTCCAGCTGGTTCCTGCCAAAGATCGTCGGTATTTCGCAGGCGCTGGAATGGTGCATGACGGGGCGGATTTTCGACGCGCAGGAGGCGTTTGACGGCGGGTTGGTACGCTCGGTGCATCCTCAGAGCGAGTTGATGGATGCAGCCATGGCTCTGGCGCATGAAATTTCCGAAAACACGTCAGCGGTTTCGGTGGCGATGACGCGCGCGATGCTATGGCGGCTCTCGCCCGCGGATCATCCCATGAAAGCGCACCGGATAGACAGCCGGTCGATCTATCGGCTGTCGCGCGGTGCCGATGCGAAGGAAGGTGTGCAGAGTTTTCTTGAAAAGCGCACACCGCAGTTCCCCGGCAAGGTCAGTCAGGATATGCCCGATTTCTATCCCTGGTGGGACGAGCCCGATTTTGAGTAAAGCGAAGTTTCAATGAGCAAAGCTGCACCAGATGCACCGCCCGGTGCCCGCGAGGCGCTGCTCGACACCGCATCAAAGATTATGCGCGACGGCGACACGGTCGATATTTCGCTATCCGAACTTTCGTTGCGATCGGGCCTGAACTCCGCGCTGGTAAAGTATTACTTCGGCAACAAGGCCGGGCTCATGACCGCACTGCTCGACCGCGATATGGAAGCAATCATCCAGTCGGTTGGCGCATTGATGCGCAAGGATATGGACCCCGAGCAACGGCTCAGGCGGCATATTGGCGCAGTTGTCGATACGTATTACGCAACGCCGTATCTCAACCGGCTGTTGATGCGGCTGGTGCGCGAAAGCGACCATAACGAAGCCGAAAGGATCGCGGAAAATTATCTTGTTCCCCTTAACAGGGCTTACGAACAGCTCATCAAGGAAGGGCTGGAAGCAGGCGTTTTTCGCGAAGTCGATCCGCAGCTTTTTTACTTTACGGTTACCGGCGCGGCCGACAGGTTTTTTAGCGCGAGGCTGGTTTTGAAACACTGTTTCGGGCGCGATACGCTCACAGAAAAATTGCGTGATCGTTATCGTGAACATGTGACGGAATTTGTGATGGCTGGATTAAAGGCAGATCAATGACGGATGGTTGGCATATCGGAGTAATTGGCGGGTCTGGCCTGTATGATGTGGGCCAGTTGGACGATATGCAGCAGATCGACGTCGAATCGTCGTTCGGCAAGCCATCCGGCCGGGTCACAACCGGCAGCCTCAACGGTGTGCGGTTCACCTTCCTGCCGCGGCACGGGGAAGGGCACGTAACCGGCCCTGCACAAATAAATTACCGCGCCAATATCGATGTGCTGAAACGCTGCGGTGTCACGGATGTGCTCGCGGTGTCGGCAATCGGTTCGCTGATCGAAGCGCTGGAACCAGGCCATTTCGCTGCGGTTACTCAGTTTATCGACCAGACCAAAAGCCGCCCGGCCAGTTTTTTCGGTGATGGGGTTGTTGCTCATGTCTCCATGGCTGATCCGACTTGCGAACGGCTGACTGCACTGGTGTCGGCTGCTGCGGCGAAGGCCGGTGCACAGGTTCACGCGGGGGGATGTTACGTGGCGATCGAAGGCCCACAATTTTCAACCCGTGCAGAAAGCCAGCTGTACCGCGAATTTGGCGGCCATGTTATCGGGATGACGGGGATGCCTGAAGCGCGTTTGGCGCGCGAGGCTGAACTTCCCTATGCCCTGCTGGGGATGATCACCGATTACGACTGCTGGCGCTATAACGAACCGGGCGCCTCGATGGAGGAAGTGTTCAGGGTAATGCGGTCGAGCGCCGATCTGGCGCGGGCCATGCTGGTCAAACTGGCGGAAAGTTTGCCCGAAACGCGCGAGGCATCGCCGATTGACACTACATTGGACGGGGCCATAGCAACCGCCCGGGATTTGCGTGATCCGGAACTGGTTGCGCGGCTTGATGCGGTGGCCGGACGCGCGCTTTCTCAATCCTGAAGGTGTGCAAAGATGCTTGCCAAGCCCGGTCGGCAAGTTAGGGATTGCCAATGCCAATGCCAATGTCAAAACCTGACAACCAGACCCGTCTGGATGATTTCCTGCCCTATTTGCTTTCGGTAACTTCGAACGCGGTCAGCAACCGTATAGCAGCGGAATATTTCTCCCGCTTTGGCCTGAAGATCACCGAATGGCGGATCATGGCCGTGTTGGGCGATAAAGACAGCGCGACGCAGCGCGAATTGACCGACCTGACCCTGATGGACAAGGTCGCCGTTAACCGCGCTTGCAAATCGTTGGAAGACCAATCGCTGGCCAGCCGCATTCCAAATGAAAACGACGGTCGTTCGCATCACCTCGAACTGACCGGGGAAGGCCGCGCGATGCACAGCGAAATCATGCCGCTGGCACTGGACATGGAAAGCCGGCTTTTCTCTGCGCTCAGCGATACTGAACAGACGCAGTTCAAAGCGCTTCTGGCGCGCATAAAAAAACAGGCGGGCGAATTCACCAGCAACAGCTGACAGAACTCGCCCACCTTGTTTCAGGCGGAACCTGCGTTCGCTTTTTTACTGGCCCGGTTTGGCCGCGAAAGCATCGCTGATCGAACAGGCCGCGGGACCCAGGATCACGATAAAGAGCACCGGCAGGATAAACAGGATCAATGGAATGGTCATAATGGCCGGAAGGCGTGCGGCCTTTTCTTCGGCGCGCATCATCCGTTCGTTACGGAATTCGGCCGATAATACGCGCAACGCAGATGCCAGCGGCGTACCATACCGCTCTGTCTGGATCATGGTTGTCACCACACCTTTTACAGCGTCGAGATTGACGCGGTACGCAAGGTTGGAAAAGGCGATCTTGCGCTCTGTCAGAAATGACAATTCAATCGCGGTTAGCGCAAATTCGTCGCCCAGTTCGGGATATGCCCGGCCCAGTTCCTTTGCCACGCGGTTGAATGCGGCATCAACGGTCAGACCGGCCTCTGCGCAGATGACGAGCAGGTCGAGTGCGTCAGGCAAACCTTTGCGAATTTCATTGGTTCGTTTGGTTGCCTTGTTTTTAAGGTAGATTTCCGGGCCCTTGTAACCCAGTCCGACCATGACGGCGAAGCCCATGAACCGTTTGAAATTGCCCCATTCGGGGAAGAAGTCAGAAACATAGAATACCAGAAAGCCCAGAAGTCCGAGGACAATTGGCAGAACCAGCCGCGCAAAAATGACCAGCACGGCCAGTTCCCTGTTGCGATAGCCGGCCCATGCGACCTTTTGCTGGATCAGGTCGATCTGGCTCTGTTGCAGAACTTTGAGGCCTGACAGCGTGTCCTTCACCTTGTCGGTCGTGCGCGTTTTGCGAACCAGACTGGCACGTTTTTTCGCGCTGGATGTCACAATACCTGCCTTCAGCTCGTCGCGCCGCTCGTTCAGAGCTTTCACGCGGCTTGCCATAGGGTCGCGAACCGTGATCGCAGCGTAAATGGCAGCGAGTACTGCAAGCGCGGCGATGCCAACCAGAATTGTGCCGATAAAGACGACGTCGAATCCGAGCAGCGTGGGGCCGGGCGGTTGATTAATCATGATAAGTGCCTGTCCTCGCTTAAATTTCGAAACTGACCATTTTGGCCATGATGAATGCGCCGAGCGACATCCACACCATCCCGCCCAAGCCCGTGACAATCAGGCGATCATCTTCAAAGAAGCCGCCGACATATTCGGGGTTGATCCACCAGATCATGCCAAAAACAATGAATGGAAGCGAACCGACGATGTAGGCAGATGCCTTCGATTCCGAACTCATGGCGCGGATCTTCAGCTTCATTTGCGACCGTTTCCGCAACACATCCGCCAGGTTGGACAACGTCTCAGCCAGGTTGCCGCCCGTCTCGCGTTGTATGGCCAGCGTGATTACGAAGAAGTTGAATTCGGGAATCCCAAGCCTGTCCGCCGTTTCCTGAAGCGATTCGTCCATGGTCCGACCGATTTTGATACGCTGGACGATGCCTTTGAATTCTTCGCCAACCGGCCCGTCGATTTCGGTCGAAACAATTCCGAGCGTCTCGGTCACGGGAAGGCCGGAGCGGAGTCCGCGCACGAGCAGTTCGATGGCATCGGGAAATTTCGCGTTGAATTTGTTTGTCCGCCGATTCATTGCCATGTTGACGACAAAGTGGGGAATACCGGCGCCAAATACGGCGCCAACGCCGAGGGACAGCAATGCCGCGCCAGAACGCATGTACATAATGATGGTGAAGGCCAGCATTATGCCAAGCGAAGCGTAGAGATACTGTGTCAGCGTCCAGCCTTTTCCTGTACGGTCCAGCCGTATGGCAAGCGCTTCGGCGCGCGATCCCGACCCGGCAACCGCACGCATTTTGGGTTTGCGCGATGCGATGGCTTTCTTCAGCTGCGATTCAACCTTCGTATCCGTGCTTTCGGAATGGCGATAGCGCATCTGCTGCAGCCTGCGCTGGCCTTCCTTGCCGGCAGATGGACCCGCGAACGCAGTGTAACCAAGGACCATGATGGCCATCAGTCCGCCTGCGATCAGCAATAGCTGTAAAATCGTCATGCCTTGGGTCTCGCTCTTTCTGGCCTGGCTGAACGCTGGGATGAATGGGCAGGGTGCCGGCCATCATGCCGGCACCCTGCCAAGTTCATCAGGCGTCAGCAGGTGCCTTTTCCTTCTTCGCAAGCAGCGACTTCAGATCGAAGCTGCCAAGCAGCGACTTCTTCTGTGGCTGGTTGCCCTCGTCATCTTCGACCGAAACACCGATGACAGCTTGGGCAATTTTCTTGATTTCACCACCGGCCTTGGATGACCGGTTGGCATCGGCGAATGTCTGACCCAGCTTTGCAGCATTGGATGCAGCCTTGACGTCATAAGGGACGGTGAAGTCGATCTTGCGCTCGATCGAAGCCTCGAAATCGGACTTGCTGATTTCGGTGCTGCCGGATTGAACCTTGTTCGCAACGATCACCGGTTTTGCATGCGGAGCATTTGTCCTGAGCCATGCAAGAATGCGGATCGTGTCACGGGCAGAAGCCAGCGTCATTTCCGTGGCCAGTATCACGACATTCACATCGTTGAGCAGATGCGGGAAATTGATCAGCATATTGCGCGGCATATCGATAACGGTCATTTCGAATGCCTGGCGAAATTCCTCCTCAAGTTGGAGAAATGCGGAACCATCGGTCATTAGTGGTGCATTGATGGGCGCCTCTGCCGACAGAATGGCCAGATTGTCATTCGCACGGATCATCGCACGTTCGATAAACAGGCCGTCAATCCGGCTTGGGTTGTCGATTGCATCGGTCAGGCCCCGGCCCGGCTCCAGATCAAGCGACAATGCGCCCGTTCCGAAGTGGACGTCGAGATCCAGCAATGCGGTCGGCATCGCGTGGTCAGTGCTGAACAGCCATGCCAGCGAAGTGGCGAGCGTGGATGCACCCACGCCTCCGCGGGTTCCCACGACTGCTGTCGATATGTGTTTCTTGACAGTCGATTGATCGCTCGACTTAGGAGCGGCAAATACTGCCTGCGCCTGCGTCAAAGCGTCACGAATCTGACCGGCCGCGAGCGGTTTGAGCAGATAATCGTGAATGCCGCTCGACAACAGATCGCGGTACAGGCGTACGTCATTCACCTGGCCGACGGCAATAACCACCGTTCCGGGTTCGCAGACTTCTGCCAGCGCGTTGATGTCGTTCAACGGATCGCCGCTTTCGGACAGATCAACCATCAGAATATTCGGGCTCGCGCTGACTGACAAGGATTGCACGGCGTTGCGCAGGCCGCCTTTGTTGCATTTTTCCGGCTGCCAGCCCATTTCGATGGCGACCGGGCGCAAAACGTCCAGTGCTGCTTCATCACAAATATAGGCTGCGAACGGATCGCGGTTTCCGGTCGAACCGGGTTTCCAAGGAGCATTCATGGCTTAGCTTCCCTCGCTGGAGCTGGTTTGTTTCAGGCCGCCCTGACCGGTCGGTGCCTGCTGGCGATAGGTGTCGATTGCTTTGGTCGAAGTCATTATGACTGTTTCTCCGGTACCCTCTGCACCCTTGAGAAGGTGCTCGGGATCGGCGACCATTGCGGCCATGTTGCCATTGATGGCGCAGCCATATCCGGGATAGGTCGCATTGCCGTAGTTCAGGTCGGATTTGGCATCCCAGTTAGGGCAATTAGGTACAGACGCGCTCGACCGGGTAACAACGACGCGGGAGTAGCCCGGATCGACAAAGCCCTGCGTCACCGGGGCGCCTTCGCTGATCAGCAAACCATGGCGCGACGCGATTGCCTGGACAACTTCGCGCGTTGCGCTGCTGGCCATGGGGTCATCGATTGCAATCCGGTCACCGTAGCCAAGGTCCATGGCTTCGAACCAGCCGGCAAGCCGGCGCTGTTCGGTCACCGAAAGCCCGCCTGCTCCCGACTGCAGATCAAGGGTGTAATTTGTCCGCGTGACAACCGGCTGGTTGACGCTTTCGATACCCCGTTCGGTCGGCGACTGCGCGCAGGCACCCAGGGCCAGGCCCAGAGAAATTGCGAACGCGGTCGCGGCTTTACGTTTAATAGCGATCATCGTGGTCACCTTTCCCATTAAAAGCTGAAGCCGGGCGTGGCTGATTTGGCCGAAGCCGTGCGATCTTTTTTGCCGTCCTTGGCGGCAGCGCGGCGATCGCTTTTGCTTCCTTGTGCGGGAAGCATGGCAGCGGGATCGATCCGGCTAACCGACGGCGGCGGCGCATCTGCGGGCGCAGCCGTTGGTTTGGGCCGGTCGCCGCCAGTGATGCCGTCATTTTCCTTGAAGCCGAACAGACGTTCTGCCTCGTTGGGTGACTGGTATCCATCGGTCGGCAATTTGATGTCGTTGGCATTGACCGGTTTGACCAGATAAGGCGTAACCACAATTACCAGCTCGGTTTCGCCCTTGCGGAACGAGGTCGAGCGGAACAGATTGCCAAGGATCGGCACATCACCAAGGCCCGGGGCCTTGTCGATGGTGTTCTGCGCATTGTTGGACATCAGGCCGGCAATCATGAAACTTTGACCCGAGCCAAGTTCTACCGTCGTTTCGGCGCGGCGGATCGTCAGGGCGGGGATCTGGAACCCGTTGAGCGTCACAGCACCCTGGCTCGAAAGCTCGGATACTTCTGGACGCACGCGGATCGAAATCCGGCCATTGGCCAGAACTGTCGGCGTGTAAGCCAGGCTGACACCGTATTTCCGGTATTCGATTGCCGTTGTGCCAAGCCCCTGACTGATCGGGATCGGGAATTCGCCGCCGGCAAGGAAGTCGGCAGTTTCGCCCGAAAGAGCGGTCAGGTTAGGTTGTGAAAGCGTGGTGACCAGACCAACCCGTTCAGCAAGATCGAAAGCGCTGGCCACATCCATGCCGAACAGCTTGCCCGCAGCACTCAGTGCTGTCTGGGCGGCGTTGCGGGTAAAGTCGTATTGCGCGCCGCCAACGACGAACTTTCCGGTAACCGGATCGAACGGAAGGCTGACCGACCCGGGAGGCAGGCCAAGCTGGGCCGACGCATCTAGTTGGGGCAGATTGCCGGTATCGATATCGCTGATATTCACGAAATCGCGGCCGGTCTGGACGCCGAAAGTGAAGCCGCCGCTTTGATCGCGCGTGGCAAGGTTGGAACCAATTTCGCGAACCAGCGAACGGCTGACCTCGGCAAAGCGGACTTGCAGGTTGACCTGCAAAGGCGTGGCTGTTTTCAGGCGGCTGATTACGTTTGCGTCGCCGCCCACGAATGCGGACACCAGTCGTTCGGCCTCAGCTGCGTCCTCAGGTGCAGAAACCGTTCCGGTCAGCAAAACAGTGTTTGTTCCCATGGTGGAAACCGATACTTGTGCGCCGGGCATGGCCAGGGCGAGCATTTGATCCACGCTGTCGAGGTTTGATCCCACACGAATGTTGGCTGACCAGATAATATCGCCAGCAGCATTGCTGGCATAGACAGTTGTTTCACCGCCGGCCTTGCCGAAAACGTACAACTGCCGCTGTGATTTCACCTGAACATCGGCAACCGCTTCGTTGGCGACGAAAATGTCGGCCATCGAACCAGGCACAGTGACAAGTTGACCGCGACCGATCGACAGGACGAGATCCTGATTAGGGCTGCGAATTGACTGCGCGTTGGCTGCATCGGTTGGAAGACCGGCGAGCGGCGCTATCGCGATGCTGGCGAGCAGCGTGGTTGCAAACAGGCGTTTCATTGACTTGCCCCTCTGGGTCTTGCTGGCAATCTTGCCGGTAACTTGGGCGAAGATGGTCATCTCAGTTCCTTCCCACGCTGACTTCGGTGGTCTGTTTGCCGCGGGTCACACGGACCATCGGTCCGCGGCTGACAGGCGGTGCACTGACAGTTGCCGGTGCACCGATTGCAGCGGGCATGGCGGTGACCACCTGCGCCTCGGGTTGTTTGTTCGCAGGGATAGTGCTGCGCTGGAAACGCGACACATCACCGCCTGTTACATAAGTCGAACGCGCATCATTCGGGCGCGACATCGCGGCCTGCAGAATGGCTTCTTCCTCTTCCTTGGTGGCACCTTCCGGAACGTTTACCTCGCCAGCGGCGATTGCACGTTCCAGTTCAACCTGGCTGTCAGCGAGCGAACGAAGCGACAGACTGAGTGTACCGATTGTCTGGGCTACGGCGATTTTTTCAGCGATGCGCGGCGTTGCTTCCAGCGTAACCGTGCGGAAGGCGCGGACCACGGTTTTGCCGTTGACGACTTCCTGTTCGGTGGATTGGTCGGTTGCCAGGACGCGCAAATTGCGCAGCACGGTTTCCGACGCCTTGAGCGATTTGTCGCCTTCACCCTTGACCGTCTGGGTCAGGACGAGATCGATCCGGTCACCCGGGAAGACAAAGCCGGCAACGCCGGTCTTGGCAGATACCGGGACAGTGACGGCGCGCATGCCCGGGCCGAGTGCCGCGGCCAGAAATCCCCGGTCGCCGGGGCGAACAAGCGAGCCGTGCGTGATCGGCTCGCCGGCAGTAATCTGATGACGAACGACTGTGCCCATCAGTTTGGACATATCGGCTTCACCATCGACGAAATAGGCATCCTGGACCATTTCTTCCGGCCATTGCTGGAAGCTGATCGAGTCAGCGGTGATGATTGTGCCGATTGGCAGGGCACGCTGCGCTACAAGGACTTTGGGCCCCTGCGGTGTCGCTGCCGCCTCCACTTGCGGAGCGGATGCTCCTGCGAACATACTCCGGGCGGCCATGGCCGTACCGATCGCAATGATCAGCGCCCCCAGCAGTAATACCAGCTTTTTCCTGTCCATGGCCGTAAAGCCCCCTCAAGTTCTTCGGCCCCTTGCCGAAATTGGATTGATGCTCCGTCTAGGAGCAAAGTGGTTAAGATCGGGTTCACCCCAATGTCGCGGCACCTGCCGTTGCGATGGGAAGATAGTGAAAACCAAGCACCCAGAAGCCCCCGGCTGCGATTGCCACACCGTACGGGATGGCGACCTTGTCGCGCTGGCGGCGGGCGATATGGTATCCGCCGATAACAATCGTCAGAACGCCGCCCACCAGCGCCATCACCATCAGAAGTGTAAGAAATGAACTGGGAGAAACCCACAGTGCGAGCGCAGTCAGCAGCTTGACATCTCCGCCGCCCATGGCGCCGAATGCGAATAATGTCGCAAAAACTGCGAAGGCGAGCACGGCAACGCCAAGCTGCATCGCAATTTCAGGCCAAAGCGAAAACCCGCTGGCCCACCAGAAGAGAGGCGCGCCCACGGCAATAGAAAGGTTGAGCCAATTATCGATCTGGCGCCGCTGGATATCGGTGATTGCCGCAATCAGCAGCGCAATTGCCAATGCGATAAGCAGTCCGTATTGGAAATATTCAACCAGCATTTTGGCCCCCAAGTGTCCCTTGGAAAGCAGTGCTACAGGTCATGGCTTACCAAATAGTAACCAACGGCAGGAGGATCGTATTAGCCAAACAGGAGAAGCTCATACTAACCCTATTGACCGGAGAACGATTCCGGAGGGCGTGAGCGAAAGCATGTGGCGTGCCGAGGATGGGCACCAGATCCGGCGTATCGACTGGCCGCAGCGCACTGAAGATGTGCGCGGGTCGTTGTTATTTTTTCCTGGCCGCGGGGATAATTACGAAAAATATCTGGAATCGCTCGAAGAATGGTCACGGCTTGGTTGGCGTGTCACAGCGGCTGACTGGCGCGGCCAGGCAGGATCGGGCAGGCTTGGCGATGATCCGGTGACCGGACATATCGACGATTTCGAAACCTGGCTGCGCGATCTCGGCGCACTTTGGAAGCTGTGGAAGTCTGAACGTTCCGGGCCGCATGTTTTAGCAGGCCATTCGATGGGTGGTCATCTCGTTCTGCGCGGATTGGCTGAAAAATACGTCGATCCCGACGCGCTCGTGCTGTCTGCACCCATGCTCGGGTTTATCGGCAAAATCCCGCTTTCGGTCATGCATGGCGGATCCCGTCTCTTGGCGAAGGTCAAGGGAGCGACCACCCCGGCATGGAAATGGAGCGAAAAACCCGGTGAAGTACCAGCCGGGAGGCAGGATCTGCTGACGCATGACGATGATCGCTATGCTGACGAGTTGTTCTGGCGGAAAGAGCGCGCTGAACTGGTTATGGGACCGGGCAGCTGGGGCTGGGTGGAAAGGTCCTATGCCTCGACCAGAGCATTGTTTGTCGGCGGTCTGCTTGAATCGGTCAAAACTCCGGTGCTGATTGTCGCCACGACAAACGACAAGCTGGTTGCGTTTGACGCTATCACCGATGCCGCAGCCCGTTTGCCAAACAGCGAAGTGCTGCGGTTTGGCGAGGAAGCGCATCATGAAATATTACGAGAGGTCGATGCGGTTCGTACTCGCGCGATGGAGGGAATAACGCGTTTTCTCGACCGGGTCGCGCCTCCCCAAGCCTGATCGATGAGCAAATATTTCGACATCGCGATTGTCGGCGCGGGGATCGCCGGATCGTCTCTGGCCGCGGAACTTGCAAGGCAGGGCTCGCTTGTGGTGCTCGAGGGGGAAAGCGCGCCGGGCTACCATTCGACGGGGCGTTCGGCTGCTTTCTGGGAAGAATGTTACGGCGGACCGGAGATCGTTCCGTTGACGCTGGCTTCGGGCGAATATCTGCGCGATGGCGGTTTTCTTACCGAGCGCGGCGCGCTTTACGCAGGGCGCGATGAGGATGCCGGTAAGCTGGATGAATTCATGGCACGCTTTGAAAACAGCGGTGCGCAGCTGGAACGTATTGATAGAGCACGGCTGGCTGCCATTTTGCCTGGCGTTAAGCCCGCCTGGACCGATGCGATCTGGGAACCAGCTTGCGCAGATATTGATGTCGCGGCTCTACACGCCCATTTTCTTTCGCGCGCAACACGCGGCGGGGCGGTAATCCAGACCAATGCGCGGCTTGTGTCGGCAGCGCAACGGACCGGCGGATGGGACCTGACCTGTGTGGATGGCAGCCGGTTTGCTGCGGGTATTCTGGTCAATGCAGCAGGGGCCTGGGCGGATCAGGTTGCTGCGATGGCAGGTGTGAAACCTGTCGGAATTACGCCTTATTTGCGTACTGTGGCCCAATTGCGAACCGATCCTGCCCCCGATCCCGCACAGCCGCTGGTGCTGGATATTTCAGGGCGGTTCTATTTCAAGCCGGAAAGTGGCCGCGTGTGGTTGTCGCCGCACGATGAAGAACCTTCACCCCCTTGTGATGTTGCTGCAGGCGAGCTCGGCGTTGCGACTGCCATCGCGCAATTCGAAAAAGTGGTTGATTGGCGGATTGAGGCAGTGGAGCGCAAATGGGCGGGGTTGCGCAGTTTTGCCCCAGACAGAATGCCGGTGTTTGGCTTCGATCCGGATGTGAGCGGGTTCTTCTGGTTTGCCGGTCAGGGCGGTTTCGGCATCCAGACATCTCCCGCTGCTGCTGCGGGCGCATATGAATTGCTTACGGGCGATCAACTGACCGGGCGAACTTCGGGTGTCGATATGGCCCGCTATTCTCCTGCCCGATTCATGTCGTAACTCTAGCCAGAGGCCGCCTGTTTGTTACAGTGACGGTCTTTCTGTCATTTAATGAGGAGAACCATCCATGGCGCACCATTTCAAGATCAAGAAAAACAAGGCCGGCGAATTCGTGGCCTATTTCATGTACAATACGGAAACTGTCTTCTGGACAGAAGGCTATGCCAGCAAATCAGGCGCGATCAATGCCATTGAATCGGTCAAGAAAAACGGACCGGACGCGCCTACTACAGACGAAAGCTAGCACTATTCATCTTCGGCAGCGACGCGCGCTGCCTCGTCCGCCGCATCGCTGGCCAGAATATCTGCTCGTTCATTTTCGGGGTGGCCGTTATGTCCTTTGACCCAGTGCCATTCTATCTCGTGCCGCGCAGCCGCTTCGATCAGGTCGTGCCATAAATCCGTATTGCGAACCGGTTTTTTCGCAGCAGTCTTCCAGCCGCGTTTCTGCCAGCCAACGACCCAGCGGGTCATCCCGTCGAGGACATATTTGCTGTCGGAATAGAGATCGACCCTGCATGGCTCGATCAGCGCATTCAACGCCGCTACGGCCGCCAACAATTCCATCCGGTTGTTGGTTGTCTCCGGATCGCCGCCCGATAATTCTTTTTCGTGGCGGCCCATGCGCAAGATCGCGCCCCAGCCTCCGGGCCCTGGATTTCCCTTGCAGGAACCGTCCGTATATATTTCCACATGTTTCATATCAGGCGAACGCTTTAGATCCCAATTGCGAATATTGCGATAACCGGTGCACGAATTCCATCGGATCCTTGCGCGACACCATGGCATCGTCCGGGATTTCGAGCCAGTCACTGCTACGCGAAGCAATAAATCTCAAACAGGCCCCCTGCGCCAGCAATGGCAAGCTTTGGTGTTCCTCGGCAGTTAAGGTGCGGACGGATTCGTACCCGGCAATCATGGCTTTCGAGACATCGGGATCGAATTGCGTACCATCCCTGCCAAAACACCATGCAGCATGGGTAACCGCAAGATCGTAAGCTGCAGCGCCGGTACAGGCGAAGTAAAAATCGATGATTCCCGAAACCTCGTCGTCCAGCATCAGCACATTGTCCGGAAACAGATCGGAATGGATGATGGTTTGGGGCAGGGCGCCGGGCCAGCGGGCCTGCACATCGCGCGCTTTCCCAATCATGTCGGGCAACAGCGCATCGATGCCAGCCAGCTTTTCCGCGCCGCAGTTTTCCAGCGTCGTCACCCATTCGGCAGGTCCCAATGAATTGCTGCGCGACTGCCCGAAATCCGCTGCCGCGATGTGCATTTGCGCCAATGCGCAGCCGACAGCGCGCGCTTGCGAAGGGTTTGGCTGATCAGGGGAAATTCCCGGCAAAAACTCGATCAGCGCAACCGCTTTCCCGCCGACAAGGCGGGATGCTGAACCTTCACGGTCGTGAATTGTCCGCGGAACCGGGCAATTTGCTTCGGCGAGGTGATCGAGCAGGCCGAGAAAGAACGGCAAATCATGCAGATCGATGCGGCGTTCGTACATCGTCAGTATATACCGGCCCGAACCGGTTTCGATCAGCCAGTTGCTATTCGATACGCCTTCGGCAATTCCCTTGGCCGAGCGCAGCGTACCGACGTCGTAATGAGCAATCAGTTTGGCCAGTTCCACGGCACCAAGATGGGTATAAACCGCCAAGAGCGGGCTTCAATCGACGAGCTGGCGAGGCAGTTTAAAAACCATTTTTTCCTCTGTGGTCACTAACGTGCGCTCGTTGACCGTCCGGAATTCAGCCAACCGGTCAACAACTTCGCGCACCAGTGTCTCGGGCGCGGATGCCCCTGCGGTCAAACCGACCGTGCCGACACCTTCAAGCCACGCAGGATCGACATCAGCGCCTCTTTGCACCAGTTTTGCAGGTGTGCCGCAACGTTCGGCAACCTCGACCAGCCGCACAGAATTGGATGAGTTGGTTGCGCCGATCACCAATACCAGATCGCAGCTTGGCGCAATGTCCTTCACGGCTGCTTGCCGGTTCGAGGTCGCGTAGCAAATATCTTCCGCTTTGGGACCGACAATCTGCGGGTAGCGTTGTTTGAGAGCTTCGACGATCCGCCCGGTATCATCGACCGAGAGCGTTGTCTGCGTCAGAAATGCCAACGCATCGTCCTGTGTAAAGGCGAGCGTGGAGACGTCTTCTTCGGTTTCCACCAGCGTCATTGCGCCGTCGGGCACTTGCCCGAATGTGCCGATGACTTCGGGATGCCCCTTGTGGCCGATAAAAATGATGTGCCGGTTGGCTTCGATCTGGCGCTCCGCCTGCCGGTGTACCTTGCTTACCAGCGGACAAGTGGCGTCAAGGTATTCAAGCCCGCGCCGCTGCGCCTCGTCAGGAACGGATTTGGGCACGCCGTGCGCGCTGAAAACGACATGCGCGTCATCCGGAACCTCGTCCAGTTCCTCGACGAAGATCGCCCCCTTTTCGCGCAGACCATCCACGACATATTTGTTGTGCACAATCTCGTGCCGCACATACACCGGCGCCCCGTAGAGCTCCAGCGATCGCTCGACTATCTCGATCGCCCGGTCCACGCCGGCACAAAAACCGCGAGGAGCGGCGATCAGTAGAGTGATAGCGGGCTTTTGCGTGCCGCGATTCGTGTCTTGCAAGGGGGCGTTCATAACCGTGCCTCTAGCGCTTTGCTGCGGGCCAAGCTAGGGCTTCGCGCCAAGCAGTTTCAAGTCGAGGACCTACCCCATGAATGCTCCCCTCCGTATTGCCTCTTCAATGGCACTGGTCACGATGTTGGCCGCTTGCAGTGGCTCCGGCGACATTGTCGTTGATGAAGGGGTCGGGATTACGGCGCTCCGCACGGTTTGTCCGGCTGTCGGCGTTCCCGACTATACGGGCGATATCACGACTTTCCGCGGCGGCGATACGACTGCCGCCGCGATCGATGTCAGTGCGGCATTGACCAATGTTCGCAGCACCTGCGACGATACCGGTGCCAAGATTTACACCAATGCGACATTCGACGTGCTTGCGCGGCGGACCGACACCCGCGGCGCCCGCCGGGTCGAACTGCCGTTCTTCTCCACCGTACTGCGCGGCAACACGGCGGTTGTCAGCAAACGCATCGGAACCGTGGTAATCGACTTTGCCGATGGCCAGGAACGCGCACAGGGCAGCGGAACCGCTGGCGCTTTCGTTGACCGTGAAGCATCCACCCTGCCTGACGAGATCCGCCGCGAAATCACGCGCAAGCGCGAGGCCGGAGATGAGGATGCCGCGCTGGATCCCTTGTCCAAACCGGAAGTGCGGGCCGCACTTTCGCGGGCAACGTTCGAAGTTTTGGTCGGTTTCCAGCTTAACGAACAGCAATTCGCCTACAACGTTACGCGGTAAGGCGCTTTTCTAGCTGGCGCAAAGAGGGTAGGCGCGCGCCATGTCTGAAAATCTTCCCTTGCACGCCGCTTTTGCGGTTCACGTCAACGATGCGCTCGACCGGCTTGAGGCGGCCGGAATCCTGCCCGCCGCGACAATGCGGACCAATGTTGCTGTAGAACCGCCGCGTGACCCCTCGCATGGCGATTTGTCCACCAACGCCGCGATGGTTCTGGCCAAACCGGCAAAGAGCAATCCGCGCGCACTGGCTGAAGCGCTGGTGGCCGAGCTTTGCAAAATACCGACCATTGAAAGCGCCGAAATTGCTGGCCCCGGGTTCATCAATATGCGCCTTGCCGAAAGTGCATGGCGCGATGAAATCCGTGTCATCGCGGCGCAGGGTTCCGATTATGGCCGTTCGGCTATTGGCGGCGGTTCCACGGTCAATGTCGAATATGTATCGACCAACCCCACCGGCCCGATGCACATGGGGCATTGCCGCGGTGCCGTGGTCGGTGATGCGTTAGCCAGCCTGTTAGAATATGCCGGGCACAAGGTCATCCGCGAATATTACGTCAATGACGCAGGCGGTCAGGTCGATGTGCTCGCGCGGTCGGCCCATTTGAGGTACCGCGAAGCGTTGGGCGACGATATTGGCGCCATACCCGAAGGGCTTTATCCGGGCGAGTATCTGGTCAGCGTCGGGCAATCGCTTGCGAGTGAATTCGGCGACCGGTTCAAGGATGAGGCAGAACCCGACTGGCTGCCCATTTTCCGCGCCCATTCAGTCGATGCGATGATGACGATGATCAAGTCCGATCTCGCTCTGCTCGGCATCCATCACGATGTGTTTTCGTCAGAGGCAGCGTTGCAAGCGGCTGGCAAGCCCGAAGCCGCAGAGGCCTGGCTCCGGCAGCACGATCTTGTCTATGACGGCGTGCTCGAAGCGCCCAAAGGCAAGACGCCGCCAGAAGACTGGGAACCTGTGGAGTTGCCGCTGTTCCGTTCGACCAAATTCGGTGACGATCAGGATCGCCCGATCAAAAAGAGCGACGGCAAGTGGACGTATTTCGGCGCCGATCTCGCATATCATATGCAGAAGGCCGAGACAGCGGATGCACTGATCGACATCTGGGGAGCCGATCATGCCGGCACGGTGAAGCGTATCAAAGCTGCAGTTGCCGCGCTTGCACAAGGTGAAGGCAAGTCGATCCCGTTCGATGTGAAGCTGGTCCAGATGGTCCAGTTGATGCGTGACGGCGAACCGCTCAAAATGTCCAAACGCTCGGGCAATTTCGTCACTTTGGCCGAAACTGTCGAAGAAGTCGGTAAAGATGTCGTGCGCTTCACCATGCTGACGCGCAAGCCTGAAGCGCAGATGGAATTTGATTTCGCCAAAGTCGTCGAAACCTCCAAGGATAACCCCGTATTCTATGTCCAATACGCCCACGCGCGCATTTCATCGACCTTGCGAAAGGCGGCAGCAGAAGGGCTGAAGCCTGATGCAGACGGTGTCGATTTACTCGGCAGCGCGGAATTGGCGATGGTGCACCAGGCGGCCCAGTTCCCGCGGATCGTCGAAGCCGCCGCCGCGGCCCGCGAACCGCACCGGATCGCGTTCTTTCTCTATGAACTGGCAGGCGCGCTTCATACGTACTGGAACGCCGGGAATGACGACCCTGAAAAACGGTTCATTCTGGCACATAATCCCGCGCTTACGGGTGGAAGGCTTTTCCTCGCGTCGCAAATCGGGCAGGTTATCCGCAATGGTCTCGCGCTGATGGGCGTGGAGGCGGTCGAGGAGCTTTGAGTATGATGGCGATGGATCCGCGCGAAATCGACGAGAACGGTAATCCGGTTGAACCGGATACGGAAGACTACGTCGAAGAATTTGAAACGGATCCGGACCCGGGGGCAGACCAGTTGAACCTCGCGGAGGAAGACGAAAGTCTGCCGTGGCTGGAATCGTCCGATTACGAAGATGAAAATGACGGTGTCGGCGCGGGCCGGATGGTTGCGTTCACCGCTCTTGGACTGGCGGCGCTGGCGCTGCTGATTTGGGGGATCTGGTGGGCCAGTAACCGCCAGCAGGCATCGGATATACCCGCAGACGGCAGCACCATCGCGGCCCCTGAAGGTGATTATAAGGAAAAGCCTGACAATCCCGGCGGCAAACAGTTCGAGGGAACCGGCGATAGCAGTTTCGCCCGCGGCGAGGGTCAGACGCGCGAGGGCCGCCTGGCCGAAAAGGCTGTGGCAAAGCCCAGCATCGATGCGGCCACTCCTGGCAACACCGGCGCTTCGGCGGGCACAGCGGGTGCCAAGCCTTCCCCCGCGGCAACAAGCGGCGGCTATGTCGTGCAGGTCGCCGCATTGTCCACAAAGGCGGCAGCTGAAAGGGGCTGGACGGATCTGACCGGCCGGACCGACACCCTTAAAGGCCAGAAATATCAGATCGTGGAAGGCCAGTCCGATATTGGCAAAGTGTTCCGCGTGCAGGTTGTCGCCGGCAACAAGGCTGCGGCTGATCGCATTTGCGCGGGTCTGAAATCGGATGGTCTTCCCTGTACAGTCAAGAAGAACTGATTTTTGCACATATGCGGGGCGCGCGCGCCTTGCGAACCCCCCGCAATGCTGCGATTTAAGCTGGATATGACGCCAGCGATATTCGGAATTGCCGGACCGGCCCTGTCCGCGGACGAGCGGGACTTCTTCCGTGACGCCCGGCCAGCCGGCTACATTTTGTTTGGCCGCAACTGCGAAACGCGCGAGCAATTGCGCGCATTGACGGATTCGCTGCGCAACTTGCATGGCTGCGACAGATTATTGATATCGATCGATCAGGAAGGTGGCAGGGTAGCGCGGATGCGGCCTCCCGAATGGTCGCAATTTCCCGCCGGCGAAATATTCGATAACTTATACCAAATTGCACCCGCTTCCGCGATCGAAGCGGCGCGAGTGAATTCGGAAGCCATGGGCCTTGAACTGGCAGAAGCGGGCATCACCGTCGATTACCATGCCCCTTTTGACGTGCGCCGCCCGGAAACGGACGCTGCAATTGGCGACCGGGCTCTGGGCAGCACGCCCATGCAGGTCGCCGCCTTGGGGCGCGCAGTGCTCGACGGTTTAGCCAGATCCGGGGTAATCGGATGTCTCAAACATATGCCCGGGCACGGACGCGCGACTGCCGATAGCCATTATGATTTGCCAGTGGTTGACGCCAGTGCAGCGGATCTGGAAGCCGACATCGAACCATTCCGGGCATTGTCAGGTGCGGCAATCGGGATGAGCGCGCATATCCGCTACACGGCGTGGGACGCCGATAATCCCGCAACCCTGTCACCCTTTGTCATTGACGAGATAATTCGCGGGAAGATCGGATTCGATGGCTTGCTGCTGACCGACGATATCGACATGCAGGCGTTAAACGGGACAGTGCCGGAACGCGCTGTTCTCGCGCTCGCGGCAGGCTGCGACATCGTCCTCAATTGCTGGGCTAAGATAGCGGACATGGAAGGCATCGTACGCAGCTGTCCGCAAATCAGCGCGCGCGCGCGCGAACGCCTGGATGCCGCGATGAACAGTGTGTCAGCGGCGGAGCCTAGCGACATTGGCGAATTGTTGGCCAAGCGCGATGCGCTGCTGGCGGCCGCTGGAGTGTCAGCTTGACCGACACGGGGCTCCTGTTCGCGAAGGGGGGGGGAGACAATTCCGGCTGGGCAGGTCCGGCGAAAGCAGAAAGCGAAAGCACCTCGCTTTATCTCGAGCTTGACGGTTGGGAAGGGCCGCTTGATCTGCTGCTCGATCTCGCGCGGCGACAAAAAGTCGATTTGCGGTCAATTTCGATATTGGAGCTGGTCGATCAATATCTCGTATATATCGACCGTGCCGGCGCGTTGAAGCTGGAGCTTGCTGCCGATTATCTGGTGATGGCGGCGTGGCTCGCGTTCCTTAAATCGTCGCTGCTTTTGCCAAGGGACGAACAAGAACAACCGGGCCCGGAAGAGCTTGCCCTGCGCCTCCAGCTACGGCTCGCCAGATTGGGCGCGATGCGCGAGGCGGCAGCACGTCTGATGGGCCGCAACCGTCAGGGGCGGGACGTGTTCGTGCGCGGCGCACCCGAAGGGCTGCGAATCGATCGCAAACACTTGTGGCAATGCGAATGGTTCGACGTGATACAGGCTTACAGCCAGGTCAATGCGCGCACGGCGCCGGCCATACACATGGTCCGCGAACGGCCGGTCATGACGTTGGACAGCGCTTTGGAAAGAGTGTCCGCAATGCTCGGCGTTACGCTGGACTGGATGAACATCGTAGAATTCTTGCCGCCCCATGCCGCACCCGGTCTGCGTAAATCGGCACTGGCATCCAGCTTTGTCGCGGCTTTGGAACTTGCCCGGACCGGCAAGGCAGAGCTTGCTCAAGACACTATTTTTGGCGAGCTCAGGCTGCGGCGGATACCCGCATGAACGAGCTTGAACGAGCCGTCGAAGCCACCTTGTTTGCATCCAGCGAGCCAATGGCGGTGGACACGCTCGCGAGGCACCTGGGCGATGCCGACGCCAGCGCGGTTCGCGGGGCGCTGGCAAAGTTGGCCGATACGTATTCGCAGCGCGGTATCAACCTGGTTGAACGCGGCAAACGCTGGCATTTTGAAACGGCCAGCGATCTTGCACATCTGTTGCGGCGCGAACAGGATCAGGTCCGCCGATTGTCACGCGCCGGAACCGAAGTGCTGGCAATTATCGCGTATCACGAACCGGTCAGCCGCGCCGAAATCGAATCCATCCGCGGTGTGCAAACGGCAAAAGGCACGCTGGATATTCTGCTTGAGGCTGGCTGGGTGCGTGTCGCCGGACGCCGCGAAGTTCCCGGAAGACCCGTCGTCTATGCCACTACACCGGAATTTCTCGATCATTTCGGACTTCAATCACGGCGTGATTTGCCCGGTATCGAAGAATTGAAAGCTGCCGGATTGCTGGATCCTGTCGATAATGCCTATGACGATATGATTGGAGCAGACGACAGCGAATTTTCGGGTGTGGAGGCTGACGCACAGGTTGGCCAGACAGGCGCGGCAAAAGAAAACAACATCTGAAATCGCAGTTCGCTGGCAATGATCACGCGAACCACCTATATTGCGATAGAACTCTAGTGAAAGAGAATTGAGCCATGGGACTGAGTGTCTGGCAATTGCTGATCGTCGCCGTTGTTATTCTGGTCTTGTTCGGTCGCGGCAAGATTTCGGAAATGATGGGTGAATTCGGTAAAGGTATCAAGAGCTTCAAAAGCGGGATGGCTGAAGAGGCCGATGAAAAGCCTGTCGATCCCGCGGCCCGTCTGGAAGGTCCGGCACCCCCCGCGAGCGCAAAGAACGATACCAAAAGCACCCATCGCACTGACTGACGAACCAAGAGCCGCACCGCGCCATGTTTGATATCGGTGCCTCCGAATTATTGCTGCTGGTGGTGGTCGCGGTGCTGGTGATCGGGCCAAAAGATATGCCTCTCGCCCTGCGAACTGCAGGCAAGTGGATGGGCAAGATACGCCGGGTTTCCGGACACTTTCGCGCCGGCATCGATACCATGATCCGCGAGGCGGAAATGGAAGAGCACGAGCAAAAGTGGAAAGAACGCAACGCCAAGATAATGGCGCAAACACCGGCGGGCGAAATGGGACCTTTGCCTGACGACGTCTGGGATCCCGAACCCTCCGCCAGCACCGGTGCCGAAGGAGCAGTTGTCCCGCAAGAAGATGGTCAGGCAGACCTGCATGAAAGTGACGATCGCCAGTCGCGCGCCGGAAATGCCGATGAACCGCCGCTTCCTTTCGGCAAGCCGGACTAGGGGGCCGGGCAATAAATCATGGCATTCAGCATCAAGGATATAGATGACAGTCAGGCGCCGTTGCTCGATCACCTGATCGAATTGCGCGGGCGGCTGGTGCGGGCTGTGCTGGCTCTGCTCGTTGCCTTTGGCGTGTGCCTGTATTTTGCTGACGAGATCTTCGGATATCTTGTCAGACCGCTGACCGCTGCATTCCCGCAAGGGGAGGGGCGGTTGGTCTATACCAAGCTCTACGAAGCGTTCTTCGTGGAGGTCAAGGTGGCATTATTTGCCGGTTTTTTTCTGAGCTTCCCGATCATCGCAAACCAGCTTTGGGCGTTCGTCGCCCCGGGTATGTATGCAAAGGAAAAAAAGGCTTTCCTGCCTTTCCTGATCGCCACTCCGATCCTTTTCACGCTCGGCGCTTCATTGGCGTATTTTGTTGTGATGCCCACTGCATTCCGGTGGTTTCTGGGGTTTGAAGGCGACCGCGGCGGGCTCAATATGGAGGCGCTGCCGGCCACGGGTGATTATCTGTCGCTAGTCATGCAGTTCATTTTGGCGTTTGGAATCAGTTTCCTGCTTCCCGTTCTGCTGCTCCTGCTCAACCGCGCGGGGATCGTGACGCGCAGTCAATTGCTGGCTGCGCGGCGATATATCATAGTCGCCATTGTTGCCGTGGCGGCCATTATCACCCCGCCTGACGTGATTTCGCAAGTCATGCTCGCGATACCGATCATGTTGCTGTTCGAAGGTTCGCTTGCGCTGATGTGGTTCAGCGATCGCAAGAAAGCGAAATCCGCCGTGCAGTCCGGCGTTGAAGGCGACGAAACGCTTTAACAAGGTGTGCTGGCAAGCGATGTACGCGCCATGCTTTCAAACGGGATTTGCTGCAGACAAAAAAACGGGGCCATTTGGCCCCGCTTTCCAATTCAATCTGTCAAAAAGCGATTATGTGCTGACAGGCGTATCGTCATCGTTACCGGCGGCGACGATGATGCCGGCGATAATCGCTGCAGCAGCGAGAACGGCGAGGATAATTCCGCTGCCGCCTTCGAGGTTGCTCTTTTCAGCAGCCGGTGCCGAAGTACGATCTGAGTTAGCAGCCTGAGCCACTACTGGTGTAGCAATCAAGCTGAGTGCAGCAGCTGCTGCAGCCATGTTACGAATAGTCATTTTTGTCTCCTATTAGGACAACGCTTCAAAAACTTGGGAGTGCAATATGCGAAGGAGCCGATCGTTTCAACCCCTAAAGTGCTGGCATCGCGCTCAATTCAGGGGAAAAAATCGAACACCGCAGAAGCGTATCCCATTAACAACAGTAGGATTTCGCTTCAGCGCAATTCTTTCAAATCAATCAGGCGCTGGCAGGCTCATCATCGTCATCGTCGGCGATAATGAAAATTCCGGCGGCAATCGCGGCAACCGCCAGGGCCAGTAGCAGGAGGTTGTTGTTATTACCCCCCATTTCGCTGGCGGCACTTACCGGGGCTGCTGCACGTTGTGCGTCTGCAGCTTGTGCGACTGCCGGCAAAGCTGCAAGGCCAAGTGCAGCGATCGATGCAGTGAATTTAGAAAACATCATAATTCTTCTCCAGTGCCGCCAAGTTGCGAGTTGTCTGTACGCAAACCGGCAAGGTTTTTTCAAAGCATAACTTCTGGTAGCTTCATTGCAGGCAATTAAGTCGCTTTAGTTACGGACAGGTTAAATTGCACAGCCGGTGAGGCCCACAATCCATAACCGTGTCGCCTTAACGGGCATCGAGGTTCAAATGTTCCGATAAATGCGAAAATTCCTTGCGTCCGGCGATCCAGGTTTCAAGCACCCTCGTCTCGCGCAGATCAGCGGGTGACACCATCAGCGGATCGCGGTCCACAAATATAAAATCGGCCCACTCGCCCACCACAAGCCGCCCGAAACGCCCCTCGGCAAAGCCTGCAAAAGCGGCCCCCGCCGTATAGGCTTCCAAGGCCGCTTCGCGCGATACAGCTTCTTGCGGATACCATCCGCCATATGGCTGGCCATCGGCGTCCGTCCGGGTCGCCGCCGCTGCCAGACCTGCGAATGGATCAAGCTGTTCGACAGGTGCGTCAGTGCCAAAGGCCAGCCTTGCACCCGCGTCACTGATGCTCCGCCAGGCATAGGCACCCACCAGCCGCTGCGGATCAAGCCGCGCTTCTGCCATCGTCCTGTCAGAGGTTTGGTGAACCGGCTGCATCGATGCGATGATGCCAAACTTGCCGAACCTGGCGATGTCAGCCGGATCGACGATCTGCGCGTGTTCGATCCGCCACCGCCGGTCGCCGTTATATGTTTCCGACATTTCTTCGATAGCATTCAGCAGGTCGGCATTGGCCGCATCACCAATTGCGTGGACTGCCACCTGGAATTTATCGAGCGCGGCGCGGCTCATCATGTTGCGCAGTTGCACCGGACCCGTAACGGCCAGCCCGCGCTGTCCGGGTGCGTCGGCATAGTCCGCTTTCAATGCCGCGCCGCGTGAACCCAGCGCGCCATCGACATACAGTTTTACTCCATTGAGCCGCAGCCGGTCGCCATAGAGCCATGGTGTCGGGCCGGGGCCGCCGATCAGTGTCATTTGATCGGTGCCCGCCGCATAGGACATTATCCGCACGCGCAAACCGCCAAGGTCACCCGCACGGCGGAATGCCTGCCAGTCAAATATGTCTGTTCCCATGTCGGACATCGCCGTGACGCCATTTTTCAGCAACAGTTCCTGCGCTTTGCCCAGCGCTAAGTCATAATCTTCAGGCCGGCGTGCAGGTTGCTTGCTCGCGACCAGCCCCATAGCCTCGTCAACCAACACTCCGGAGGGCGCCTGCGATCCGGCAAGGCGTTCGATTCGCCCGCCAGCAGGGTCTTTGGTTGCGGCAACGACACCGCCTGCCTGCAAGGCCAAAGTATTGGCCCAGCCGGCATGTCCATCCACCCGGCGCAGCCATACCGGCCGGTCAGAAACAATGCCGTCAAGTTCTGCGGCTGTCGGGAACCGGCCAAGGCCCCAGACTTCCTGATTCCAGCCATTGCCGACAATCCAGGGCAGGTTCGGATTGGCTGCCGCATATTCGCCGATCATCGCCTGCGCTTCCGCGAGCGATCGGGTCCCCGAAAGATCAAGTGCCATCGCGCCAAACCCGATGCCCATAATATGCGCATGAGCATCGATCATGCCCGGCAGCATTACTTTTCCGCCGCCATCCAGCCGGAAATCTACCTTGTCAGGCGCTTTCTCGCGCCCATGCAGAACCTGTTTGATGCGGCCATCATCATCGAGGACCAGACCTGTAAAACGATCGATCTCGCCATTTTCGTCAATCGTGATACCCTGGATATTGTCGATATGCGTATCGGCGATAGCGGGCGCGGTTATTGCCGCTGCCGATATGGCCAAGGCTACTTTAATACCGAAATGTCTCAAATAGTTTCCCCTTTTGGCAGTCGTTTGATCAGCGCGCTGGTATCTTGCCGTCCACTGCCGGCTCTCTGCAACTCGGCGTAAAAGCTATCGACCATCTGCGTAACAGGGCTTTCGAGCCCCAGCCTGTCAGCCTCTGCCAGCGCATATTTCAAATCCTTGCGCATCCAGTCGATAGCAAAGCCGAAATCGAACTTGTCATCAACCATTGTCGGCCAGCGATTTTCCATTTGCCAGCTTTGCGCGGCGCCGCCTGAAATGGCCTCGAAAACCTTGTCGGTGTCCAGACCAGCCGCTTGCGATAATCGGATCGCTTCGCTCAAGCCGCCCAGAACGCCGGCAATGCACATTTGATTGGCCATCTTCGCCGTCTGGCCGGCGCCCGCACTGCCAACGTGCACGATGCGCGCGCCGTAAGCCGCCATGACCGGCTGCGCTCTGGCCATGGCTTTGGCGCTTCCGCCGCACATGATAGCCAGCTTCCCAGCCTCCGCCCCGGCCTGTCCGCCTGACACGGGCGCGTCTATCGCACCGATTCCGCGGCGGTCAGCCTCGAGTTCAACCCTACGCGCCATATCGGCAGATACGGTCGTGTGATCGATGATCAGCGCGCCTTCGTGCATGGCAGACAAAGCCCCGCGATCAGCCAGCAATACCTGTTCGGCATCCTGATCGTTACCGACACAGCTGATAACGATATCGGCGTTTCGGGCCGCCGATGCCGGTGCCGCGGCAATCGACGCGGTCAGCCCATCGCTCGACATTTTCGCCAGCCATTGTTGGGCACGCTCCGCTGTCCGGTTGTAAGCCGTCACCTGATAGCCGGCGCGAACCAGATGACCGGCCATCGGGGCGCCCATTACGCCAAGCCCCAGGAAGGCGATCTTGTCAGATTTGGACATAGATTGCTTGGTTAGGGCCAATTCGGGCCAAAGCAAGCCGCCAGCCGGCAATTTAGTTTCACATCATCCAGCCGTTGCTTTACCGGCTGACCTATGAATGAAGAAAATACCGGCCTGTCCGCCCAAGAGGCGTTGACCATCGAACATGTCCGGGCCGCGGCCGAGCGGATCAAAGGGGCGGTCGTCCGCACTCCAACACTGCACAGCCAGACACTGTCCTCGATAACCGGCGCGGAAATCTGGCTCAAGTTCGAAAATTTGCAGTTTACAGCAGCTTATAAAGAGCGCGGCGCTCTCAACGCGCTCACCATGATGGACAAGGACAAGCGTGAACGCGGCGTTATTGCCGCATCGGCGGGAAACCACGCCCAAGGGCTAAGCTATCACGGAACCCGGCTGGGCGTACCCGTCACCATCGTAATGCCGCGCACCACGCCCAGCGTAAAAATTATGCAGACCGAAAGCGTCGGCGGCAAAGTCGTGCTGGAAGGCGAGACTTTCGACGATGCCTATGCCCATGCCCGCAAACTTGAAAAAGAACTGTCGCTGACCTTTGTGCATCCCTTCGATGATCCCGACGTGGCGGCCGGCGCGGGAACCGTCGCGCTCGAGATGCTGGAAGATGTTCCCGGGCTGGACACGCTGGTTATCCCGATTGGCGGCGGGGGGCTGATGTCGGGCTGCGGCACGGCTGCCAGAGGTATCGACCCGGAAATCGGGCTGGTCGGGGTCGAGGCCAGACTGTTTCCGTCGATGTATTCACGGCTGAACGGTGAAGATCTGCCATGCGGCGGCGATACGTTGGCCGAAGGCATCGCGGTGAAGGAGCCGGGCACATTCACTTCCGAAGTGATCGAGCGACTGGTGGATGAAATCGTGCTGGTGGACGAACCCGCGCTGGAAAAGGCGGTATCACTGCTGCTGCAGATCGAGAAAACCGTAGTCGAAGGCGCCGGTGCGGCCGGGCTGGCGGCGGTTCTGGCCAATCCGGGGAAATTCACTGGCAAGAAACTGGGCATTGTCCTGTGCGGCGGGAATATCGATGCCCGTCTGCTGGCCAACGTATTGCTGCGCGATCTGGCCCGTTCCGGGCGACTCGCCCGCTTGCGTATCACGCTTCAGGATCGGCCGGGTGCCTTGTTCAAAGTGATGAAGGAGTTTGATGCGCATGACGTGAATATCGTTGAAATTTATCATCAACGAATTTTTACGACTCTGCCCGCGAAAGGTTTGATCACCGATATAGAATGTGAAGCGCGCGATGCAGATCAGCTAAATCAACTGGTCAAGGCATTGAGAGAAAACAATTATAAGGTAAGTCTGGTCGAATTGAACTAGTTACTGCCGGCCACCGGACGCCGGTTCAACTGTGCAAAGTAAGGCCTGCTTAAGCATGTATTGTGGTTAAAGGCCTTTCACCAACCCGCTCGGCAATGCATAATCGCTTGATAACAGCCTGGTCGGCATGAATTTGCTGCCCCGAACAAGGATTTTGCCCCAGCCGTGACGGCCCCAGTACGCTTTCCTAGGTTTTTTGTGACGAGTCCGGCGCCTTGTCCGTATCTCCCTGAACGGGAGGAACGGAAAGTCTTCACCGAACTGAAGGGCCCGCACGCCGATGCGCTCAATGATGCATTGGGCCGGATCGGCTTCCGGCGTAGCCAGACCGTCGCGTATCGCCCCAGCTGTATTGGCTGTCAGGCCTGTATTTCCGTGCGCGTGGCTGCGAAGGAATTCATGCCTTCTGCCACCCAGCGCAAGAATATGCGCCGGAACATGGATCTTATCACAACCGAATGCCGCCCCTGGGCAACCGATGAACAATTCGAACTGCTGCAGAAATATCTTGGCGTGCGCCATCCCGGCGGCGGCATGACGTCGATGGATGAAATTGATTTTGCGGATATGGTGGAACATACGCCGGTATCCAGTTATGTGATCGAATATAGAGAACCTTCTGATGGGGAAGTGCCTGGCCGGCTTGTCGGTGCGTGCCTGACTGATCGGCAGGGTGACGGGTTGTCGATGATCTACAGTTTCTATGACCCGGAACATTCGGAACGATCGGGTTTAGGCAATTACATTATTCTGGACCATCTCCGCCGTTCGGCAGAACAGGACCTGTCCTATGTCTATCTGGGATATTGGGTCGAAGGCTCTGCCCGGATGCAATACAAGGTCCGTTATCGCCCGCTTGAAAAGCTCGGCCCTGACGGCTGGCAGCGTATGTCGGCAGACGAGCAGGGCGCACTTATCGCCCGCGCCACTGCGCCGCGTACCAGATCGGTCACGCAGCCTGACGGTAGCGCCAAGGACGGGGTGCCCGGCGGGCAGCAGCAATACAGGCTTGCCGACTAAGCTTTCGTTCAAAGCATCGTTGCGCTTCACCGCCGCGATGGCGGCGGCCGCAATATTGTGGCCGGAAAAATCGTTTGCACAGGATATCGATGCGCCCGCTAGTCTGGAAGATCTGATTCCGGACAGCGCTGTCGAAAACCCGGAGGACTGGGCAAATGACGGGGTCGGCCAACCTGCACCAGGCGAAGCGGAAAGCGAGATTCCGGACGAACTGGAAGCGGAATCGCCGCTGGCAGAACTGCCCGACATTGCTTTGCCATGGCCGGACGAGATAGATCTGCCGCAGCTGGCTCCGCTGGAGCCGGACGAGCAGGTTGAATATGCAGCGATAGAAAGTGAGCTGCTGGCACCTTTGCCCGGGGCCGATCTGGCGCGCATTTCCAGCGAGCTTGTGCTGGCATTTCCCGGCACCACCGAGGCATTCCCGATCAGGGATGAATTTGTCGGACGGTTCAATTCTCTGTCCGCCATCGAAGAACTTTCGAGCGGCGATGCCAATCTGGCGCTGCTCGGGGCAAGGGCGCGCAGCGATCAGGCGTTGCTGCAGCGTTTGCTGCAGATATACGGCTATTACGACAGTCAGGTCATCCGCACGATTGGCGGAGCCGCGCCCGGCGAAAATCAGACCGCCGGAAGAGCGGAGGTTCGGTTCGATATATTGCCCGGAGCGCGTTACCGGTTCGGCGCGGTCGATCTGGGCAATCTCGACCTTGCACCTGACTATGCCGCCTTGCGGCAGGCGTTCGAAATCCGGCCGGGCGATCCCTTGTCCAGTGATGCAATCGTCACCGAACGGTATGATCTGGATCTCGCGCTGGGGGAGACCGGCTACGCATTTGCGACAATCGAAGAACCTGAACTTTTGATCGACCACGCCCGGTTGGAGGGGGATCTGACCCTGAAGGTCGCGCCCGGCGGAAAATATCTGTTCGGTGAAGTCATTTCCAGCGATCCCGAATTCCTGTCAGGCCAGCATCTGGGCACAATCGCGCGGTTTGAACGGGGCGATGTCTTCAAGCGTAGTCTGTCGCTCGATCTGCGCCGGGCGATAACCGCGACGGGCCTGGTGTCCGGGGTTACACTCACCCCGCGCGAAGTCACGCCGCCAACCGGCGACCAGCCCGGCGTGGTGTCACTCGATGCCGAAATTACCCGCGCCCCGGTGCGCACGATTGCCGGCGCAATCGGTTACGGTTCGGAAGAAGGGTTCCGGCTGGAAGCGAGCTGGGAACACCGGAACTTCTTCCCCCCCGAAGGCGCGCTGAAGTTTCGCGGGATTGCGGGGACGAGGGAACAGCTCGCCGGGATTACCTTCCGCCGCAACAACCTCGGCGGCCGCGACCGGATTTTGAATGCAGACCTTTACGCCTCGACAATCGACAGCGATGCTTTCGACGCCCGAACGGCCGCAGCCGTTGTAAGTTACGGGCGGGCTTCCACGCTGTTGTTTCAAAAACCGCTGAGCTGGAGCATCGGGGCAGAAGCTGTCGCGTCGAGCGAACGGCCGCAAGACATTGGCGGTGTGCGGCAGGACCGCAGCACCTATTTCGTTTTCGCTTTGCCCTTTTCGGCCCTGATCGACACATCGGATGAACTGCTTGACCCGTCATCCGGCTTCAGGTTGGGCGGAAGGGTCTCGCCCGAAATTTCGCGCACCGGCGGGACCGAAAGTTTTTATCTCCGCAGTCAGATCGATGGCACTTACTATCAAAGTATCGGCCGCTCCAAAACCCTGGCAGCCCGCTTCCGGCTGGCTGCAATACCCGGCACGGATATCAACAACATCGCCCCTTCAAGGCGGCTATATGCGGGCGGCGGCGGTTCTGTTCGCGGTTACGGATACCAGGCCATCGGGCCGCGGGACACAATCGGTGAACCGGCTGGCGGGCGCAGCCTGTTTGAACTTTCTGCCGAAGCGCGCATTCGCACGGGCTTGTTTGATGGTGCCGTATCGATCGTGCCGTTTATCGATGCCGGCTCGGTTGGCCGGCGCAGCTTCCCCGATCTGGACGTGGTGAAAGTCGGGGTGGGGGTCGGGATGCGGTACCACACCGGGTTCGGGCCGATCCGCATCGATGTCGGCGTGCCGCTCAATCCCGAGCCGGGCGATAGTCCGGTGGCGGTGTATGTCGGGCTGGGTCAGGCTTTCTGATGGCCGACTTGCCGCCAGTAGACCCGAAGGAGCAGAGCGAACCGGCAAAGGTTGTTGGCGGAAGAAAATGGCGGGCCGGCAAGTGGGTCCTACGCGTGTTGACCGGATTGGTTTTGCTGGCCGGTATCGCGTTTGCAATATTGAACAGCCCGATCGGTCAACGCTTCGTCACCGACCAGATTGCCAAGGCGGCGCCCGCTTCGGGCCTGCGTATTGCAATCGGCAGGATCGACGGGGATTTGTACGGCGCCGCGACGCTGCATGATGTCACTTTGTCCGATCCGAAGGGACCGTTCCTGACAATCCCGAGGGTGGAACTGGACTGGCGGCCATTCAACTGGTTCACCAGCGGGCTCGATGTGCGAAAACTTGTTACTCATCGCGGAACCTTGTTGCGGCTTCCCGAACTCGAGCCGGGCGATCCCGACGCCCCTGTTCTGCCGGATTTCGACATTCGGATCGACAAGCTGGAAGTCCGTAATCTGAAACTGGCTGCCGGTGTGGCCGGCAAACAGGCCCAGCTGCTTAACCTGTCGGGCAAAACCGACATTCGTGACGGGCGGGTTTATGCCAGGGCCAATGCCCGGCTGGGCGATCAGGACCGCCTTTTTGCCCTGATCGATGCTGAACCGGATGCCGACAAGTTTGACCTGAAACTTGATTACCGGGCCCCGGCTGGCGGTGCGCTGGCGACAATGATCGGCACACCGGATGGATATCGCGCGCGGGTTTTCGGGGATGGCAGCTGGACCAGTTGGGACGGCGGCATTTTCGTGACCCGTAGCAAGCAACGCTTTGCTTCGCTCGCGCTTGCCAATCGCAGCGGGTTATATTCGGTTGTCGGACAGGCCTATCCTGGAAAAACGCTGTCAGGCGTGGCCGGTAAATTGGCGGGCGAAACAATCTCCGTCGCGGCCAACGGCACATTTGCACAAAGTGTCCTTGACGGAAATCTGGAGATGGTCAGCGCGGCGATGCGGCTGAAAGGTGCCGGCACCGCAGACCTTGCCAACAACGCATTCGGCGATTTCACATTCAAGGCTGTGTTGACCGATCCTGCAGCGTTCGGGCCGGCCCTGACGCTCGGTAATACCAGTCTTTCCGGGACTCTGGATGGAAAGTTTCGCAATCTGAAAGTTGTTCACCAATTGGCAATCGGGAATCTCGTGGCCGGAAACTGGCGGATTTCGGACATTACCCAGCAGGGGACCGCAACATTTGACGGGCTCCGCTGGGCCATTCCGCTCAATACCGGGATTGCGAAACTGGTGACGGGCAACGGGATTGCCGATCCGCTGCTTGCAAACGGTACATTGGGTGGCAGAATTGTTTATACTGGCGGACGGCTGTTGTCGGATAATCTTGCAGTCCGGTTCCCTACGGCAAACGCGACGCTGGCATTAAACGGAGATATCGGACGGGGCGCATATGCTTTGGCCGGCCCGCTTACAGTCAAGGGATTGCGGCTTGATGATTTGGGTACGGTCAACGCAGCCGCGAAAATACGCTTCAGCGTAGCCACCGGCGTCCCGTGGACATTGCGGGCCAATTTCAGTGGTCGGATGCCGACGGTAACCAATGCGACACTGGCAAATCTTGCGGGCAATAATATAACCTTCCGCGGCGGGACTACGCTGGGCGGCGGGCGAAGCCTGGCGTTCAACGACCTGCGGGTTGATGCCAGCAAGCTTTCGCTGAACGTCGATGGCCACATTGCCAAAGGTTCGACCACCGTGGCAGGTAACGGCAAGCATATCGATTATGGCCGCTTTACGGTCGAAGGCGAATTGGCCCGCGACGGACCCCGCGCCGTGTTGGTGTTTGCCAGCCCGTTGCCCGCAGCAGGGCTGGTGGATGTGCGGGTGGCGCTTTCGCCCATTGAAAACGGTTTCGCGGTCGAAACAAGCGGCAACTCCCTGCTCGGTACATTTGATGGCAATTTGAAGCTGTTCGCGCCGGCAAATGGTCCGACAAGGGTGTCGATCGCGCGGTTGAGTGTGTGGAAGACCGACGTTACCGGCGATGTGACCCTGCGTGATGCCGGTGCCAGCGGGACCCTTGCTCTGGCCGGCGGCGGTCTGGACGGAACAATCGATTTCTCGCCGCAGTCGGGCGGTCAGGCTTTCGACGTCAGTTTATTGGCCAGCCGCGCCAGTTTTGGCGGCAATACGCCGCTATCGATTGCCAGCGGACGCATCCAGGCCCGGGGATTACTGGTCGGTGGCAACAGCACGATTGACGGCGAAGCGTTTGCACAGGGCGTCAGTTACGGAAAAATCTTCATCGGCAGGCTGGCAGCACGCACGAAATTGCAAAACGGGCGCGGCGACTTTACTGCCTCATTGGCGGGGCGCAGGGGCAGTCGCTTCAATCTGCAATTGCAAGGCAATGTCGCCCCGGAGCGGGTTGCCGTGGCAGCCAGAGGCGATTTCGCCGGTCGGCCTGTAGTGATGCCGCGCAGGGCCGTGCTGGTGCGGCAGGATGACGGCGGATGGTTGCTGCGCCAGACACAGATTTCCTATGGTGACGGTATCGCGATTGCCGAAGGACGATTTGGCGGCACCCGGGCTGGCGAACTAAATCTGAAATTGGCGGATATGCCATTGTCACTGGCAGATATCCTGGTCGCAGATGCGGGGCTGGGCGGTACGGTGTCCGGACTTGTCGATTTCCGCACGAACGCCAGCGGTATCCCGGTTGGCGAGGCGCGGGTCCAGATCGCCAACCTGACCCGTTCGGGACTGGTGTTATCGTCCCGTCCGGTTGATGTGTCACTTGTATCGCGGCTTGCGCCAGATCGCCTGGCAGCCCGCGCGGTCATCAATGAGGGCGGCAAACGGCTCGGGCGTTTCCAAGCAACCATTACCGGACTTGCGCCTGGCGGCGCCTTGATCGACCGGCTTGATGCCGGAAACCTGTTTGCCCAGTTGCGTTATGCCGGGCCGGCCGACGCGCTTTGGCGGCTGGCGGCGATCGGTGCTTTTGACCTGACAGGGCCGGTAAATGTGGCGGCGGATATTCGCGGCACATTACGGTCGCCAAGCGTTCGCGGTTCGTTGGCGAGCAACAATTTGCGCTTGCAAAGTTCGCTGTCGGGAACCGATATCTCCAAAATCAGGGCACGCGGAACATTTGCCGGGTCGGTCCTGCGGCTGACCGGCTTTTCCGGCCAAGCCCCCAATGGCGGGAAGGTCAGCGGAAGCGGGACAGTCGATCTGGCCGGACTGGGGCCGCGCGGCCCGAAAATCGATTTGCGGGCAGCAGCAAGCAATGCCCGGCTGCTGGACGGAAAGGGCATCAGCGCCACGATCAGCGGCCCGTTACGCATTGTCTCGAATGGCATCGGGGGAACGATTGCAGGGCGGGTCAGGATAAACCAGGCCGCCTGGAAGCTGGGTACAGCGGAAGAAACCACCAAACTGCCCAATATCAGAACACGCGAGGTCAATACGCCGCTGGATGTCCAGAGCCGCAGCACTGCCCGGCAGCCATGGCGTTATCTGATCGACGCCAGGGGACCCGGCCGTATTGATGTCGATGGTTTGGGTTTGGACAGTGAATGGGGCGCCAACATCGTCTTGCGCGGAACCACCGATGACCCGCGCATCGGCGGTGAAGCCAATGTCGTGCGCGGGTCGTACAATTTTGCAGGCACGCGGTTTGAATTGACCCGCGGCATCATCGATTTCGACGAAACCGTGCCGGTTGATCCCCGGCTCGACATTCTTGCCGTTTCCGAGCCAACGGGACTGGATGTTCAGGTGGCTGTAACCGGCAGCGCGCGGACGCCCGAAATTGCGTTCAGTTCCGTCCCGTCGCTGCCGGAGGAAGAACTTCTTGCGCGTTTGTTGTTCGGCGGATCGATCACATCGCTATCGGCAACCGATGCGGTCCAGTTGGGGGCTGCTCTGGCATCGTTACAGGGCGGTGCAGGTATCGACCCGATCAACAGCCTGCGAACAGCCATCGGGCTGGACCGGCTCAGGATCGTCGGTGCCGATCCCGCGCTCGACCGCGGAACCGGCATTGCTCTGGGCAAAAATTTCGGGCGCAGGTTCTACGCTGAAATCATCACCGATGGACGCGGTTACAGTGCTACCGAACTCGAATTCCGGATTACCGGCTGGCTATCGCTATTGGCCAGTGCATCGACCATCGGCCGCGAGCGCGCGGAATTCGAAGTCAGCAAGGATTATTAGGCGGCCGGCGCATCCAGTACGGCTAGATCCTTCAGCAATCCGTCGATCGGGATAGCGACACCATTTGCGGCTTCCATCGAAGTGCCCGAAAGGCGGGCTGATTTGCCATCCGCGCTGGTGGCGACAATATCCTCCCCATCGCGCGAGAATGTCAGAATTCCGCCATCCATGGTCGCCATTTCAATCGATTTGGTATCGCCCGACAAGGCAGTTTTTATCGTTTCCAAGGTCATGTAACCCGGAACGATATGACCGCGAAGCATGGCCACCACAGCAGGCCGGTTTTCGGCGGACGACAGGTTCTCCTGCACCCCCTCCATACCTTCGAATGCGGCATCTTCCGGCGCGAAAATAGTATAGTTGCCCACCCCGTCAAAAACGGGCGCCAGTTCTGTATCGGACAGCGTACGCGCAACCAGCGTGATGTCGCTTGCCCTGGATAATAGCCCTGCCAGGTTATCGTCCGTGACACTGTTTGCTTGCGTGCCCGGTTCTGACGAACAGGCGGATAGCGGGATTATGGCCGCGGCGAGAGAGGCTGCAAGCAGCCGTTTCGTGAAAGTCATCGGGCTTTCTCCGTAAATATCGAAAAGGTTAGATCAACAGTTCAATGGCTGCCGCCACAAGGCGCGTTTCGGGATCAATTCGGTAAACATAGCCATCGCTGTATCGGTAGTTGCCTTCCGGCCCATCACGATAACGGTCCTGATAGGATCTCGGCACATTATATGCGTCATAGCCGCGCGGTGCAGGCTGGCCGATTGCAAATTCGTTACCTGTAAGAAGGGCGGCAACGGATGTTATCGCTGCAGTCTCGGGATTGATCCGGTAAATGACATCATCGGCATAGCGATAGCTGTTACGGTCGCCCAGACCGAAATAATTTTCATAGTAATCGGGTACACGCTGCGGCGCATAATAATCAGGCCATTGATTACCGATTGATAGCGCGCCGCCTAGCAGGGGTATGAACCCGCCTATGCCGCCGCCAGAGCCGAGCCGGACCAGAAATCCGTCGTCATAGAAATACCGTCCATCGCGGCGTTCGTTGAAGCCAAAGAAATCCGGTGAGAAAGACCGCTTCTTGGCGAGGCCGGGCGGGGTGCAGCCGTTCTGTTTCTTTGCCAGTCCTGGCGGGCACCCGTCAAAAACGCGCGTGTCCCTGCGTGTGTCAAAGATGCCGTAACGGTCGCCGCTGCGGATATCGACCCTGAGATCATCCCGGTCGTACCGTTCACCCTTGTCTTTGATTTTGTCCTTGATTTTGCCGTTGCCGGTCTTCGCGCCGCGATCAGCGTACTTGTCAACGCGAACATCGGCGCGCTCAAAACCGGCACTGTTGCTGCGTACGGAGCGTTCATTGCCGCGTTGCTTCTGGCCGTCCTGCTCCCGTGATTGCTGTTTCTGGCTGTTCCCGCGCTTTTCAGCCTTGTCGGGCCCTTTTTCACCGCCGCGAGCTTTTTCGCTTCGTTCGGGGCGATCCTTGCCGCCAGAGTTGCCTTTGTCATTACCGTTGCCATTCTGGGCCAAAGCCGGTGCAGCGAAAACGGCGATCGCTGCGATGCTTGTCATAAAACGACGCATTTCAAATCTCCTATTGCTTACGAACGGCGAAGTGTGGGCGATGGTTCCGCGGTTTTGGACTATATTCTCCCCCTCAGACCAGTGACTTGTAAAGACTGGCTTCCGCGCTGCGCCTTCGTGCCAGGCCTTTCAGCACTTGGCCCGATGCCCTGTTCCAGCGGGCAAATTGCGCGGCTGCACCATCATAATCCTGTGTCAAATGCCTGCGCGTCAGCGTTGCGCGGGCAATGGCCCCCGTATTGTAATGAAAGGATACCAGGGCATCGAACTGCGCCTGCGATGTCGGCGTGCTGCCGATCGCCTGTGTAACCTCGCGAGCGTATTTTTTCAGGTCCGCCGCAAGACGGGCGTCGCATTCTTCCTGCGTCCAGACGGTTTCAGGGCCAATTTCGCGTCCGGTAGCGCCCCAGCCGATTGTCCATGGTTCGGCGCCGCTGGCGGGATCGGGATAGGCCTCGACCAACCCGTCAGCCCGTTTGCTGGCGCAGCCTTCGAACCGTTTGATAAGGGCGATACCTTGCGCGCTGACAGCACGGCCCTCATTCGCCGCGACAGCCGCGCAGCGGGAAGCGTCACCCGCATCGCAATCCAGCGCCATATCGAGGCGTTCGACTTCGCTCTGGTGGAAACCCCGACCAAGCATCTGGCGGATAACTTCGAACACCGCTTTACGCGGCTGAAAGCTCATCGCGGCACCTGCAAATCGCAGGCGCGCTCTGCATTGGCGGCGCGCCGGTTTTCCTGGATTTGCTGGACGGCACAGGACATGAAATATCTGCGTCCTTCCATTTCTTCGTCCTTGGCCAACTGCCATTTCGCCAGTCCGTCAACGTTGAATTCGATGGCGGATAGCCGCTGTTCGATATCGGCCAGAGAGTTTCGGATCGCGGTATTGTTGCGCTCGGTCGGAATGTCGGCATTCAGTGCCAGATTGCCGCTGCTGGTCAGCGCAGCTATGACCACTCCGGTCACGATAAGCGCGTCCTTGTATTTTGCGGTAAATTCGCCGAGCAGGCCGGAAGAAGCGTTGTTCATCGCCGCACCCCACTGGATAATTCAGGATTTTTCATCAGTCACCTCGGGTTGGATTCGAGGTGATGCAACTAGACAGCAAAAGACCGTGTAGGAAAATAGTTTCTGATCGGCGGGCAGGATCCTGGAGCGTCCAGAAGGCGCGAACAAGCCGGGACCGGTTCGAAAAAATCGCTGCCAAACCACGGAAAAGGGGGCGCCCGGATCGCTCCGGACGCCCCCCTCGGTGATCAGCGGACCGTAATCAGGCCGCCATGCACAATCAAGCGCTGTAATACATATCGAACTCGGCAGCCGATGGTGTCGTATCGACACGCAACACTTCTTCCCATTTCAATTCGGCATAGGCATCGATCTGTTCCTTGGAGAACACGTTGCCCTGCAGCAGGAATTCGTGATCGTCTTCGAGAGCTTCGAGTGCTTCACGCAGCGAACCACATACGGTCGGCACATCGGCAAGTTCGGCCGGCGGCAGATCATAAAGGTTTTTGTCCATCGCTTCGCCCGGATGGATCTTGTTCTTGATCCCGTCGAGGCCGGCCATCAGCAGCGCGGCATAACACAGATACGGGTTGGCCATTGCGTCAGGGAAACGGAATTCGACGCGTTTGGATTTATCGCCTGCCCCGTACGGGATACGGCATGAAGCAGAGCGGTTGCGGGCCGAATAAGCCAGCAATACGGGCGCTTCGAAACCGGGGACCAGACGTTTGTAGCTGTTGGTGGTCGGATTGGTGAAAGCGTTCAGCGCCTTGGCGTGTTTGATGACCCCGCCGATATAATACAGGCAATTGTCGGACAGTCCGGCATAACCGTTTCCGGCGAAGGTCGGCTTGCCGTTTTCCCAGATCGACATGTGCGTGTGCATACCGCTGCCATTATCGTCCTTGATCGGCTTGGGCATGAACGTCGCGGTCTTGCCGTAAGCGTGGGCAACCTGATGGACGACGTATTTGTAAACCTGCATCCGGTCGGCCGTTTCCACAAGCGTTCCGAACGTCAGACCCAGTTCGTGCTGCGCTGCGGCCACTTCGTGGTGATGCTTGTCGCAAGGCAGACCCATTTCGATCATGGTGGCGACCATTTCGCCGCGAATATCGACCGCACTGTCAACCGGTGCAACCGGGAAGTAACCGCCTTTTGCGCGAGGGCGGTGAGCCAGATTTCCGCCCTCATATTCCCGGCCCGTGTTGGTCGGCAGCTCGATATCGTCGATCCGGTAGCCTGATGCGGCGTAACCATCTTCGAAGCGCACATCGTCAAACATGAAAAACTCGGCTTCCGGGCCGACATAGATCGTATCGCCGACACCAACCGACTTGAGAAATTCTTCTGCGCGTTTTGCGGTCGAGCGCGGATCGCGGCTGTAGAGTTCACCCGTCGATGGTTCGACAATGTCACAGCAAATGATCAGCATCGGCGTGGCGCTGAAGGGATCGACATACACCGCATCGAGATCAGGCTTGAGGATCATGTCGGATTCGTTGATCGTTTTCCAACCGGCGATGGACGATCCGTCGAACATCAGACCATCTTCGAATTCGTCTTCGCCCATGATATTGGCCACCATGGTCAGGTGCTGCCATTTACCTTTCGGGTCGGTGAAACGAAGATCGACCCATTCGATTTCTTCGTCCTTGATGCGTTTGATTAGGTCTTTTGCATTCGACATGTCGGTAATATCCCTTGGATGTAAGTGGATTGAACAATTGCCCGTGCAGGCATGGACTAGATAGCGTCGTCGTTTTTCTCACCGGTACGGATACGCATGGCGCTTTCGATGTTGGTCACGAAAATCTTGCCGTCGCCGATGCGTCCGGTTTGCGCGGCGGCGGCGATCGCTTCGACCACACGTTCCGCGATGCCTTCCTGTACAACGACTTCGAGTTTTACCTTGGGCAGGAAGTCCACGACATATTCCGCCCCGCGATACAGTTCCGTGTGCCCCTTCTGGCGGCCAAACCCCTTGGCTTCGGTAACGGTGATGCCCGAAACGCCAATTTCGTGAAGCGATTCCTTCACTTCATCCAGTTTGAATGGCTTGATGATGGCTTCGATTTTTTTCACGTTTGACTGGCCCCTCACACACACGGCCGGACCTATTGCGCCCGACGCGCCGGTGCGCTGTCTGACTTAGATCCGGCGTTTCATTTTTGCCTACGGCAAATAGTATTCAAGTCTCGTGCCAAGCTGGCGGAAACTAGCAATTTCGCCATAAACTGCCGCTAGCCACAATCAATCGGCGTCGGCCGAACTTGCGGCTGCCCTATCGTTAGGCAGCATCCTGCCCGATTATTGGGCAGTAAGCGTGAGACCTGCTGTCTCGTCAAGCCCCAGCATCAGATTTAGCGACTGGACTGCGGCCCCGCTCGCACCCTTGCCCAAATTGTCCAGCACCGCGACCAGCACCGCTTGTCTGCCATCCGCGCTGCCCAGCACGTGCAGACGCATCCCGTCCCACGCACCGGTTTCTTCGCAAAGCAGGATTTCGCCGTCATCGGGCGCATCACCCACGGTGATGACGCGTGATCCCATGTAAAACTGCGCAAGCGCGCTCCGCATTGCACCGGCATCGGCGGTGGTTTCATCCAGCGCGACGGGTATTTGCACGACCATCCCGCGGTGGGCACGAATGACGGCAGGCATGAAAATCGGACATTGCGTCAACCCTGCGTGGACCTTCATTTCGCCAAGATGTTTGTGGTCTAGCGTCAGGCCGTAGCCGCGCCAGCCAATCGCGCGGTCCTGTGCAAACCGTTCGATCAGGGCCTTGCCGCCGCCAGAATATCCCGAAACCGCGCTGATCGCATAGGTCCGGTCAGCCGGCAGCATTCCGGCCTTGACCAGTGGTGCGACCAACGCGAGAAAACCCGTCGGATAGCAGCCCGGATTGCTGACCCGCTTTGCCGCGGCGACGACATCTCGGCCGATAATTTCGGGAAATCCGTATGTCCAACCGTCATGTGTCCGGTGCGCGGTGGATGCGTCGATGATGCGGGTGGCGGGATTGGCTATCAGACCGACAGCCTCGATCGCAGCGTCATCCGGCAGGCACAGAATTGCGACATCAGCATCGTTCAATGCCGATCGCCGTGCATTGGTGTTTTTGCGGTCAGCCTGGGAAAGCGTGATCAACTCAAATTCGCCGCGCTGCGACAGCCTGTCTGCAATTTCGAGACCGGTCGTGCCAGCACCGCCGTCAATGAAGATGCTGAACGTCACTCGAAATCGCCGAGCTGCTCCAGCCTGACCCAGCCTGACGGACCTTCGGCGCCCAACGCGCCCCATCCCCAGCTGCCTTCTATGTCGAGCAATTCGAAGATGGTGCCCGCTGCCAATTGTGTAACCACGGGGCTGCCCGTGTCCGGCTTGATTTGCAATAGTGCACCGCCTTCAGCAATGACACGGGGCTGAGGGACGGCATAGTGGGGTACGAAATATCGTCCCGCGAGCCCGATATGCGCAAGGTCGCCGCGAATGGCGAGCGTGCCGGGCACAGGGCGTGACTGCGGGCCAGACAACACCAGCGGGCCTTTTGGCGCGTCGTAAGAAGTGTTGTCAGTCACGAAAAGCTGTTTTCCCCATTGATCTGCGGGCCACCTGTAGCGGGTAAAAGTTGGCAGCACGTTACGCGCAAATGCGCTTTAGGCGTCACCGTAACGCGATTGCAACATATGCCACGCGGCACGCAGGCCCAATGCTTCGCCGCCGGTTGGCCGGCCAGGTTTTGCAAAAGGCCGCCAGGCGAACGTATCGAAATGCGTCCAATCAATACCTTCGCCGACAAACCGGTCCAGAAACAGGCCTGCAACGCTGGCCCCCGCATAGGGATTGGACTGTGCATTGTTGGTATCGGCAATGTCGGATTTGAGATATTCACGGTAACTTTCCGGCAGCGGCAGCCGCCACACGTCATCATCAGTGGCGAGGCCGGCATCGACAAATGCCCGCGCCGTATCGTCGTTGCGGCACATCATCGCCACCAGATCGGGCCCCAGCGCAACGCGCGCTGCACCGGTCAAGGTTGCAAAATCGATCATGAGATCGGGCTTGTCCTCGCTCGCGCGGGTGAGCGCATCACCCAAAATCAAGCGGCCTTCTGCATCGGTGTTACCGATTTCCACGGTGATACCCTGGCGGCTTTTCAGCACATCACCGGGGCGGAATGCGTTTGATGAAATGGCGTTTTCGACAGCAGGCACCAGCAGATGGAGCCGCACCTTCAGGCCTGCACCCATGACCAGTCCGGCCAGTGCGAGCGCGTGTGCGGCACCGCCCATATCTTTCTTCATCAGTTTCATTCCGGCAGCCGATTTGACATCGAGACCGCCCGAATCGAAACACACACCCTTGCCGACAATCGCCAGCTTGGGATGTTTTTCATCACCCCATTCCAGGCGCAGCATTCGCGGCGCGTGATGGCGGCTGGCCGCACGGCCAACCGCGTGGACCATCGGATATTCCTGCTCCAGCGCATCGCCTTTGGTGACGGTCAGTTCCGCCCGGTAAGTCTTTGCGAGCGCTTCCGCTTCCGCCTCGAGCGCAGCAGGACCCATGTCTTCGGCTGGGGTGTTCACAAGGTCGCGGACCTTTGCGACTGCGGCTGCTTCGGCAATGGCCGGTTCGACGGATTTCGCTTCTTTGGTCAGCAATATTCGCGGTCCGACCGTGTCATCTTCGCTGAGGTAGCGGTCGAACCTGTATTGTGCGGTTTGCCAGCCCAGTTTTGCCGGGCCGGGTTCGCCCGAGGCAAGGCGGTATGTCCCGGCGGGCAGAACTTCGCCAAGTTTTGCCAGGCACCAGCTGGATAACTCCGCCGGATTGGCGACGCCGCCAACGGCAAACCAGCCATCCCCGTCGGGAACGATGGCGGTCTGATAGCCTGATCCGTCAAACCTTTGTGCATCGAGCGCGGCGCGCTGACCGGACGACAGGGTTTTGGCCCATGCAGCAAATCCCTCCTTGTCGATCAAGTGGATGGATACCGCATCCTGGCCGCGGTCTGGTTCGATCATTGCGTGTTTTTTACTCATCAGGGCCCTTTGCCCCAGACGAGCCGGTTGCGCGAGGGGCAAAGTGAATTTACCGGCGATGCAGTCCTGTCTCGCATTTTCGCACAATCATCGCTACATGCCGGGGCATGATGGATTATCAGACAGTCACAGACGGCGAGACAGTGCTGCGCGACGGCACGATCAAATTGCACGGGGCCGAAGGGTTTGACGGAATGCGCAGGGCGGGCAAACTTGCCGCCAGCATTCTCGACCACCTTGTCGATGTTGTGAAACCGGGCGTTTCGACCGCCGCGATCGACGACATCGTGCGCCAGATGATGCTGGATGGCGGCGCGGTTCCCGCAACGCTGGGGTACCGTGGTTACACGCACAGTTGCTGTATTTCGATCAACCATGTGATCTGCCACGGCATTCCGTCGGACAAGCAACTCAAAGACGGCGATATCGTGAACATCGATGTCACGCCGCTGCTGGATGGCTGGCACGGTGATACCAGCCGGATGTATCTGGTGGGCGATGTATCGTTGAAGGCAAGGCGGCTGGTCGAAGTCACGCACAAATGCCTGATGCTGGGTATCGAGAAAGCGCAGCCCGGTGCACGGCTGGGCGATGTCGGCGCGGCGATCCAGGAATATGCCGAAAGTTTCCGTTACGGTGTGGTGCGCGAATTTTGCGGCCACGGCCTGGGCCGCTTGTTCCACGATGCGCCCGAGGTTGTTCACGCCGCCCGCGCCGGAACCGGCCCCGAACTGCGCCCGGGTATGTTCTTCACCATCGAACCCATGATCAACACCGGCAAGCCGCATGTGAAACTTTTGCGCGACGGCTGGACCGCGGTGACGCGTGACAAATCGCTCAGTGCACAGTTCGAACATTCGATCGGTATCACCGAAACGGGCAACGAGATTTTCACGCTGAGCGAAAAGGGTCTGCACCGGCCCGGGTTCGACTAACCTTCGCGCGCTGCCCTGATCGCCGCACCTGCGGCAAACGGGGCGATAGCCATCAGCAACAGACTGAACGCGCCGGCCAGTGCGATGCCGCTGTAATTTGCGGTTTCGAGACTGCCCGCGCCGAACACCAGGATCGGCACGGCGAGCGGGATGACCATCATCCCGGCCAGCGCCGTACTGGCGCGGAAACTGGCCGTAAGCGCCGCAATCACCAATCCGATTGCAGCAAGGCCGGGTGTGCCGGCCAGCAATCCCAGCAGCAGAAAATGCAGGGTCGGCCCATTAAGCCCGAGCAAGGCTGCGGCCGGAAACGCTGCCAGGATCAGCGGCGGGCCAAAGCCGAGCCAATGGGCAAACAGCCGCGATGCCATTGCCGCCTCGTCGGAAATTCCGCGCAGGAAAAACTGGTCGAACACCCCGTTTTCAAGATCCGGCGCAACCAGACGGTCAAGCGGCAGCAGCGCGGCGAGCAGCGCGGCAATCCATGCGGTGCCGCCGCCCGTGCGGGCAAGCAGCGCCGGCTCCGGCCCGACAGCGAAGGGGTAAAGCATCGCCACGGCCAGAAAGAACAGCACCGGCAGCACGCTGCCCCCGCGCTTGCCGCCCGGCATCAGCACGGCAACATCGCGTTTGAATATTTGCCACAGCGCGCCGGTCATGATGCAAATCCGGTCAGGTCCAGCCGCTGCATATTCTCGAGCGCAAACGGCTGGTGCGAAGCGATCACGGCAATACCGCCCGCCATGCAGTGATCGGCCACAAGTCTTTCGACGATCGCGACCGCATCCGTGTCGAGGCCGTTGAGCGGTTCGTCGAGCAACCAGACAGGTGCCCGCTGTGCAGCCATCCGCGCAATCGCGGCGCGCTTTCGCTGGCCGGTGGACAGGAAGCGGACGGGCACGTCCATCAATTCGCCCAGCCCAAACGTTGCGCTATCTGCGGGACTTCCATCCACCTTGTTCCAAAAGGCCAGCGCCCCGCCAAGCGTGCGATATTCGTCAAGCGCGGCATGATCGTCGAGCAATGCGGTCCCGCCGGCACGCTGAACCGCCCCCTCATAGGGGCGTAGCAATCCGCCAAGAATACGGATCAGGCTGGATTTGCCGATCCCGTTGGGGCCCGCGATATGCAGCGCATGGCCGCCCACCAGCGCAAGATCCACGCCCGCAAACAGCAACCGGTCGCCGCGGCGGCAGGCGATTTTGCTGGCGGTGAGAGTGCAGGCTTGCATGGCGCAAGCGGTTAGGCGAAAGCGTGGCGGCTAACAAGGAGAGCGCAATGTCTATCGAAAAGCTGAGTGATGCCGAGCGTGACGCGATGCTGGCAGAATATCCCGGCTGGACCCTGCGCGGCGATGCTGTGGCTATCGAGCGCAAGTTTGAATTTTCCGATTTCAGCGAAGCCTTTGCCTTCATGACCCGCGTCGCGCTTCTGGCTGAAAGCCAGGATCACCATCCCGAATGGTTCAACGTCTATAACCGTGTGGACATTACGCTGACCACGCATGATGCGGGCGGCCTGTCGGCGCGCGACGCGGCGATGGTCAAATCAATCGAGGCGCTGCTTTAACGCGGTCAATCGTCAAGCGGGCCCTGCGTGCTGCGAATTTGCTTGCGCAGCCGCCCGGGCATCCAGCGTGCCGCAAAGGCCAGGCTTTTTGCAGTCTTGCCGACAGGTGTATGCAACTTATCGCCGTGAACTGCATTCCAGGCCGCTTCGGCCACTTCGGCGACCGGGGTTATTTCCAGACCGCTTGCCTTCACCCGCTCGCGCACGCCGCTGTTGGTATGCGCGTTGATCGAGAGATCCAGCAGCGGTGTGTCGATGAAACTGGGCATCAGCGAACGCACCTTGATGCCGTCGGCCAGCCATTCCGCATCAAGCGATTCCGTAACCGCGCGAACACCGAATTTCGTCGCGCAATATACTGAACCGCCCGGCGAACCATAGATACCAGCGGCGCTGGCGGTGTTGAGCAGGCACGATCCCGGTGCGGTCTTTCGAAGGTGCGGATAGACCGCTTGCGCGCCAAACATCACGCCTTTCAGATTTATGTCGAGGCAGCGCTCGATTTCCTCGGGTGAGTTTTCGGCGAGTGGCCCGCCGATGGGAATTCCGGCGTTATTCGCCATCACATCGATCCGGCCGCCAGCTGCGGTCGAGAAAGCGTCCAGTGCCTTTTCCCATGCGGCGCGGTCGCGGACGTCGAATTTGTGCGAATAATGGTATCCGCCGGGCAGCAGGCCTTCGGTTTCCTTCATGCCGGCCGCGTCAATATCACCCAGCCCGATGAACCAGCCGCGTTCGCCGAAATACCGGGCAATTGCGCGGCCGATGCCGGAGCCGCCGCCAGTGATGAAAATTGCCTTGCGGTCCGTCATGATATTCCGATCCAAAAGAAAAGCCGCGCGCAGGACTAGCTGCGCGCGGCCTTGATGTCAGTAGCTGAGTTTGCCTGAGAATTCAGCCTCCGGTCGCTTCGCGAAGTCCCTGCACGAAGTCCGCGCCCTCGATGATCTGTGCGGTCGAATTCTTGACCGTGTTGCCAATCGGTTCCGCACGTCCGCCAAGACAGGTTGCGAGAAAGTTTTCGGTCACAGCGTTAAAGGCGATGTTATTGGCCGGTTTGGCAAAGCCATGCCCTTCGTCGGGATAAAGCACGTAAGTCACCGGAATGCCCTTGGCTTTCATGGCTTCGACAATCTGGTCGCTCTCTGCCTGGTTGACGCGGGGATCGTTGGCACCCTGACCGATCAGCAGCGGTTTGGTGATCTTGTCGGCGCTGTTAAGCGGGCTGCGCTCCTTCAGCATCGCAAGGCCTTCAGGCGTATTGGGATTACCCATCCGTTCGTGGAATTGCGCGATCATCGGCTCCCAATATGGCGGGATCGTCGCGAGCAATGTCTCGAGGTTGGACGGGCCGACGATATCCACACCGCAGGCAAATTCTTCGGGCGTGAAGGTCAGGCCAGCCAGCGTGGCATATCCGCCATAAGACCCGCCCATAATCGCGACCTTGTCATCCATGGTCACACCCGATGCCACGGCATAATTCACCGCATCGATCAGATCGTCGTGCATCTTTTTGCCCCATTCGAGGTCACCGGCAGAGATGAACTCCTTGCCAAAACCTGTCGAGCCGCGGAAGTTCACACTCATGACGGCATAACCGCGATTGGCGAGCCATTGGTGATATGGGTTAAAGCCATATCCATCGCGTGCCCATGGGCCGCCGTGGACCAGCAGAACCATCGGCACCGGCGCATCGGGCACGCCGTCGGCATTGCTGTCGCTGCCCGGCGGAAGCGTCAGATAGCTGGGCAGGGTCAGGCCGTCCCGGCTCTTGATTTCAAGCCCGTACATCGGCTGGAGCGGGGCACCCTCCAGATCAGGCCGCGTCATGTAAAAATCGCTCAGCGTGCGGGCCTTGCGGTCATAAAGATAGACCTTGCCCGGGGTGGTGAGCGGATCGTTCCAGACCACCCATTTGTCGTCGGCCTTGGTGCGTGACGATACGCCAAAGTCGCCTTCGAACTTGCTGTCGAGCCAATCGAGCGACGCTTTCACCTCGGGATCGGTCGCGGTCCATTCGGTGCGCAAATAGGTGATGCTGGTGGCTTCGATTTCGCCGGTCACCGGATCGGACATGGCGCCGCCGATATCGGCCTTGTCGCTTTGAGCCAGAACGGTTTTCTTGCCGGTTGCAACATCTTCGGCAATCAGCGCGGCCGTGTTCCGGCCGCGGCTGTCGATCCAGTACATGGTTTTGCCGTCACTGGTAAATCCGGCGGGCTGGGTGGTCAGCGAATCTGCCAGACCCGTGCTTTCCGAAGCCTCGTCGGCAACGACACCATCGGTAATTTTGTAGAAATCCATGCCGCCGGCCGGATTGGGCTTCAGCGCCATCCTCAGGTTTAACAGATCGTCGGCGAGAAATCCGGCGAAACCATCATTCTGCATTACAAGTTTCAGCTGTCCCGTTGTCAGGTCGAGCAGATGGACATCGTGCAGGCGCGGATCACGGTTGTTTACGCCAACCAGCATTTTATCGGGATAGGCAATTGACGTTCCGACAACCTGCACCCGCGTATTTTCGAACGGCGTAAGCGTGCGCTCCTCGCCGCTGGCAATATCGATGCCGTAAAGCAGGAAGTTCTCGTCGCCGCCCTTGTCCTGGACATAAAGCAGGTTTTTGGAATCGCCGGACCAGAAATACTGCCGGATCGGCCGGTCGGTTGCGTCTGTCATAACCTTGGCCGAACCAAGGTCGTCAGCCGGCGCAAGCCAGACATTCATCACATCGTCCTGCGGGGCCAGCCAGCTTACCCATTTGCCATCGGGGCTGAGCTTTCCGGAAGATCGGGTGGGGTTACCGAAAAGGACTTCACGCGGGATAAGTGCCGCTTGTGCCGCGGGCGTTGAAGTCACGTTATTGCTTGCTGTCATGGCACCTTCGTTTGTCGAATATGTTGAACACCCTGCGGTCAGACCTGCTGCAAGTGCAGCAAGCGCAACAGAGCGAAAGATTTTTGCGGAAACTGGCATAATTCATCCTCCCCTATGGCTGTGTTATCAGCGCAATACACATATCGTTATGAGATGGCAAGATTATGACATCAGGGCACTTTGTCAAAGCGCAGGATTGTCATAAGCGTGCCAGGTCAGGATGGCGACCGAACCGCGGTGCGGCGACCACGCCTGCGCCAGCGTGCGGGCCTCGTTCTCGGACGGACGTTCAGGCAGGCCCAGCATCGTATGCAGAGCAGCCTGCACCGCCAGATCGCCGGCTGGCCAGATATCCGCGCGCCCTTCTGCAAACAGCAGATAGATTTCGGCAGACCACCGGCCGATGCCCTTGATCCGCGTAAGTTGTTGGACCGCGTCCTCATCACTTTGCGGCAAGTTGTCGATGTCCAATTCGTCATCGACCACCAGTTCGCATAATGACCGGGCATAACCTTGCTTCTGGCGCGACAGGCCGCAGCCGCGCAGGGCGTCGAAATCTGCATCCAGCAAGTCCTGCGGCGGTATATCTTCGCCCAGCAGACCTTCCAGCTTGTTCCAGACCGATGCTGCCGAGGCTACGCTGACCTGTTGCCCCACGATGGTGCGCAGCAAGGTGCGATAGCCGGTCGGGCGGATGCGCGGTTCGGGATAACCGACCCGCTCGATCACCGCGGCGAACTTCGGCTCGATTTTGACGACAGCATCCAGCCCGTCGCGGATTTGCTGCTTGCTCAGCGCCATAAATGTCTTTCTCCCGGCAAAATGTCTGCCTTGCCAAACCCGGAACGCAGTGCTTAACAGCCCGCCGAACAGGCCGATAGGGCCGACCAAAAGGAATTGCGCACCATGCCCAGATTAGTCGTCACCAACCGCGAAGGTGTCGAAACCGAAGTCGAGGTCGAAGACGGTCTGACCGTGATGGAAGCAATCCGCGACAACGGCTTCGACGAATTGCTGGCGCTGTGCGGCGGCTGCTGTTCCTGCGCCACGTGCCATGTTCTGATTGATCCGGCTTTCTCCGACAAACTGCCCGCGATGACGGAAGACGAAGACGATCTGCTGGAAAGCAGCGACCACCGCGGCGCCACCTCGCGGCTGGGTTGCCAGGTTCCTTTCACGGCAGAACTTGACGGTTTGAAGGTGACGATTGCGCCGGAAGACTGAATTGTCGGCGTGATAGGCCAATTGCGTTGCGATAATCGCGGCCGGGTCCTATTTCGCGCACTATGAACACTTTGACTGCCAATACTCTCGATCTGATCGGCAACACGCCGCTCGTGCGGCTGAATGGCCCGAGCGAGGCAGCCGGCTGCGATATTTTCGGAAAGTGCGAATTTGCCAATCCCGGCGCATCGGTGAAAGACCGCGCTGCGCTGTATATCGTGCGCGACGCGGAAGAGCAGGGAATGCTGAAACCGGGCGGCACGATTGTCGAAGGCACGGCCGGCAACACCGGGATTGGCCTTGCGCTTGTCGCCAATGCCCTGGGCTACAAGACGATCATCGTGATGCCCGAGACACAAAGCCGCGAGAAAATGGATACGCTTCGCGCGCTGGGCGCGGAGTTGGTGCTGGTGCCAGCTGCGCCGTTTTCCAATCCGGGCCATTTCGTCCACACATCCCGCCGTCTGGCGGATGAAACGGAAGGGGCGATCTGGGCAAACCAGTTTGACAACACAGCCAACCGCAAGGCCCACATAGAAGGCACCGCAGCAGAACTGTGGGAGCAGATGGACGGGCGAATTGACGGCTTTACCTGTGCCGCCGGAACCGGCGGAACGATTGCAGGTGTGGGCATGGGTCTGAAAGAGAAAGACGAAAAGGTCCAGATTGCCCTGACCGACCCGCACGGCGCAGCGCTCTATTCCTATTACGCCTGCGGTGAACTGGCCAGCGAGGGAAATTCGGTGGCGGAAGGCATCGGCCAGGGCCGGATCACCGCCAATCTGGAAGGCGCGCCAATCGATACCCAGTTCCGGATTTCCGATGAGGAAGGCCTTGAATGGGTCGCGCGGCTGCTTCGCGAGGAAGGGCTATGTCTTGGCTTGTCGTCCGGCATCAATGTCGCGGGCGCGGTCGCGCTAGGCAAACAGCTGATAAGCCAAGGTTACCAGCAGCCGCGCGTCGCGACCATTCTTTGCGATACAGGGTTCAGATATCTATCCTCGCTATATAATGCGCAATGGCTGAAGGCGAAGGGCTTGCCCGTTTTCGAATGGCTGGAAACCGCCAACGATTGACTAGCCCGCACTATCGATTAGCTTTGGAGCATGTCTGACATCTTTGATATCAAGCGATCCGGTCAGGATAGCGAACCTGTCAATCCTGTGGCCGCCTCGGCTACCCTGGGCGGTACGCGTGCGCAGACGGTGCAACGCTTGCAAGTCGGGCTGGTCGGTTTGGCAACCATGGTCCTGCTTGTCGGGCTCGCCAGCATAATCAATGACCGGGCATCCGAAAGCGAGGCCGCTCGCGTGCCCGAAGCGAGTGCGACTATGGCGCCCAGTGCGATAGAATCTCCGAAAAGCGATCCGCTTGTCGATGCCGGCGTAGTGCCGGATTTACCGCTGGTCGAATCCGGCGAGACACCCGACACACAGGGGCCAGTCCTGCCCGAACAGGGCAAGAATGTTGTCCCGGACTAGCATATCGGGCGTAACGGGACTGTGCGCAATTCTGGTCGGCGTCGCTGCATTGACGGCGTGCGCCGGTCCCCATGAGCGCCGCAATCTCGGGCTGTTCTCTACCTTGCCGATCTATTGGGGCGAGGTCGCCTCAATCGACGATATGCTCGCACCCGCCGAGGAGCCGCACTGGGCGAAAACGAGTTTGGCCAAAGAATTTGATCTGGTGCCGCTCGATGCGCTGATTGCAGAGGGCGAGGATTCCGGCTCGTTGCAGCAGTTTGGCCATCTCATTCTGGCGCAGCCCAGAGCGCTGTCGGCGGCGGAGAATGTCGCGTTGGACAATTGGGTGCGCCGCGGCGGGAAAGTGCTGATTTTTGCGGACCCCATGCTGACGCGCCACTCGCGTTTTTCGATCGGCGACCGCCGGAGGGCACAGGATGTCGTGATGTTATCACCCATCTTGCGCCGGTGGGGGCTGGAGCTGCAATTCGATGACAGCGAACAGGAAGGCGAGCGAAACTCGCCGATTGATGGCATCGCGGTTCCGCTCAACCTTGCCGGCAGTTTTGCGCTCTCAGCCGTGTCGCAGGATGCGCCGTCGCAGTGCGCTTTGTCCGCAGATAATGTTCTGGCCGAGTGCCGCATCGGTGATGGCCGTGCAGTCATTCTCGCAGACGCTGCGGTGCTCGAGGTGCATGGTCAGGACGAGAACCGCCTGCGCGCTGTCGCGCTGGAAAAACTTGTCGAAAAAGCGTTCGACTCGCTTTGAGGCAAATATACGGGAATACGCGGGAAAGGGTCCGCAACCTGATACTTGCCAGCGATTAAATCCCATGATTTCAGTATGGCGCGGCAGGCTGTCAAAGCCAGATTCAGGAGATATACGCCGAATGCGCGAGAAAGAAATTGAGTAAATTTATATAGTTACCGAAGTTACCCGCAATTTCCCGCACTTTTCCCTTCCAAACAAGCCCCCTGAAGGTTAATACCCTATCCATTGAACAGGTTTTCTGTGCTGCGCTTCGATTTTGTCGGGGCGAGCCGGTTGCGGGTGTCCGCTTCCGGTCGCGCGGAAGTCATGTTTGCAGAGCGGAAGGCAGCTCTGGCGGGGATAAGGTTGAGGGATTGGTCGAAGTGGCGGGAGCACTTCATAGCGGATATAACGGGCAGGCCTTTTCGCCGCAGGGCGATAAGGGCCGGTTTGTTTTACCACCAAACTTTCGCAAGGCTGTCAAAGCCTCGAGCGAAGGCCGCGTGCTGTGCCTGGCCAAGCATGACCGTTGGACCTGCCTGACGGGTTTCGGGCTCAGCCGCAAAATCGAACTCGACGCAGAGTTGGACCGCGAAGAAAACCAGGCGCTTGCGCTGGGCCAACATTATGATCGCGACCTGCATGCCATCAGCAAGTTCGGTTTTAACGAGTTGCCGTTTGATGACAGTGGCCGTTTTACGATGCCCGACCATCTCGCCGAACTCGGCAAAATCGGTGACCAGCTGTATTTTCAGGGTGCGGGCCGTTTCTTCACCATCTGGAACCCGGCCGAACTTCAGCGGATGGGCAATGGGTTGGAGAGCGCGCAGGTTGCCTGCGCCAAACTCGTCGCCGAATTCGAAGCGAAGCGGAATTGAGCATGGCCAAGGCCCCCCATATTCCGGTTTTGCTGGGCGAAGTAATCGAGGCTTTGGCACCGCAGCCAGGTGACGTTATCGTGGATGCGACTTTCGGTGCCGGCGGATACAGCCGCGGACTGCTGGATGCAGGAGCGACCGTACACGCATTTGACCGCGATCCCGATGCAATCGCTGCGGCGCAAGGGTGGAGCGAAATTTCCGGAGTTCCGCCGCGTTTGATCCTGCATGAGCGGCGTTTTTCTGAAATGGTGTCGGCACTGCGCGAAGCAGGCGTCGCACATGTTGACGGTATTACGATGGATGTCGGCGTGTCGTCGATGCAGCTTGATCAACCTGAGCGCGGGTTCGCGTTCTCCACTAGCGGGCCGCTCGATATGCGCATGAGCCGCGATGGCGAGAGCGCCGCAGATTTTCTCAATGCAGCGGACGAAGACGATATTGCAAACGTGCTTTACCAATACGGCGAGGAACGCCAGTCGCGCCGTGTCGCCCGCGCGATCGTGGCCGCCCGCCCGCTGGAAACAACCGGCGATCTGGCCCGTGTGGTTCGCAAGGCGCTGGGGCATCATCCCGGCGCACCCAAAGATCCTGCGACCCGCAGTTTTCAGGCTGTGCGCATCCATGTGAATGCGGAATTGGCAGAGCTTGAAGCAGGGCTCGAAGCCGCTGAAGAGCTGCTGCGCCCCGGCGGCCGCCTGGCAGTCGTAAGTTTTCACAGTCTTGAAGACCGGATCGTAAAGCGCTTCCTTCGATCCGCAGCCCGTGCCAGCGCCCCCACTTCGCGCCACATGCCTGCCGGCAATGTCGGGCCCGACCCGGTGTTCGCCAAAGTATCGAAAGCTATCCGACCTTCGGATTCCGAGACATCGCGCAACCCGCGCGCACGTTCGGCGACCTTGCGCCACGCTATCCGCACACAGGCGCCGGCACGGCAGGTGGCGGCATGATCGTCAGCGGATCACGTTTGCGCCAGATCGGCTGGGCCGCTGTGTTTGCGGTGTGTCTCGCCGCCTTTACGATGCTGACATTCAGGGTGAATGCGCTCAAGGCTGATGTGCAACATGCCGAGCGCCAGATCGTTCGGCTGGAACGCGCCAAAACCTTGCTTGAAACCGAATTTCAGACCCGCGCCAATCAGCAACAGCTTGCGGACTGGAATGAGGTGGAATTCGGTTACCGTGCGCCAGAGGCCGGCCAATATCTCGAAGGCGAAAGACAACTTGCCAGCCTTGGCGAGCCGCGGCTCGCCGATGCTCCGTCTCCCATCCGTGTCGCGCATAAGGCAGCGCCAAAGGGATTACAGATAATTGCGATGGTCTCGCCCATGACGGGCACTGCAAACGGCGATGGCGAACCGAAGAAAAGCGAGCGCGGAAAACGCAAACTGGATCTGGCCGAACGGCTGGCGATGGTGGATTTGTTGCCCGAAGTGCCAGATACGTCAAACATCGCCACCGAGACCGGCGAATGACCGCGATGGCAGTTAGCACGGCGCTCGCAACCGGCCGTGTCCAGCTGGTTGACATTCGCCGCAGCTCGCTCGGCGTGGCGCGGTTGCGCGTCTTGTGGGTGCTGGGCATTTTTTCGATCGTCGCATTCATGGCTCTGGTCCGGATCGCATTTCTTGGCATGGATGACCGGGCGTCGGGCCCATCAAGCCTCGAAGAACAGCTGCTGCCGCCGCGCGGCGAAATTAACGATCGTAACGGAGTTCCTCTGGCCCGGGCGTTCCCCGCATATGCATTGTGGTATGATCCGGGCAATCTTTCGGGCGACCAACCGCTGGTCAAACCGGCCCGTCAGGTCGCAACCGAGCTGGCGGCGATCTTTCCTGATATCGACATCGACGAAATGGAGGAAAAGCTGCTGGCCGGTCGGCCGGGCTATCTTCGTCGCCGCGTGTTGCCCGAAGATGCCAACCGTATTCAGGAAATCGGCGAGCTCGCTTTGGAAGTCCCTCAGGAAACCGATCGCCATTATCCGCAAGGTAAAATGGCAGCCCATGTTCTGGGATACGTGAATTCCGCCGATCAGGGAAAAATCGGCATGGAGTCGGTTCTGCAGGAGCGCCTGACAGATCCCGCAACCCGCGGTGTTCCGACCAGCCTGAGCATCGACGTACGGGTGCAGGGCGCGCTCGAAGATGAGCTTCGCCAGGGGATGCTTTCCACCAATGCGGTGGGCGCAGCAGGCATCGTTCTTGATGTCGATAGCGGCGAAGTCCTGGCGCTTGCCTCGCTTCCCGAATTTGATCCCAACAAGATTGATCAGGCCGGTGTCGATAATATGTTCAACCGCGTGACCAACCAGGTCTATGAATTGGGTTCAACATTCAAACCGTTAACCGTCGCTGCCGCTATTGACGCAGGCACGATCCGCGATTTCAGCCGTCCCTATCAAGCGAGCCGGCCTGTGGAACTGGGCGGCTTCAAGATTCGCGACAGCCATACCATTGCGCCTTATCTGAACGCTCCGCAGTCGCTGATCCACAGCTCCAATATTGTCACGGCGCAGATAGCGGACGAACTGGGCCCCGTGAAATTGCGCCAATACATGATCGATCTGGGGATGAACGAGCGCCCATACATCGAATTGCCAGCCAAGGGTTTTCCAATCTGGCCCGCAGGCAAATGGCCCCGCCTTCGCAACATGACTATCGGCTATGGCCACGGCATCGCGGTGACCCCGTTGCATTTGGCGAGCGCATATGCCGCGATGGTGAATGGCGGCATCTGGCGTCCGGCAACACTGCACAAACTCCAGCCCGGCACGATCCCCAAGGGGCGGCGAGTATTCAAGGCGAGCACTAGTGCGCGCATGAACCAGTTGATGCGGATGATTGCAGTTTATGGCACGGGCAAGAATGCAGACGCACCGGGTTTCCGGGTTGGCGGGAAGACCGGCAGCGCGGAAAAACCCGGCAATGGCGGGTACAAGCGCAGCACTCTCGTCTCGACCTTTGCTGCCGCGTTCCCGATGGACCGGCCCCGCTTCGTCATCATCGCGATGCTTGACGAACCGAAAGGGACAACGGCCAGCAGTTTCCAGCGTACGGCAGCATGGAATGCCGCACCTGTCGTGGGCCGTCTGGTGCCGCGGATCGGCCCGCTGCTGGGCGTTATGCCCGACGAAACCCGCGATATCGATCTCAGCGATCTTGAACCGCTTGTCGGCGGGAAGAACTGATGCGGCTGGGACAATTGATCGCCGCTGCGGGCTTGCAATCAAGCGTTGGCGCGACGTTGCAATACGATGATCAGGTTACGGGCTTTGCCATTGATAACCGCAAAGTCGCACCCGGAACGGTTTTCGGCGCATTTCAGGGGTCGGTGGTTAACGGTGAAGACTTTATCCCGGCGGCCATCAAAGCTGGCGCAATCGCTGTCGTCGCAAGAACCGGCGCCGCCGTGGAAGGCGCCGCTCACATAGCATCCGATCAGCCGCGCCGGGCATTTGCGGCGTTGGCGGCAAAGTTCTTTACCCCGGTGCCGGAGACCGTCGTCGCAATCACCGGCACCAACGGTAAAACGTCATGCGCCGAAATGACACGTCAGCTGTGGCGGATGTCGGGCGAGCGGGCCGCTTCAATCGGGACATTGGGTGTAACCACACCGGACGAAAGCATTTCAACTGGTTTGACAACCCCGGATATCGTTACGTTTCTGTCGAATATGAGCGGTCTTGCGCGCGAAGGTGTGACGCATGTCGCCTACGAGGCGTCGAGCCATGGACTTTCGCAATTTCGCAACGAAGGTCTGTCGGTAAAAGCTGGCGCGTTTACCAACTTCAGCCGGGATCATCTCGATTATCACGCTGATATGGAAGACTATTTCGCCGCCAAGATGCGCCTGTTCGATGAAGTCGTGATGAAAGGTGGCTCGGCCGTCATATGGACGGGCGACGAATGGACCGACCGCGCTGTTCAGCACGCGAAGGAGCGCGGCCTGGCCGTTTTCACAGTCGGTGAAAACGGTACCGGCATCCGCCTGATCGGGCGCACGCCAACCCGCCTTGGCCAAACGCTGGTCATCGAACATGACGGGCGCGAGCGGACACTGAACTTGCCGCTAATCGGTGCTTATCAGGCTGCAAATGCACTCGTCTCGGCAGGTCTGGTGCTAACGACAGGCGGTTCTGCCGAGACTGTATTCGACGGCGTATCCCGCCTTTCTCCGGTACGTGGCAGGTTGGAGCGCGCAGCAATTACACGCTCGGGCGCTCCTGTTTACGTGGATTATGCCCATACCGCAGATGCGCTCGCGGCTGCAATCGAAGCACTCCGGCCCCATGTTGCCGGTCGGCTGATGGTGGTTTTCGGGGCAGGCGGAGACCGCGATCAGGGTAAGCGGGCCGACATGGGCGCGGTTGCCTGTGCCAACGCCGATCTGGTCATCGTAACCGACGACAATCCGCGCAGCGAAGATCCCGCAGCAATCCGCGCAGCAATTCTGCAAGGCGCGGTTGGCGCGTCCGAGGTTGCAGGCCGCCGCGAAGCAATCATGGCTGCCATATCGCAGGCAGGCAGTGAAGATATCGTGTTGGTCGCGGGCAAGGGCCATGAACAGGGCCAAATTTTCGGCGCCGGCAACGCTATGCGAATATTGCCCTTCGATGATGTAACCGTAGCGCGCGAATGCGCTGCTCCAAGCGAACCCAGAACCGTGAACGGGGAATCCTGATGGCGTCACATCCCGCATTACTGCAGTGGCCCCGCGAGCGCGGTAACCGGGCAAAGCGGGCCTTGTGGGATGCCGCAGCGCTGGCCGACGCAATGGCTGGCTGCGCCAGCGAAGAATTCCAGGTCTCAGGTGTAGAAATCGACAGCCGTGACGTGCGGCCGGGTGACCTGTTTTTCGCTCTCAAGGGCGATGCGATGGACGGCCATGTCTTTCTGGAGAAGGCTTTTGCTGCGGGTGCGGCGGCGGCCGTTGTAGATCGTCCCATACCGCAGCCGCATATTCTCGTCGGCGACACATTTCTAGCGCTCGAGGCGCTGGCGTCCGCGTCACGTGACCGCAGCGCCGCAAAGCGTATCGGTGTGACCGGATCGGTCGGAAAAACGGGTGTGAAAGAAGCTCTGTTTGCAGCGCTCGATCGCAGCTCCAGCGGACAATCACACCGCTCGGTGAAAAGTTACAACAACCATGTCGGGGTCCCGCTCAGCCTGGCGCGGATGCCCGCGGGCAGTAAATACGGCATTTTCGAGATGGGTATGAACCATGCGGGCGAGATTGCCGATCTAACCGCGCAGGTCCGGCCAGATGTTGCCGTGATAGTGACAATCGCGCCAGCGCATATCGAAAATCTCGGTAGCGAGGAGGCGATTGCCGATGCCAAGGCCGAGATCTTCGGCGGTTTGAGGCCCGGCGGTACAGCCGTCATTCCGGCGGATAGCCCGCATTTTGCGCGCTTGCGCGATGCTGCGCGCAAATTGAATGCCAAGGTTGTATCATTCGGCCGATCCAGCGATGCCGATGTGCGTTTGCTTGATGCGATCCCATCGGCAAATGGCGGTTCGCTGGTCACAGCGGAGCTTGGCAAACACCGGCTGTGTTATTCCGTCGCCGAACCCGGAGAGCACTGGATAGCGAACTCGCTGGCCGTCATCGCCGCCGTCAGAGCGGTTGGCGGCGATCTGGGTGCAGCGGGACTGTCACTTGCCGAAATGGGCGGACTGAAGGGGCGGGGTGCGCGGCACAAGATTTCTGCAATTAGCGGTAAGGCTTTGCTCATCGACGAAAGTTACAATGCCAATCCCGCTTCCATGCGCGCAACATTGCAGCAACTGGGTCAAACCCCAGCCACACGCCGCGTCGCCGTACTTGGTTCCATGAAAGAGCTGGGCGACTTTGCTGACGGTTTTCACAGCCAGTTGAGCGAGCCGGTGATCGCAGCCAGAACCGATTTCGTCGTTCTGGTCGGCGACGAAATGCGCGCTTTGGCCAATGCCTTGTCACGTGAACTGGGGAAAGGCGCGGACCATACGCTTGGCATAGTGCCGGCATTCGCGCATTGCGCCTCTCCTGGAGAGGCAATTTCCGCCCTCGAGGAGTATGGTATTACATCCGGTGACGCGATCCTCGTAAAAGGTTCCAATTCGGTCGGCCTGGGCCGGTTGGTCGATCACTTTGTAAACCGGGAAGGCTGATGCTTTATCTAATCGCACAATGGCTGGAATTCGAGGGATTGTTCAACCTCGTGCGCTACCAGACGTTCCGGGCCGGTGCGACATTGATGACGGCGCTGTTTATCGGCCTGATGATCGGCCCGCGGTTCATCGAAATGCTGCGGGTACGCCAGGGTAAGGGGCAACCCATTCGCGATGACGGGCCGCAGAGCCACCTTGCGAAACGCGGCACGCCCACGATGGGCGGGTTGATGATCCTGATTTCGCTGATCGTGGCGTCATTGATCTGGATGGATTTGACGAGCCCGTTTTATTGGGCGTGTCTGGCTGTTACTGCCGGCTTCGGACTGATCGGTTTTCTAGACGATTACGACAAGGTTTCAACCGGAAGCCACAAGGGCGTTTCGGGCAAAGTCCGGCTGCTGCTTGAGTTTATCGTCGCCGGCATCGCCTCGTACATCATCGTCAGCCAGATCAATACCAACCTGTACGTTCCCTTCGTTTCGGGCGTATCCATTCCGCTCGGCCCGTTTTATTACGTCTTTGCCGCGACCGTGATTGTCGGGTTCGGCAATGCGGTCAATCTTACCGACGGGCTGGACGGATTGGCCACGATGCCGGTCATTATTGCAGCCGGTACATTTGCCCTGATCGTCTATTTGGTGGGGCGCGTCGATTACTCCGAATATCTCGGAATTCCTCATGTGCCGGGCGCAGGCGAGCTGGCGATATTCTGCGCCGCAATAATCGGCGGCGGTCTGGCATTTCTGTGGTTCAACGCGCCGCCAGCTGCCGTTTTCATGGGCGACACAGGCAGTCTGGCGCTAGGCGGCGCGCTTGGCGCAGTAGCCGTTGCTGCACATCACGAAATTGTATTACTGATCGTGGGCGGCCTGTTTGTAGCAGAAACGGCCAGCGTCATTATCCAGGTCTTCTGGTTCAAACGCACTGGCAAACGCATATTCCGGATGGCGCCAATCCATCATCACTTCGAACAGAAGGGTTGGGCTGAAAGCACGGTGGTGATCCGGTTCTGGATCGTATCGATCATTCTGGCATTGGCCGGTCTGGCAACGTTGAAGCTGCGGTGATCATATCGACCGCCTTTGCCGGCAAGAAATATGCCGTTCTCGGTCTCGCCCGATCAGGGCTGACGGCGGTTGCGACATTGCTGGCATCGGGCGCTGAAGTCGCGGCATGGGACCGCGAGCCGCAGGCCCGCGGATCACTGGACAACCGGGTGGAAGTGCTTGACCCGCTTACTGCAGATCTAACGGGTTATGACGGGATTGTCGTTTCGCCCGGTGTTCCGCTTAACTCTCATCCCATCACCGGTGTGGCGGCAAAATTCGGTGTGCCTATCATTGGTGATATCGAGCTTTTCTCCCAAGCAAGGGCAACCTTGCCGCCGCACAGGGTAGTGGGAATTACCGGAACAAACGGTAAATCGACGACGACAGCACTGGTGCATCATCTGCTCACCGAAGCCGGCATCACTTCGCGCATGGCGGGAAATATCGGCGCGCCGATACTTGGCGAACAGCCGCTCTCCAAGGGCGGTGTCTATGTCCTCGAACTGTCGAGTTACCAGATAGATCTCACACAGTCTCTGGCCTGCGAGGTTGCACTGCTTCTGAACATTACGCCCGATCACCTCGACCGGTATGATAGTTTTGAAGATTATGCTTTTTCGAAAGGCCGACTGTTTGCAATGCAGGCGTCTGGGCAGGTGGCCCTCTTTGGCTGTGATGATGCGCCGACCAACGCAATAAAGTCGGCGGCGTCGCTGCGCCGCCCGCAAGACCGGATCGTGTGCATTGATACCCGGTCGATATCGGATGCCCAGGGTGAATGGTTATCACTTCAGGGGCCGCATAATCTGCAAAACGCAGCAGCAGCAATCGGCATAGTGGAGGCTTTGGGTGTTACGCGCGCTCAATGGTCACCCGGAATGGCCAGTTTTCGCGGTCTTCCGCACCGGATGGAACGCGTGGCCGAAGCGGGCGGGGTCCTGTTTGTAAATGATAGCAAGGCAACCAACCCCGCTTCGACCGCACCTGCGCTCGCTGCTTTTCGGCCAAATCCTGACCCGCGCATCCACTGGATAGTCGGGGGATTACCCAAAAGCGAAGATTTGTCCGAATGTGAGGAATACATCGGCAATGTCGCGGCCGCATATACAATCGGTGAGGCTGGGGCGATGTTCGCCAATCTGCTTTGCGAGCGGACCCATGTCGAACGGTGCGAAATGATGGGCGAGGCTGTCAGCCGAGCGATCGCCGCTGCAAAACCCGGAGATGTGATCCTGTTGTCGCCAGCTTGCGCAAGTTTCGACCAGTTTCGCGATTACGAAAAGCGCGGGGATCACTTTCGCGAAGTAGTCGGCGAACTGACGGGTATGGTGACGCAGCCTCCGGCGGGTGACCTAAAGGGAAAAACCGCGGCATGAACATGGCGCAGCCCTATATTCCCCGTGGTGGACGCCCAGCAAAGGAGGTGGACCGCTATCGGCGCAATTTCAGGAATGAAATTCGTGTCTGGTGGCGCGAGGTTGACCGGGTTCTTCTCGCGGTCATCGGGGCACTGGTTGCAATCGGTATCGCGGCAGTGGCCGCTGCATCGCCGGCCAGTGCGGGGAGACTGTCGACCAGCGAGACAACTCTGCCGGATCTATATTTCTATTGGGCACATTTACGGTGGCTGTTTGTCGGGCTGCCGGTGATGATCGGCGTGTCTTTCCTCAGCCGTGATCACGCCCGCCAGACCGGCATAATTCTTGGTCTGGCGATGTTGATCGCGTTAATGCTCGTCCCCTTGATCGGGCATGAGGTAAACGGCGCCAGACGCTGGCTCAAGTTCGGTCTGACCATGCAGCCGTCCGAATTTCTCAAACCCGCATTCGCCATTGTGCTGGCGTGGATTATCAGCTGGCGGATGCGGGATCCGAAACTTCCTGTCATTCCGATAGCAACGAGCGTCATGGCGCTTGTTGCGGGGCTGCTGATGCTCCAGCCAAACCTGGGCGACACGATATTGTTTGCCGGTGTCTGGTTTGTCCTCGTGTTGCTGTCGGGTATTTCGATGCAGCGTATCGGAGCGCTGGCCGCCGCGGGAACCGCGCTGCTGACGTTGACTTATCTCCTGTACGATAACGCCAGATATCGCATCGACAGCTTCTTTGCCGGGGGCACGGCATACGATCAGGTCGATCTTGCCGAAAAAACGCTTCTGGCTGGCGGCTGGACGGGTACCGGCTTCTGGATGGGGCTTCAGAAATCAAGACTGCCTGAAGCACATACAGACTACATTTTTTCGGTCGTCGGCGAGGAGTTCGGCCTTATCTGGTGCGCGATAATACTCGCATTATATCTCGGGATGGTTGCGAGGGTGCTATCGCGCCTGGTGGACGAAGATAATCTGTTTGCAATGCTGGCAGCCGCCGGATTGGTCACGCAAATATCCGGGCAGGCATTCATCAACATTCTGGTCAACCTGCAACTTTTCCCGTCAAAGGGTATGACTTTGCCGCTGATAAGCTATGGCGGATCCTCGACGATTGCAGTCTGCCTTGCCATAGGGCTGCTACTGGCAATCACCAGGCGAAATCCCTTCCTGACCCGGGAGAACGAGGGGCTGGGCGCGGTTTTTGCAAACAGGAGTGCGCGCACATGAGTGCTGCGTCGAAACATTTTGTTCTCGCAGCAGGCGGGACAGGGGGGCATTTGCTTCCCGCGTTTGCATTGGCGGCGGAACTTGACCGGCGCGGGCATCATGTTGCGCTTGTGACTGACGAACGGGGGGCTGCAATCCCCGGCAAGCCCGAATTTTTGCCAGCGCACGTTTTGCCTGCCGGCAGGTTCGGCAAAAATCCGCTGAAATGGATTGGCGGATTGCGTTCGGTTCTCGCAGGCCGGCAAATGGCGTTGCGCCTTTTGGACAGTTTCGAGCCTACCGCGGTCGTCGGATTTGGCGGCTACCCTTCGCTCCCGACCTTGCTGGCTGCCACTTCGGCTGAAATTCCAAGTGTGCTGCATGAACAGAACGCCGTGCTGGGCCGGGTCAACCGCCTTCTGGCCAGCCGGGTCCAGGCCATTGCAACGGCCTATCCTGCCATCGACCGTCTCAAAGCCAAATTCAAGCCCAAGGTAGTGCTGGTGGGAAACCCGGTCCGGCCCGAAGTCCTCTCACTGCGCGACGAACCCTTTCCACCTTTTACCGAAGACGGCTTGTTGCGCGTGTTGGTGACCGGCGGCAGCCAGGGCGCAAGTGTTCTGTCGGAAGTGGTACCCGACGGCCTGTCAATGTTGCCGCCCGCGCTGCGCGCGCGGCTGCAGGTGACGCAGCAATGCCGGGCCGAGGATCTGGATGCAGTGCGCGAGCGTTATGCAGCCCATGACATACCAGCGGAACTGGGGACATATTTCGAAAATATGGCCACAAGACTGGCCGATGCGCATCTGTTCATCGGGCGGGCAGGCGCCTCGACCATTGCCGAACTGACCGCAGTCGGCCGCCCGGCAATCTTGGTTCCTTTGGCGATTGCCACCGACGATCACCAGACTGCCAACACGCGCGAGATTGTGAAGTCCGGTGGTGCCCGGGCCATTCCGCAAGCCAGGTTTCAGGCCAAGGAACTGGCCAAGCAAATCCAGGCGATGGCGCAGCACCCCGGAACATTGGCGACGGCAGCGCATGCCGCATGGAATTGCGGCCGGCCTGACGCTGCAAAAGATCTGGCCGATCTGGTCGAAAGCTTTGGCGGTAGCGAGCTGATGGATGTGATACGGGTTGGCGAAAACAACGCGAGGGGTGCATCCCAAGGCATACCGGCAGGGCAGGGCGCCGCGCGGGACTATCAGCTGTGAAGGGCGTTGGCACCGACATCGGGACGATTCATTTTGTCGGTATCGGCGGGATCGGGATGTCCGGCATCGCGGAAGTGATGCATAATCTGGGATACAGCGTCCAAGGCAGCGATCTGACAGAGGGGCCTTCGGTTGAACGACTGCGTTCGCGGGGGATTGAGGTCAGCATTGGCCATGATGCCGACAATCTTGCCGATGCCGCAGTTTGCGTGATTTCGACCGCTGTGCGCCGCACGAATCCCGAAGTGGCCGCCGCAATCGAAAAGCGGGTTCCTGTGGTGCGGCGCGCTGAAATGCTGGCCGAACTGATGCGTCTGAAGCGCACTGTTGCGGTGGCAGGAACGCACGGAAAAACGACCACCACAAGCATGATTGCCGCGGTTCTTGACGCCGGCGGGATCGACCCGACAGTAATCAATGGCGGCATCATCAATCGCTATGGTTCGAACGCCCGCATCGGCGACGGCGAGTGGATGGTTGTGGAAGCGGACGAGAGTGACGGGAGTTTCCTGCGTCTCGACGGAGAGATCGCGGTCGTTACCAATATCGATCCAGAACATCTCGATCACTATGGTGATTTCGAAGCGGTAAAGCGTGCGTTTGTCGAATTTATCGAGAATGTACCGTTCTACGGTGCCGCCATCCTGTGTATCGATCATCCCGAAGTTCAGAGGCTGATTCCCAAAATACGCGACCGGAAAGTCGTCACATACGGTTTCTCCGCCCAGGCAGACATTCGCGGCGAGAACATTCGTCCCAGCGCAGGTGGCAATGTGTTCGACATCGCCATCCGTGACCGCGAGGGACGCCTGAAAAAGATAAGAAATGTCTCGTTGCCCATGCCGGGCCGTCATAACGTCCAGAACGCGATTGCAGCGATTGCCGTCGCACTGGAAATGGGCTGCGACACAAAAACAATTTGCAACGGGTTTGAACATTTCGACGGTGTGAAGCGCCGTTTCACAAGGGTCGGGGAAGTCGCTGGTGCGATCATTATAGACGATTACGCGCATCACCCCGTTGAAATTCAGGCAGTGCTTTCGGCGGCGAGGGAGGCAACGACAAACCGTGTCATTGCGGTGATGCAACCGCACCGTTTCACGCGGCTTCGCGACTTGATGTCCGACTTTCAGGGTGCCTTCAACGATGCAGACATTGTTCATGTGATGCCGGTCTATGTCGCCGGGGAGGATCCGATCGAGGGCGTCAATGCAGAGGCACTGGTTGCAGGCCTGAAGGCGCGCGGTCATCGTTCTGCTACGGCGGTAGCTAATCCTGGCGAGCTCGCCGCTTCGCTGGCTGGTGAAGTGCAATCAGGCGACATGGTCGTTTGTCTGGGTGCCGGGGATATAACGAAGGTCGCAGCCGGTCTGGCTGACGCGGTCGGCGCGGAAATGGCGAAGTGATGAACCATGGTCAGCCCGACGATTGGTCGGTGAATGACGATGGTATGGCGCCGTCTTCCGCGCTTGAGGAATGGCCGGTCAAACCATTGGGCGTCACCGGTATCCGGGGCAAACTGACTGCTCATGCTCCATTGGCGAAACTGGTCTGGTTCAAAACCGGCGGTAACGCCGATTGGCTGTTCGAACCGGCCGATCTGGAGGATTTGAAAAGCTTCCTCGAACAAGTCAACGGCAGCCAGCCGGTGATGGGACTGGGGCTTGGTTCAAATCTGATCATCCGGGATGGCGGCGTTCCCGGCGTGGTCATCCGGCTGGGTAAGCCTTTTGCAAAAGCTGAAGATATTGGCGGCAATGTGATGCAATGCGGGGGCGGGGCGAGCGGAATTCTGGTTTCGTCCAACGCGCGCGATGCAGGTATTGCGGGATTGGAATTTTTGCGCGGGATACCCGGCACGGTCGGCGGTTTTGTCCGCATGAACGGCGGGGCCTATGGGCGGGAAGTGGCAGACATACTCCGCGATTGCGATGTGGTCTTGCCGGACGGGACGTGCATCAATCTGCCTGTCTGCGATCTGAAATATGCATACCGCCATTCTGCGCTGCTTGATGGTGCGATCGTCGTTTCCGCAAGGTTCAAGGGCGTACCGGGAGAACCGGCAGTTATCGGTGCTGAAATGGACCGTATTGCAGCGGCGCGTGAACAGTCGCAGCCGCTGCGAACGCGAACAGGTGGATCGACCTTTAAAAATCCGGCAGGGGCAAAAGCATGGCAACTGGTCGATGCTGCAGGATGCCGCGGGCTGATGATTGGCGGTGCTCAGGTCAGCGAGAAACACGCTAATTTTCTGATAAACAAAAATGATGCAACCAGCGCGGATATCGAAGCGTTGGGTGAAGAAGTGCGCCGCCGTGTCAAGCAAAGCGAAGGTGTCGATCTGGAGTGGGAAATCAAACGGGTAGGGCGTCCATGACCCAATTGCCGAAACTTCATGTTCTCGTGCTGATGGGCGGGTGGGCGAACGAGCGTTCCGTTTCGTTGATGAGCGGAAACGGTGTTGCCGATGCTCTGGAGAAGCGCGGGCATACTGTTACACGGCTCGACATGGACCGCCGCGTTGCAGCGCATATTGCCGCCGCAAAGCCCGATGTGGTATTTAACGCCTTGCACGGCGTTCCTGGCGAGGACGGGACAGTTCAGGGTATGCTGGATCTGATGGGCATACCCTATACGCATTCCGGCTTGGCCACTTCGGTGATCGCGATCGATAAAGAGCTTACCAAACAGGCACTGGTGCCAGCTGGCATTCCGATGCCGGGCGGGCGGATTGTCGATAGTGCGACACTCCACGAACGTGATCCGTTGCCGCGTCCCTATGTGCTTAAACCCGTCAATGAAGGTTCGAGCGTCGGCGTCGCCATCGTAACGGACGAGAGTAATTTTGGTAATCCGATCCGAAGCGATGCGGCAGGGCCATGGCAGCAGTTTGGCAAACTTCTGGCCGAACCGTTCATTCGGGGGCGCGAGCTGACCACTGCCGTGATTGGCGACCGGGCGCTGGCTGTCACCGAACTCAAGCCCAAATCAGGCTTTTATGATTTTGATGCAAAATATACCGATGGGATGACGGAGCATATTTGTCCGGCAGATATTCCGGAGGCGATTGGGAAGCTGTGCCTGGAATATGCGGTGAAGGCACACCGCGTGCTTGGTTGCAAGGGCACCAGCCGGACAGATTTCCGGTGGGATGACACACTGGGCGAGGCTGGACTTTTTGTCCTCGAGACCAACACGCAACCCGGAATGACCCCGCTCAGCCTGGTACCCGAACAAGCGAAATATTGCGGGATGGAATATGGTGATCTGGTCGAGGAAATTTTAGCGGAAGCGCTAAAAGATCATGCGGCAAAAGTCGGCGGAGGGCCGCAGACATGAGCACGACCATCAAGCGGAAAAGCAAGGGCGTGCGCCGTTCGGCAGCAGCAAAAGGCCGGGCGAACACAGCACGCAGAGCACGCGCAACAACAGGATCGGCACTCGATAGTGTGATGGCCGTGCTGCCCTTCACCGAAGAACAATTGCACAGGATATTTCTGGCGGTAATCCTTGGCGGGGCCGTCGCACTCGCGTGGTTCGTAGCGAGCCTGGCGGGAGTGCCGGCGATGGCGGAACGGCAAATTGCAACGCTTGCCTCGGATGCCGGATTTGAAGTGCGCACTGTGCAAATCCGCGGTGTCGAGCGGATGAACGAGCTAAAGGTATATGAGCGCGTCTTGGGATTGCAGGACCGCGCCATGCCGCTGGTCGATCTGACCGATGTGCGCGAAAATCTGCTTGAGCTCAGCTGGGTCAAGGATGCCCGCGTTTCGCGGCAATTACCCACTACGCTGGTAGTCGATATTGTCGAACGCGTGCCGCACGCGGTACTTAAAAAGCCTGATCGCCTCATGCTCATCGATGCCGAAGGTAACGAACTTGAACCGATCTCGATTGCCAATGCAAAAGGACGCTTGCTGGTAACCGGGCCCGGCGCGCAGCGGCAGGTTGCCGCCTTGGGCGCATTGCTGGATGCCGCGCCCGCTCTCAAGCCGCAGGTAACCGAAGCCGAGTGGGTGGGAAACCGGCGATGGAATCTGAAATTCGGCACCGGACAGGTCCTGGCATTGCCGCAGGGCGAGGAAACTTCATCTACTGCTCTGATATCGTTTGCCAGGCTCGACGGGGTAAACCGTCTGCTGGGAGGAAAAGTGGCGACATTCGACATGCGCGCGCCTGAACGCATCTACATGAGGATCCCAGGCCGGGCTCAGGAAATTCTTGATGCCAAGGGGTCTGCACAGGAATGAGCACGCCGCGCATCTCCCGCGTTTTCGGCGCCATCAACATCGGTTCTTTTCGGATCTCGGCGATGATTACCGGTATCTCCGAAACGGGAGAGATGGTGGTTCTGGGTTCAGGCCACCGTGCCGCGCAGGGCATCCGGCGCGGCTATGTCACCGATATGGCGGCAGCCACATACGCCATACGTGATGCTATCGAGCGGGCGGAAAAAATCGCCGGAACCAGCGTGTCGAGCGTCTGGATCGGCGCATCGGGAGCTGGATTGGCCAGTGATGTCGCCAAAGTCGAAATAGATATCGGCGGCAGACGGATCGAGGAAGACGATATCGAGCATCTCCTGCTCAGCGCGCGCGATACGATCCAGCCCGACGGCCGCATAGTTCTTCATGCCCAACCAGCGCATTACACGCTAGATGGTGCACATGGCGTGGCCAACCCAAAAGGCCTCCACGCAGAACGCTTGGGCGTTCACATCCATGTCATGATGGCCGACGGTGCGCCGCTGCGAAATCTCACCGAAGCGGTTGAAAGCGCCCATCTCGAAGTGGAGGCCGTTGTCGCATCGCCAATTGCGGCGGGCTACGCGTGCCTCAGTCCCGAGGAACGCGAACTTGGCGTCGCAATGATTGAATTTGGCGCAGAGGTCACCAACGTCAGCGTCTATGCCGGCGGGATGCTTCTGGGCCTGACAGCTATTCCCCTCGGCTCTGCCGACATGACGGATGCAATCGCTTCCGCGTTCGGAATTCGCCGTTTTCAGGCGGAGCGGCTCAAATGTGTTGCCGGAAGCGCCATCGCCAGTCCGACAGACCACCGCGAAATGATACCCGTCAATGGCCCGGGCGAAGAGGGGCCGAGCGAACTTGCCCGCCACGCGGACGAAAAAAACCGGATTCCACGGGCCGAGCTGGTATCGGTCATCACGGAACAGCTCGGCCGTTTGACGGACGAAGTGAACAAATCGCTTAAAGCTATGGGTTTTGCCGGAAATCGCGGACAGCAAGTCGTGCTGACAGGCGGCGGGGCGGAATTGGCCGGCCTTGCAGATTTTGTTCAAGGGGCACTTGGCCGGCCGGTACGGATCGGCAAACCGCCAACCCTTCGCGGATTGCCCGAAGCCCACGCAAATCCAGGGTTCGCTACGCTTGCAGGACTGTGCCTTTACGCCGCAGCCGACCCGATCGACATTCGATCAATCGAATCGAACCGGCAGATATCGACAAGCTATTCGGGGTTTGGTCTGGTCAATCGTTTGGTCGCCGCAGCCAGAGAATACTTTTGATGCAGCCCCGTTTACAGCCGCTTTTGTGATGAAGCGCACTGTGGATAAGGGTGAATACGCTTTGCACCGCTGAATCGCTTTGTGCCAAAGTGGAAAAGATAAATGAAGACGCATCTCGCAAGGCGAGAAAGGGACAGAAAATGAGTATCAATATCGGCCCGCCAGCCTCTGAAGAGCTCCGCCCGAAAATCATGGTAGTCGGCGTCGGTGGCGCTGGCGGAAATGCGATCGCCAACATGATCGATGCGGGTATCGAAGGTGTCGATTTCGTCGTGGCGAATACGGACGCACAGGCGCTAAACATTTCTTCGGCTGCAGAGCGCATCCAGCTTGGCCCTGAAATCACCGGCGGTTTGGGTGCCGGCGCCCGCCCCGAAGTGGGCAAGGCGGCTGCCGAAGAAACGGTGAAAGAGATTGAGGCGGCGCTTGAGGGCGTCAATATGTGCTTTATCGCCGCAGGCATGGGCGGCGGCACGGGCACTGGTGCCGCGCCGGTCATAGCCGAAGTCGCCCGGCGCATGGGCGTCCTGACCGTTGGCGTGGTGACCAAGCCGTTTCTGTTTGAAGGTACACGCCGGATGCGCGCGGCCGAAGCGGGTATCGACGAGCTTCAGGAACAAGTCGATACTCTGATCGTGATTCCCAACCAGAATCTGTTTCTGGTGGCCAAGGCAGATACCACTTTCAAACAGGCATTCGAACTGGCTGACGAGGTTCTGCAGCAGGGTGTGCGTTCGATTACCGATCTGATGGTCATGCCCGGCTTGATCAATCTCGATTTCGCCGATGTGCGCTCTGTCATGAGCGAAATGGGCAAGGCAATGATGGGCACAGGCGAAGGTGAAGGCGAAAACCGCGCGCTTGAGGCAGCTGAACGGGCCATTGCAAATCCGCTGCTCGACGGTGTTTCGATGCAGGGCGCCAAGGGTGTCATCATCTCGATTATCGGCGGCGAAGACATGAAGCTGCTGGAAGTTGACGAAGCGGCGAACCACATCCGCGAACTGGTCGATGAAGACGCCAATATTATCTGGGGCTCTGCATTTAATCCCGACCTTGACGGGCGGATACGCGTGTCGGTTGTGGCGACCGGGATCGACGGGGGAGCCGCGCCGCAACATCGGAGCGCGACGCAGGCATTCTCGCTAGGCGGTAATCGTGCACCAAAGCGGCCGGTGCTTGAATTGCCGGACGATAGTGAAGCCGAAAATTCAGATGATACTTTCGAACTTACCGAAACATCTGACGCAGACCCAGCGCCGGTTTTGGCCGAGCCGCAGTCTTATGAGCTTGAAACAGGTGCCGGCCTGCCAAAACCTGCAGCAGATGACGGGCAAAGCCAGTTTGATGTCGAAGGCGGTTATTCATCCGGCGCGGATACGCCGGACACTGATGGCGGCGATGACGATGCACCGGCCATGGGTCTGGGCCTGTCGCCGCTTGAACCTGGTGATAACCGGGAGGAAGATGACGATGATGGTGCCCCTGCAGGCGAAGGCGCAGACGAGCTTTTGCTGAATGCTGACCGGTTGGCAGAGGCCGACGAACCTTTTCAATCGGGGATCGGCGGGCGACGTCGCGGTCTGGTGGCCAAGGGCGAGGCAACCGGCGGCGGGGTCGATGAGTTTGAGCCCGATGGCGCCGGTTTGCCGGCAGATCCGGAACCTGCTCGCGCTCCCGTACCAGCACCGAAGGCGGCTGTGGCAGCTGAAAGCGGTGCCGGAAGCACCTTGTTCGAGCGTATGGCCAACCTTTCTCGTGGTTCGTCCAGTGACGACGACGATGACGATGACGATGATGACGGTTCAGCGCTCAGCATCCCGCGTTTTCTGGGGCGCCAGAACAATCAATAGCCGTTAGGTGCCTGTTCAGGCAGGTTCCGGCAGCTGTATAGAATGTCTGGAATGATAATCACTGACACGGCTGTTTTTCGCCGGAGGGTCGCGTCGTTTGCATTTGCGGCAATCGTTGCTGCGTCTCTCCCGGCAGTTGCTGTTGCACAGACTTCAATTGAGGTGGTGCAGCCGCTCCCGCCCGAGGGTGTCGATGAACTGAACCGCGCGCTCGGCCGTTTGGCCCGAAATTCAAGTGACGTCTCGGCTCTGGTCGATGCGGGCACCGCTGCGCTTAAACTTGACGATACAGATGCGGCGATCGGTTTTTTTGGGCGCGCCAATGAATTGTCGCCCGGTAATGCGCGCGTGAAGATTGGGCTTGCCGGCGCGTATGTTCGCCGTGAAAGCCCGCTTCAGGCACTCCAGTTGTTCGATGAAGCCGAAAGAGCCGGGGTGTCGTCCATCGCGCTCGCCGGGGATCGGGGTCTGGCCTATGATCTGGTCGGCGATACCGGGCGGGCGCAGATCTATTACAGGCAAGCGCTGGCTGCCCAGGCTGACGGTGCAATTTCGCGGAGGCTGGCAATCAGCCAGGCGATTGCGGGCGACCGCGCAGCTTTTGAAGCGACTTTGCTGCCACAATTGCAGACACAGGACCTTGCTGCCTTTCGCACCCGTAGCTTCGGCTTGGCAATTTTGGGCGATGACGAGGAAGCGATCGACATCGCCCAAGCAGTCATGCCGCGCACATTGTCGCGGCGGATTACTCCGTATCTGCGGTATATGAAGCAGCTCACTCCGGCCCAGCAGGCAGCCGCCGCGCATTTCGGCAATTTTCCGATGACCGCGAGAATTGGCAGGGATGATCCCCGGATTGCGGGATATTCGCCGCCAGCTGACTTGCCCAAATTGCCTGGCCGGCAGATGACTGATACTGATCTTACGCCCCAAGGTGCGCCGCTTGGCCCGCGCTCGAGCGAACGTGTTGCCGTTACTTCCACGCGCACCGGGACTGTAATTGCGGCGCGTCCATCGCCGCCGCCTCCGGGTGCGGGTCCGGCACTTGCAGCGGCAGTCGCTTCGCAGACCAGCGCTCCGGCAGGTCAATTGCCGGCGGTTGTGGTCAGCGAAGTGCCGGGGCCAAGCGTTTCAGTGGCCGCCAATATAACTGCATCGCCCGCTGCACCGGCCACTGCGTTACCTAAAGCCTCTGGTGACGCGGCCGAGGCAGTGCTCGTTCCAGCTCCAATTCAGGCCGAAACGCCGGCCAGTGTCGAGGCAGCATTCGCGGGATTCAAACTGCCAACAGCCACGGCAACGGCACCAAGCGGGGGGATAGATATCACCCGGATCACTCCGCCGCGTGAAGTGAAAGTCGAGGAGCGCAAACCGAGCGTGCCCGACAAGCCCGCCGTCCCAAGCAGAATCTGGGTGCAGGTGGCCACAGGGCAGGATCGCAATGCGTTGAAGTTTGACTGGCGCAAATTTTCGCGCAAAGCGCCCGAGCAATTGGCAAGCCGCAAAGCGTATATTGCCAGCTGGAACCAGACCAACCGACTTGTAACAGGGCCATTCGATTCAATTCGCGAGGCCCGGGCAATGGTAACCGTGCTCGGTGCCCAAGATATTGACTCCTTCATCTTCACGAGTGCCGAAGGCGAGCAGGTGGATCCGCTGCCTTAAGCGGACAAGCGCAATCTTTTGCACAGGGTTTGAACAGGCGAATTGGGTTATGCCCCGCCGTATCGACCCGCAACATTGCTTGCGATACCGGTAGAGGCCCATCCAGCAGGTCCAGGCAAATGGCAGGAATTTGGTGATGAGATCGGGCATACGGCAGATCAAGACAGACGACGACGCAGCGCCCGTGGATATGCTGGCGACTTTGTTCGAAGCCCGCGGCTGGCCATGCGAATTCATCAACGACGATGAAATTTCCGGCGAGATACAAGGAAGCTGGGCGACCTACCAACTGCGCTGTATCTGGCGCCGTGAAGATCACGTGTTGCAACTGCTCTGCCTCCCCGATGTCCGCGTTCCTGACAGTAAACGCGCGCCGATGGTCGAACTGCTGGCATTGGTGAACGAACAATTATGGCTTGGTCATTTCGATATCTGGTCGAGTGGCAGCGTGTTGCTCTACCGGCATGGTCTGATGCTGGGGCAGGACGGGCTGATGGGAGTGGACCAGGCGCAATCGATTGTCGAAATGGCGATCGAGGAATGTGACCGCTTTTATCCGGCTTTCCAGTTTGTGATGTGGGGTGACAAGCAACCTGCCGAAGCGTTGGATAGTGCGCTGGTCGATGCCGCCGGCGAAGCGTGACAGCGGCGTTTTCCCGCACTTGAGCGTGCGCCCGAGCCAGCCTATCTTCCGGCTATGAACAAATTTGACGAGACGCTGCTGATCGCAGGGTGCGGCAATATGGGCGGCGCCATGCTGGCTGGCTGGCTGGCTGGCGGAATGCCTGCTGGCCAGATTACAATTATGGACCGTTCGCGCGCTGACAACCATGATGGATTGCGTATTTTGCGAAATTTGCCCGAAGGCGAAACGTTTGATTACATTTTGCTCGGCTTCAAACCGCATCAGCTGGCAGGCCTGGCACCGGACGTGGCGCACTGCGCCCATGAGGGCACCATTATCCTGTCGATGCTCGCTGGCGTCGAAAGCGATGTCTTGGACAGCGCATTTCCAAATTCAAAGGCCAACGTGCGTGTGATGCCAAACCTTGCCGCTGCGCTGGGCAAATCGCCAATCGCGCTTGGACCAGCCGAAAGAATGCCATCTGGCCTGCGAACCGTGATCGACAGGTTGATGGCACCGCTCGGTTTTGCGGAATGGATTGCCGAAAGCGACTTTGATCTGGTTACCGCGCTGGCCGGATCGGGCCCGGCGTTTGTCTACCGCTTTATCGATGCGATGGCCGCCGGCGCTGCAGGATTGGGGCTACCGCGCGAGCAGGCAGACCGGCTGGCCCTGGCGATGGTGGACGGCGCGGCATCGCTTGCGGCCCGATCCGAACATTCTCCAGCCGGGCTTGCACGCAGCGTCGCCAGCCCCGGCGGGGTCACGCAAAAGGGTCTTGATGTCATGGACGCAGATGGCCGGATGCAGAAACTTGCTTTTGACGTCTTGAAGGCTGCGCGTGACCGTAGCGCGCAAATGGCTGAAGACACGAAAGAAATTGGTTAACGCAAGGCCTTCCGGTTTTCTCCGGTTTTACTTGAAAAACCACTCGTTAGGCCCGATATTGGTCAGGAACCGGCCCGTTAGCGCGGCCGGCAACGTAAGTTAGGGAATAAAATGGCTGATTGGAACGATCCACAGCGGACCCGTCCGGGCTTCGGTTCGGCTCCGGGCCTAGATAGTCAGGTTGCCGAAGGCACGACTTTCGACGCCGGGCTTCGCAAGCATATGCTGTCGATTTACAACTACATGGCGTCGGGCATCTTGTTGACCGGCGTGGTTGCCTTGATGTTTGCTCGTTCAGGAATGGCTGCGACCGTTCTTGGCGGCGGCGGTCTGATGAGCTGGGTTATCATGCTCGCGCCGCTGGGCTTTGTCTTCGCGATGAGCTTCGGACGGAACAAATTCAGCACCCCGACACTGCAGGCAATGTTTTGGGGTTTCGCAATTGCGATGGGGCTTTCGCTCTCGTCGATTTTTCTGGTCTATACCGGCGAATCTATCGCGGCGACTTTCTTCGCGACGGCGGGCGCTTTCGCGGGCCTTAGCCTTTATGGATACACCACCAAGAAGGATTTGTCCGGCATGGGCACTTTCCTGATTATGGGTGTCGTTGGCCTGTTTATCGCGATGATCCTCAATATGTTCCTCCAGTCGAGCGGACTTTCACTGGCCATCAGCGCGATCGGAGTGCTGATTTTTGCCGGATTGACCGCTTACGATACACAGCGGCTGAAGACTGAATATCAACACCTCCGCGGGACAGAGTTTGCAGGCAAGGCAATCATTCTTGGCGCGCTCAGCCTCTACCTCGATTTCATCAATATGTTCCTGTTTCTGCTACGCTTCATGGGCAACCGCGAATAATCAGGTTCGGTTAACCGCAAACAGGAATCGGTCTATCGTGCCCGGGGTGCCAAATGCATTCCGGGCATTTTCTTTGTCGGCTTTAGGCTTTAAGAACGCGGCTTAATCTCGAGGAAAGGTCGAAGCGCGCAAGGTGCTTCCATCTTGAGGAGGACCGATCCGCAATGTTTCCTGTCAAAGTCACCACTATCCGGGCTGCTGCCGTCGCTGGTTCGCTCGCTTTTCTGGCCGCATGCGCGACCCCGCCGCCTCCGCCCCCTCCTCCACCACCGCCACCGCCGCCGCCACCGGTCGTAATTCCGGCAAGGCCTCTGCCACCGGTCGGCGCGTCACCCAACATGAATGTTCCCGTACTCGGGCCTGATGGTGTCCGCCGGACGGTCAACGCCAACCTCACCCCGATGCAGGTTACTTGGAATACGCGGTCCGCGCTCAATGTCGCGGCGCTTAATTGCCTGCGCCCAGAACATGCTGCAATTCTTCCAAACTACACGACTTTCCTGAAAACACACTCGGCCCAGCTGTCCGCGGCAAACCGCGATGTAACCCGCGAATTTCGCGATCAGCATGGTGCCGGCTACAGGGATATACAGGACGGTTATATGACGCAGGTCTATAATTACTTCGCCTTGCCGCCCGCGCAGGCGGCATTTTGCGATGCGGCCTTGAAGGTAAGTAATGAAGCCGCTCTGACTGCGAAGGGTGATCTGCATCCATTCGCTGCCCGTAATCTTCCGCTTCTCGAAAGCGTATTTGACGATTTTTACAGGGCATTTGAACTGTATAAGGTCGATGTCGCGGCGTGGGACGCCCAGTATGGAACTCCTGTCTACGGTGTTCCGACTTACGGCGTGCAGCCAGTGGGTGATGGCGGGCGGACATATGTGTCTGCGCCGTATTCCGCTCCGACCACAAGCGCGCCGTCATCTTCCCCGCCGGTAAATATGGTCAGTATTCCGGTGGTTGAGGCTACGGATGGAAGTTCGACCGGTATCCCGGTCGATGACCCGAATGCTGGTGATCAGGCTTCGGTCATCAGCGGTCCGGTCGTTCAGGCAATTCCGGGACAGATTTTGCCTGTGAGTGGTCCTGTCATACAACAATTGCCCGGTCAGGTCGTTTCTGATGCTGGCATGCGGACTGGACAGAGCGAGCAGGACGCCAATGGGCCGGTACCGGTCGATTCGATTTCCAATCCCGCACCCGCAGTCTCCGGCCCGGTTATTCAACCGCTGCCGGAAAACGACGGGGCGGAATAACCACGCGGGGTTCGCGAAAGGCGCCGCAAAAGACTCGTATCGCAGCCGCGCAATCCCTATGTGCGGCGGATGCATTTTCTTGATCAGGCAAAGATATATCTTAAATCCGGCGGTGGCGGCCCCGGGGGCGTAAGCTTCCGGCGCGAGAAATACGTCGAATATGGCGGGCCTGACGGGGGTAATGGCGGTGACGGCGGGGATATCATTTTTGAAGCCGTGGCCGGTCTGAATACGCTGATCGACTTCCGTTATACCCAGCATTTCAAGGCGCCGCGCGGAATGCACGGTATGGGTAAAGACCGCACCGGAGCAGGTGCCAGCGACCTTGTTATCAAGGTGCCGGTCGGCACCCAGGTGCTTGATGAAGACAAGGAAACGATCATCGCCGATTTCACCGAAATCGGCCAGCGCGTCACATTGCTTGAAGGCGGGATGGGCGGGCGAGGAAACGCGTCGTACAAGTCGAGCACAAATCGCGCACCGCGCCAGCATCAGCCGGGAACGCCCGGTGAAGAATTGTGGGTTTGGTTGCGGCTAAAACTGTTGGCCGACGTCGGACTTGTTGGGCTTCCCAACGCCGGAAAATCGACTTTCATCAACGCGGTCAGCAATGCGCAGGCGAAAGTGGGGGACTACGCCTTTACCACGCTGATCCCCAAGCTCGGCGTTGTCCGTCATAAACAGCGTGAGTTTGTTATTGCCGACATTCCGGGGCTGATAGAGGGCGCAGCGGAAGGGGCCGGTATCGGCGATCGTTTTCTCGGTCATATCGAACGGTGCCGGGTTTTGATCCATCTGGTCGACATATCCGGTGAAGATCCGGCCGCAGCTATGAAAATTGTCGAGGACGAACTGGCTGCGTATGGTCAGGGTCTCGAAGACAAGCCGCGGCTGGTGGTTTTGAACAAGATCGATCTGGCCGATGATGAATTGGCAGAAGCCTTTGCCAAGGAATTGCTCAATGCAGGTGCCGACGAAGTTTTCGCAATTTCGGGCGCGACCGGGCAAGGTATCGGCCAATTGCTCGACGCCGTGCTTGGCTACCTGCCCGATCGGACTTCGACCGAACATCCGCAGGGCGAGATCGAAGTCGAAGAAAATGCCGGTGAGTGGTCACCGATTTAAGCCGGTTTTCCGGATTGCAACGAGGCGGTTCCAAAGAATGAACACCGCCGCTAACCTGCACCCATGACCCCGATCGATAGCCTTGCCGATTTATCGGACGCATCCGCATGTCCGCTAATGGTGCTGAAGGTTGGATCAGCGATCCTCGTCGGGCAGGACGGCGAACCACGGCGCGCATGGCTTGCATCGCTGGCCCGCGACATCGCTGCGGCTCGAAGCCGCGGCCAGAACGTCATCGTCGTCAGTTCCGGGGCAATCGCGCTTGGCGCTGCGCGTCTCGGCATGAAGAAGCGCGGGCGGGCAAGTTTGCCCGACGCGCAGGCGGCCGCCGCCGTCGGCCAGATTGCATTGGCGAGCCTGTGGTCGGATGCGCTGGGCAAGGAAGGTTTTAACGCCGCCCAATTGCTGGTGACGCTGGACGATCTCGAAGACCGCCGGCGTTACTTGAACGCTGCGGCAACGCTGGGCCGGCTGCTATCGGCGGGTGCAGTCCCCGTGGTAAACGAGAATGACAGTGTCGCCACGGAAGAGATCCGCTTTGGCGATAATGACCGCCTGGCTGCGCGCGTAGCCCAGGCGGCGGGGGCAAGCGCGGTAATATTGCTTTCGGATGTCGATGGCCTGTTCGACCGTGATCCGGCTGACGGGAAGGCGACTTTGGTACCGGTCATAACAAAGATCAGCCCCGATCTTCGGGCGGGGGCCGGGCGCACTTCGAAATCTGGCGTCGGCACAGGCGGTATGGCTTCAAAGCTCGAAGCGGCCGACATCGCGCAACGCGCAGGAATTGCGCTGGCGATCATCAACGGCACCCATGACAGACCGCTTTCACACGCGCTTGCAAATTGCAGGGGTAGTCTGTTCCTGCCGCTACGCAGCGAAGCCGCCAGGCGCAGCTGGCTCGGCGGCCGTCTGCAATTGGCCGGCACATTGACCGTGGATGCAGGGTGTGTTGCCGCATTACGGGACGGAGCCAGTTTGCTGGCAACAGGCATAATTGCTGCGGAGGGAATATTCGAACGCGGCGATGTCGTGGCCGTCCGCGACGAATTGGGGCAAATTGCCAAGGGTCTGGTCGAATATTCCTCCGCTGAATGTCGCCAGATACTGGGCCGAAAGACCTCCGATCAAGCAGACTTGCTCGGTTATTCTCCGCGCTCGGCAGTCATTCACCGCGACCATCTGGTGCTTGTATGACCATTGCAATTACCGGTGGTACCGGCTTTGTCGGACAGTCTTTGATCGATCTGGCAAAGGATCGGGGTTTCGCACTGCGCTCGCTTGCCCGCAAAGTGCCGGTGGGAAGTGACGGGGTTGACTGGATTGCTGGTGATCTGCGCGACAAGACCGCGCTGCAGCGCCTTGCAAAGGGTGCGCAGGCGGTCATCCATATCGCCGGACAGGTGCGGGCGGTCGATCCGGCAGAGTTTGAGGAAAGCAATGTCAAAGGCACGCTGAACGTCGTCGAGGCGGCGCTCGAGGCGGGGGTTTCACGGTTCGTGTTTGTGTCGTCGCTCGCTGCACGCGAACCGCATTTGTCCGCCTATGGGGCATCCAAAAAACGTGCAGAAAAGCTGGTGATGGCCAGCGGGCTGGATTGGTCAATCGTGCGCCCGCCGGCAGTGTACGGACCGCGCGATAGCGAGATGCTGGACATGTTCAAGGCTGCAAAATTCGGTGTCGTACCCATGCCGCCCGAAGGCCGTGCATCGTTAATCCATGTGGACGATCTGGCGGCGCTGCTTGCGGCCTTGGTCGATCCCAATGAAGACGCGACCCGGATGATATTTGAACCGGACGACGGACGCGAAAACGGGTGGAGCCACCGTGAATTGGCCAAGGCAATCGGTTGGGCCGTTGGACGGCGCCCTTTCGTTCCGCATTTGCCCCGGCGCGTGCTGAAATTTGCTGCCAGACTGGACGGCCTGATACGTCAAAGCGGTGCCAAATTGACAGCCGACCGGGTTGGCTATCTGATGCATCCTGACTGGACGGTCAGCAAGCTGAATGCTGTGCCGAGCGGAATCTGGCGTCCCGCCATCGCAACCCGCGCAGGCCTCAAGTCCACTGCCCAATGGTACCGCAAGGCAGGGTGGCTCTAGACACTTCTTTGCAATTACAAAGATTGCGCCCTAGTTTCGCTGCGGGGTCGCGATTCGCCACTATGGCATCTCAAGTAATCACGAAGGATCTGGCATGAAGAAATTTCTCCTCATCTCGGCGGTAGCTGCGCTTGCAGCCTGCTCTCCCGCCGAAACGACCACCGAAGCCGATACCCCTGTTGCAACGGCTGAACCGGCCGCACCGACCGCGACGACCGCTGCGGATGGCGGTCCAAGCACCGGGACATACAAGATCACACGCGCTGATGGCACGGTAATAATGGAGGAGATTCGCGCCGACGGGACGTGGACCGGCACTTCGGAAGGCGAGGAACCCACGACCGGCACCTGGGAGCAAAAATCGCCCGAATTGTTCTGTTCAACGGATGACGAAGCGGGGGCTGTCCAGAAGTGTTATACCGAATCAATCGATGAAAACGGTGTCTGGACATCGGTGGATCCCGACGGTGGCGAAGTCTCGACCGTCGAGCGCGTCGAGGCTTAACCTGTAACCGAGCGGGCGCTGCGGATTCCAGTCTGCGGCGCCCAATGGTCCGCCTTACAGAAACGGTTCGTAGCCGGGCGGCAAATCGCCGTCATCGCCAAGCGGGGTGTGAATACCGCATTCGGATTTGTCCCAACCCTTCCACCGGCCAGCGCGGGGGTCTTCGCCTGCAGCAACCTTGCTGGTGCATGGCGAACAGCCGATCGAGGGATAACCTTCCGAAACCAACGGGTGCCGCGGCAGATCGTGCTTGTCAAAAAAGGCAGCGATATCGTGCTTGACCCAATCGATCAGAGGATTGATCTTGAGCCGGCCATGTCCATCACTGGTATCAACTTCGAAGCGGGGCAGCGCAGCGCGGCCATCGGACTGGAAGGCCTTGCGCCCGGTCAATGACGCGTCGAAACCCGCGAGCGCATTGCCCAGCGGGGCAACCTTGCGAATTTCGCAACATCCGTCAGGATCAAACGACCACCGCAGCCCGTTGAAATCACGCCCGCCCACCGTTTGGGGGTCTGGCGTCAATATCCGCAGATCGGTCAGGCCGAGCGCCGCAATGAGCGTGTCGCGGTAGGTAAGGGTTTCGGCAAAGTGTTTCCCGGTGTCGAGAAACAGCACCGGCGTGTCCGGAGCGATCCGGGACACAAGATGCAGTAAAACGGCGCTTTCCGCTCCAAAGCTCGAAACGGTCGCAATCTCGCCGATCTGGCCTTGGGTCAGGACGTCACGCAAAAGTTCGGCGGTCGAGGCACCGTCAAACCAGTCATTCAGACGAACGGCGTCCTGTGCCGAATAGCGCGGCGCAGAGCCGATCCGGTCGGGGATGCGCGACATATCATTCATCCGGAACGCCATAATGCCTTTTTGCCCAGATAGGCTGACGGCTGTCCTCCGCCGGCTGATAGACCTCGTCCCACCGGGCCAGTGCGGTTTGGGTATCGGCCTCGTCCAATGGCGCGTCAGGCGCAAAGCTGTCAAAGCCGCAACGCCGCATGAAGGCGATCTGGTCCACCAGAACATCACCAGCAGCGCGTATCTCACCGCTATAGCCGGCCTCCCGCAGGATGCGCGCGGCAGAATATCCGCGTCCGTCACCAAATGTGGGGAAGCTGATTTCGACCAGGCGAACTCGCCCGAGATGCGGGATCAGATCGCGGCTGTCATCGCCCGGCTCGATCCGCACTGCACCCGCGTTCGTCTGGCCGATGAAGGCCTCTACAGTAACTGCAGCCTCTTCGTGCGGGGTATCATCGCGCAGTCTCAACAGCTTAACCATAAAGCGCCTCCTTGAACGGCGCCATCCCGATGCGTCGGTAGGTATCGATAAAACGCTCCTCGCTTTCGCGGCGGGCCAGATAGACATCGGCGGCAATTTCTACGGCATCGACGATTCCAGCCTCGTCGAAACCCGGTCCGGTAATTTTAGCCAGCGAGGTGTCTTCGGCCTCGCTTCCGCCAAGCAGCAACTGGTAATTTTCAACCCCTTTCCGGTCGACGCCCAGAATACCGATATGGCCGGCATGGTGATGCCCGCAGGCGTTGATGCAGCCGGAAATTTTCAACTTTAGTTCGCCCAGCGTTTCGCCTTTGCCGGAATCCGCAAACCGCTGGGAGATTTGCTGTGCAATCGGGATCGAACGGGCATTCGCCAGGCTGCAATAGTCAAGGCCGGGACAGGCGATAATGTCGCCAATCCGGTCAAGGTTTGCCGTGCCAAGCCCGGCGACAGCCAACTCGGCCCACAGAGCGTATAATTCCGCAATCTGGACATGCGGAAAAACGATGTTCTGGGTATGTGTCACGCGCGCTTCGTCAAAGCTGTAACGCGCCGCCAGATCGCCCATCAAATGCATCTGTGCCGTGGTCGCATCACCCGGAATTCCGCCGACCGGCTTCAGACTGATAACAGCGCTGACATATCCGGGCTGCTTATGCGGCTTCGTATTTGTATCGACCCAGCGCGCAAAATCGGGATCACTGCGGTCAATCGCGCTGCCAGTTCCCGTTTCAAAGGCCGGATCGGTGAAAAACCCCCTGATCCGCTCCAGCTCCGCAATCGGTGGTTCGATATTCTGCTGCAGCAGACGGTCGAACTCTTTTTCGACCTGACGGGTATATTCCTGAGCGCCAAGTTCATGGACCAGGATTTTTATCCGCGCCTTGTATTTGTTATCCCGCCGGCCATAGCGATTATACACCCTCAGGCAGGCCTCGGCGTAAGTCACGAATTGATCAAGCGACACAAAGTCGCGCACCAGCGGGGCTATCATCGGGGTTCGGCCCATGCCGCCGCCGACATAGAAAGCCGCACCCAGTTCGCCCGCATCGTTTTTCACGATCCGAATGCCGATATCATGCAGCCGCATAGCCGCGCGATCTTCGTTACTTGCGATGACCGCAAATTTGAATTTGCGCGGAAGATAGCTGAATTCGGGATGGAAGCTCGACCATTGGCGCAGCAATTCGGCATAAGGCCGGGGATCGGTAACTTCGTCGGAGGCGGCACCTGCAAAGTGGTCCGAACTGATATTGCGGATGCAGTTGCCGCTGGTCTGGATCGCGTGCATCTCCGCCTTTGCGAGGTCCTCCAGCAAGTCCGGCGCTTCCGCCAGTTTGATCCAGTTGTACTGAATATTCTGGCGAGTGGTGAAGTGGCCGTAACCGCGGTCATATTTATCGGCAATGTCAGCCAGCGCATGCAACTGCGCCCCGCTGAGCGTGCCATACGGAATGGCGACGCGCATCATATATGCGTGCAGTTGGAGATAGAGGCCATTCATCAGCCGGAGCGGTTTGAACTGGTCTTCCGTGAGCTTGCCGGACAATCTGCGTTCGACCTGGTCGCGAAATTCCGCAACGCGCGTATCGACCATTTGCTGGTCGTATTTATCATATTGATACATCAGATTACCTCGCGGGCTGCATCAGCGTCGCCCGGCTTTAGAGTAAGGTCGAGGCGGACAGTCGGGCCAAGACCGCGGATACGGTCCTTTATATGGGCCGGACGGGGGTGGCCGTCAGGCCCAGCCTCACCGTCTATTACATACGGTGCGTTGATGCGGCGTGCGGCTTCTTCACGAGTAAGAATGGTGTCTGCATCGTCGCCGGCATCTGCTGCATCTTCAACATGGAGCGACCAGCCAGAACCATCCCACCACGTGACTGCCCCGCTTTCCAGATCATTTCCTGTTATTATTTTCATGCTGCAGCCTCCAGAGCGGCCCGGGCAACAGACGCATTCGACCGCGCGGTCACTTCGCCGATAACGATTAGCGCGGGGCTGAAAACGCCGTACTTTTTGACAATGTCAGGTAGCCCGGCCAGCGGACCGCGCAGCACACGCATGTTCGGCCGCGCGGCGTTCTCGATAATTGCAACCGGCATATCAGGCGTCAGCCCGTCTCCCATCAGTTTTTCTGCAATCTGCGGCGCGGTCTTCACCCCCATATAAATGACGAGCGTGCGACCCTTTCCGGCCAGCCCGGCCCAATCCTGATCGGACAAGCCCTGACACTGGCCTGCAACAAAGCTGACGATGCTGGCGCTATCACGGTGGGTCAGCGCGATCCCTGATGCAGCGGCGGCCCCGTTGGCGGCGGTTATGCCCGGCACGACTTCGACGTGAACACCGGCGGCATGGCAGGCCTCCATTTCTTCGCCGCCGCGTCCGAAAATGAAAGGATCGCCGCCCTTCAGGCGGATAACATCGCGCCCGGCCTGCGCTTCGCGGATGAGCAGAGCATTGATTTTGTCCTGCGGGAGCGTGTGTTTGCTGCGCTGCTTGGCCACCGAAATACGGCGGGCAGACGGTGGGGCCAGAGCGATGATAGTGGGGTCAACCAAGCCGTCGTGGACGACAAGGCGCGCGTTTTCAAGCAGCCGTGCAGCGCGCAGGGTGAGCAGATCCGGGTCGCCCGGACCCGCCCCCACGAGATATACCGTTCCGCCAGACAGGACAGGTTTGTTTGCATTTGCCATACCGTGTAAGTGCAATGACGATAGCTTGTCTGCCAGTCAGAATGCTTTGGCCGCGGCCTAGCAGAGCTTTAGTCGTGGGCTGAAATGCGATTTATCCGCCGGATTTTTTCTGATCTACCCGCTGCGAAACCGCCGCGATCAACTGATCGAACTGTTCATTGCTGCGCAGATTGAGATCACGCTGCGGGAAGGGGATCTCGATTTTATTTTCCTGGAACAGTTGCCACAGGGTTTTGAGGACGGCGGACTTGATATTACCGACACCATCTTCCGGATCGCGGATCCAACACTGGATTATGAAGTTCACAGAACTGTCGCCATATGCGTCAAGCCATACCTTCGGTGCAGGCACTTTCAGAATACGGCTGACCGATCCGGCAGCTTCGAGCATCAGTTTCTCGGCCACCTTGATATCGCAGCCATAAGCCACACCGACGGGAACCTGCATACGCACGGTTTTGCTGGAATAGGACCAGTTTTCCACCTGATTGACCATCAGGTTTTCGTTAGGAATCAGGTATTCTCGTTGGTCTCTGGTCGTCACGGATACGGCACGAATGCCGATCTTCCGGATTTGTCCGAAGGTCGAATTTCCGGCCTGGTCCGACACCGCGATGACATCACCCGGCTTGATCGAACGGTCCATCAACAAGATGATACCGGCGATCAGGTTACCGAATGTTTTCTGTAAGCCGAAACCGATAGCAAGACCGAATGCACCCGAAAAAACGGCGAGCGCAGTCAAATCAATGCCCAGCATATCGATCCCGATCATGACCGCTAATGCCCAGACGCCCATCGTAACAAGCTTTTCGGCAAGCAGTTGCTGCGTGGAATCGAACTTGGTGATACGTTTGAGGATCGAATGGGCAAATTTGCTGAGTAACCAGGCGCCTGCAATCACGCCCGCAATCACGAGAACGACCACTACAGAATCCCACGCCGAAATACGGGTAGAACCGAAGTTGATCGCCAGACCGTCGAGCGTCTCGATCAGACCGGCTGCGGTTTCGCTCTTTTCGGAAACGGCGTCCTTGATCGAATCTGCGCTTTTCACTGCTTCGGTTTCTACCGGCGCAGGTGCTGGCTGCACCGCCGGTGCATCACCTTCAACCGGTTGAAGTGTTACGGTATCGCCCGCTTGCAAAGTATCCCCTGCAGAAGTTTCTTGTGGCGCCGGAGAGGCAGAAGGCGTCGCTGCTGATGTACTCATACCGGATCCATAGCATCAAAAGCCCGCCCCAAGTCGCTAATTAAATCGCCAGCGTCCTCCAGCCCGATTGACAAACGTACAAGTTGGCCCGGTGCGATGTCTGAATTTGCAGGGGGCCAGTCAGTTGCGGAACGGGTTCGCTCCGGATCGACCGGTAATGCCAGACTTTCGAAGCCTCCCCAGCTGTAACCGATACCAAACAGCTGTAGCGCATCGATCAGCCTTGCACGCGCTGCCGCGCCGCCTGAACCCAGTGCAAAACTGAACAGGCCGCACCCGCCCGAAAAATCTCTTGCCCAAAGTTCATGTCCCGGCGATCCAACAAGCATGGGGCAATACACCTCTGATACGCTTGGATGGAATTTCAGCCAGCGGGCGATTTCCAGCGCCGAGCTGGTTTGTTTCTTTAGCCGCACATCCAATGTCCGCAGCCCGCGCAGCGCGAGCGCCGCGTCGTCGGGTGATACCACATGGCCCAGGGTTTGCGCAGTTTGCCGAAGCAAACCATGATACCGCTTGCCTGCCGAAACACTTCCCATCATCAGATCGGAATGACCGCCGATGTGTTTGGTCAGCGCCATGATCGTCATGTCGCATCCATGCTCCAGAGCCGGGAAGCCGAGCGGCGTAGCCCAAGTGTTATCGATCATGCTGACAGCGCCATATTCACGCGCAATCGCGGCGATTGACGGCGTATCGCAAACCTCCATAGTCAGAGATCCCGGGCTCTCTAGCAGAACAGCCCTGGTTCTCTCGCAAAATTGCGCATGAAAACCTTCCAGATCGAGCGGATCAAAAAACCGGGTTTCGACGCCGAGACGTTTGAATAAACCCGCCGCCATATTGCGACTGGGTTCGTAGGCGTTGTCCGTCATCAGCAATACATCGCCAGGTGTCAGAACGCTCAGCAAAGCGCCGGAAATTGCTGCCACCCCGCTTGGATATAAAACCGTACCGAAAGCGCCGGGTTCAAGCTGGGTCAAAGCATCGGCCAGCGCCCACTGCGTCGGCGCGCCTCTGCGTCCGTAAAAAAACCGGCCATCGGCGTTGCCCTTTGTGCCATCCTTCAGGGCCGCGCAATTTTCGTAAAGGTGGGTGCTCGCGCGCCACACAGGCGGATTGACAACAGCGCCCGTCCATTCAGGTTTTCTACCAGCGCCAACCAGACGGGTGGCCGGTTTCAGGTTGCCGCTTTTGTCACTCACGCGGGGCCCGTGGCCTTGGGTGTTTCGGGATCGGCACCCCACTCGGCCCAGCTACCGTCATACAGCGCGAGATCCTGTTTACCCAGCAATGCCAGCGCAAACAGCACAACCGACGCTGTTACCCCGCTGCCGCATGATGTGATGACAGGCCGGCCCAGATCGACGCCAGCCTGCTCGAAAACCAGCCGCAGATCAGCCTCGTCCTTAAATGTGCCATCGGGGTTGAATAGCGCTGTAAACGGCACATTGCGCGCACCCGGAATGTGTCCTGCTGACATACCGGCACGTGGTTCGTCCATTTCGCCGGTAAACCGCATTTCTCCCCGCGCATCGACGACCTGTTCGACGGCGCTCGTCAAATTGGCCAGTATTTGCGATTTGGAGCGGATATTCTGCGTGTCCTCCCATGCGGTGTAATGGCGGTGGCGAAGGCGCTCCACCCCTCCTTGCAAGGGCCGCTTTTCGGCTCTCCATTTTGCCAGTCCGCCGTCCAGAATTGCCACATGATGGGCGCCAAAGGTTTTGAACATGACCCATGCCCGCGCGGATGTTTTGATATCGCTATCGTCATAAATCACGATCCGGCTGCCATCGCCCAGGCCCAGGCCCTGCATCCGGCTTGCGAACTGTTCGGGCCTTGGCAAGGCGTGTCCAAAATCGGCGTCGGAATTTCTCAGCGAGGCGATGTCCATGAATACGGCGCCGGGGATATGGGCGGCTTCATATTCGGATTTCGCGTCGCGGCCTGCGCTATCCATATGCATCGATGCATCGATGATCCGCAGGTCACTCGACCCGGTCTCGTCAGCAAGCCATTCGGTTGTAACTAACCGCTCCATAGACAATCCCTCTATCGCAACGGGGCAGGGTTAACCGCCATCAACAATCCAGTCGAGCAATTTTCATCCCAACCGGCGGGCAATCATCTGCCGGATCGTCCGGGGGCCTGCATCAAGCCGGATAGGCTGGAGATTACCTGTCAGCTTGGCTGACTGGACCCCCACCACGAAGGTCATCGGATCGACTTGCGTTCCCACATCGTCAAAGGTCAACCGAACGAGCGGCACGAATAAAGCTGCGTTGCCTTGCCTGATCGCGAGGATGGACGAAAGCGGTAGCGTGATCGTTCCGCCAAGCTCTACTTTCTCACCCGTTTTAAGGGCGATGCCGGTGTGCCGCGTCTCGAGCATGATCGCAGGATCGGCAAGCTGCTGGCCGATCGGCAATGACGCATGAGCGGCGATCATATCGGCGCCTATTACCATGGCTTCCGGCTGCACATCGGCACCCGGAGTTATTTCGAGCCGGTAATGCAGCGTGGCATTCATCATGCTCATCGCCATGCTTGTTGGGGTAAGAACCACATCAAGCGGTCCTGCGATTGATGACGCAGCCGGGGGCAGCGAAGCCGCAGGCGTTGTTAGAGAAGGCTCTGGTTCCCTCCGGGCGTCCTGCGGTTCAGGTTCGGCAAAATCACCAACGAAAGGTTGCAGCTTTTCGGCGTCGGGAGCGAGAACTTTATAAGATTTGCGGCCATAGCGCCAGAACGCTGCACCCGCCAACATCAGGGATGCAATCGCTGCCAGCCCAAGCCACCAGGGTGTCGTCCTGACGAGCGCGGGAGCGTCAGGACTGTCAGCGGTAACGTCGGCAGGAGGAGCGAGACCCGAGCCCGGCACCACCGGCGTAAAATCATCCGGGCTCTGCTGCGGCGCGGGTTGTATCGCTGGCCGGGCCGGGACTGCACCTGATGCCCCTGCGGCGGGCGTCACATCAGGTTGAGATGCTGAAGGGGCAGGAGTGCCTGCCGGGGTGAATCGACGGTTGGGCTGCGCTGCGGACGGGGTCGCGGACGGAGTCGGAGTAATATTCGTGGGCCTGGGCGTGGGCCGCGGTGCGGCCGTGGGCGCCGGAGTTGGCGCGGTGATGACCCGCGGCCTTGTTGCGGGCGCATCAGGATCGACCGGGCCCTGGACCTGCGGCGTGGCGGTAGGTGCCGGGGCAGGCTTCAGTTTGAAATCGGTAACGACGCCGTCACGATCTTGCCCCATCGCAGGAGATGCGACAGCCATCGCTAGAACTAGCGGAAGATAGAGACGGGAAAAACTGTACATTTGCAAATATGGCACCGGACACACGTAGCGCGCTGAATAGGCTCTGAACCCGCAGTGTCCATGAGTGTCTTGTGTTCCGGTGTCTTTAATTGCATCAGCGCGGCATGACGGACACACCTTCTCGAACAGACCAGGCGCCCCGGTTTCTGGGTCAACAAACGCCGCTTCCCGAATCTCCCGACGAAGCGAAACTGGATTATGTTCCCAACCCGCGTCTCGGGACCCTTTATCTGACGCGCTTTGCCGCTCCCGAATTTACTTCGCTGTGTCCGGTCACTGGCCAGCCCGACTTTGCGCATCTGGTTATCGATTATGCACCGGGTGCAACGATTGTTGAATCAAAGTCGCTCAAGCTTTTCCTCGGTTCATTCCGTAATCATGCGGGCTTCCACGAAGATGTTACGGTCGGCATTGGCCAGAAGCTGGCGGACGAAATGCAGCCGGCATGGTTGCGGATCGGCGGTTACTGGTATCCGCGCGGCGGCATTCCGATTGATGTATTCTGGCAAACCGGTGCCCCGCCAGAAGGGCTCTGGGTGCCAGAGCAGGGGGTGGCGAGTTATCGCGGACGCGGATAAACTCGCCTTCCGGGTCAACCCCAGTCTCTATCGGATGAACCGGTCAAAGTCTGCGCATTCTCGTTGGACCAACCAAGAATATTTCGCTTTATTTCGGCAAAGTCATAGCCGGCCGCATAAAGGCCAATAGTGGCGATCAACACTACCAAGACAGATTTCTTGAGCATCGTTGCTGCGATGGCAGCAGAGGGGTAAACAAAAGCTTAAGAAATTACGTTGTCTGCCCGGTAATGGTGCCGGCTAGAAGATTCGAACTCCTGACCCCCTGATTACAAATCAGGTGCTCTACCAACTGAGCTAAGCCGGCCTGTATCGTCACGAACTGTATTGTGGATGACAAGCGGGACGCTCCATGCGTCAGCCCGCATTGAAGGTCCAGCAGATTTTTATTACCCTTCGTCGAACAATGTTTGAATTTGGCCGGACAAGGGCACAGCAATGGCGGGACTAAAGCAGTTTCGGGGACGAATTTTGGACGATAATACAAGGAAACAGTTACTTTTCGAAGCCAAGCGGAAATCTCGCGGGGTATCCTATCTGCTATGGTTATTTCTTGGCTGGTTTGGCGCGCACCGGTTCTATCTTGGCAAAAAAGGTTCTGCCTTCGCGCAGGCCGGGCTCGCACTTCTCGGGTGGCTTCCGCTGTTCATGGGTTGGGCATTGTTAAGCATCTGGTGGATTGCAGATGCATTTCTGATCCCCGCCATGATTCGGGATGCGCAGAGAGAATTCTTGAGCGAAATGGGCGTCTCACCAGCGGAAAGTCCGGAAGGTTTTATTGAGCCGCAGCGATTGGCACGTGCCCGGGGTCCCATTCCGGGCAGCAGGGCCGACACCATCAGCAAGCTGTCATCCTAAATCGCGCCAAAGGTCCAGCCTTCGGTTTCGGCAATTTCGCGGGTCAGTAATTCTGACGTCCAACGGGCCGGCGACTGGGCAACACATCTGAGCCAGGCAGCGGTCAGCACCGCGTCGCTGCTGTGATCGTCAATTTTGCCGTATCCGGTGATTGGGGCCGAACCAAGGTTTGCCAAAGCTTCATTCAATTCTTCGATAGTCCGTATCTTCGTTCTGGAGGCACTGCGTCCAGCATCCAACGCCGCCATTGCAGTATAAATTTCGCAGATCACATTCCCGTTATCGGGCAGCGGGTCCACCGGCCAAATGGCTATTTCACCCGCTAACCGGTTTAACATCCGCATGCCCGTAAGGCTGGATTTGCCCACCTGGGCGGCCCCGACAAGGTTGAAATTGCTGTATGGTTTGCATCCCATCAACGCCTGCACTTTTTCAGTAACGCGGAATCTGCCGCGTCCATGCTTCGCCCCGTCAGCGCGGAAATGCGGACCTTCATCCCTGTTCTGGCGGCGGAAATAGGCGGAGAAAACCGGATGGTTGACAAAGCCGGAGGCCGAGAGAAAGGCATCATCTTTACAAAGCCCGTCAACCATTGCCCACAGGTCGCGCGCATTTCCGGGCGATTGGTGGAAGCCGGGAAAATACGAGCCGCAGTCGGCAAACGGCAAGGATATGCCGAAATCGAACCCGACAAGCGTATCGCCGCGCAGTTCGTGTTGCAGGATGGCCAGAATATCCTCTCTCGCCCATCCGGCCCCGGATTTGACCAGCACCGGCGGGCCGCCTGCGACATTACAAATGGCAATCGCGATACCTTTTTGTCGCGGTCCGACAGCGCCCGACCAGTCGATCGCACAAAACCATTCAAACCGGGCGGGGGACACTGCGCCTGCTACTCCCTGCCCCGCGTTGAACGCTTCCAGTAATTCATCCGCTCGATTACCTTGCGTTCGAAGCCGCGCTCGACCGGTTGGTAATAACTTTGCGGCTCCATCCCGTCAGGCCAGTAATTCGCGCCGGAGTAACCGTCGGGCATGTCATGATCGTAAGCGTAGTCCTTGCCGTATCCGATATCCTTCATCAGCTTGGTCGGTGCGTTCAGAATATTGGCGGGAGGAGCCAGTGATCCGGTGTCCACCGCGCTGCGCCAAGCAGCTTTTTGCGCCCTGTATGCGGCATTTGATTTGGGCGCGGTCGCGCAATAAATGCACGCTTGCGCAATCGCGAGCTCGCCTTCGGGACTGCCGAGAAATTCGAAACTGTCTTTTGCAGCCAGGCATTGCACCAGCGCTTGCGGGTCGGCGAGGCCGATATCTTCGCTGGCAAAGCGTACCAGCCGGCGCAACACATACAGCGGTTCTTCTCCGGCAGTGAGCATTCGAGCCAGATAATACAGCGATGCCTGCGGGTCCGATCCGCGCAGGCTTTTATGCAGGGCGGATATCAGATTGTAATGTCCGTCGCGGTCCTTGTCATAAACGGCGACCCTGCGCTGCAGGAATTTGCCCAATGCTGCGGGATCAAGCGGCCGGGTAATGTTGGCTGCGTAAAGCGTTTCCGCCTGATTGAGCAGGAAGCGGCCATCACCATCAGCCGCGGCAATCAATGCTTCGCGGGCTTCCTGCGTAACTGGTAGCGGGCCTTCGAGAACCTCTGCTTTGTTAAGCAGTTCGCCAAGTGCAGAAACATCCAGCCGGTGGAGGATCAGAACCTGCGCTCTGCTGAGCAGCGCGGAATTGAGCGCAAAGCTGGGATTTTCGGTTGTTGCCCCGACCAGCGTGACCGTGCCGCGTTCCACAAATGGCAAAAATCCATCCTGCTGGGCGCGGTTGAAGCGGTGGATTTCGTCAACAAACAATAATGTGCGCTGGCCTGCTTCAGCGGCGCGGTCGGCTTCTGCAAATACTTTTTTCAGATCGGCTACGCCTGAAAACACCGCGCTGAGTGCGACAAAACGCATCTTTACGGAATCGGCCAGCAACCTTGCCGTGCTGGTCTTTCCCGTTCCTGGCGGCCCCCAAAGGATGATCGACGCAAGCCGGCCCGCTGCAACCATCCGGCCGATTGCCCCTTCGGGACCGATCAGATGATCCTGCCCGATAATCTCGTCGAGCGCGCGAGGGCGCAGCCTGTCAGCAAGCGGAGCATCGGCGCGGGGCTGCGCAAGGCTTGCTGTTTGCGGTATGTCGTTAGCGAATAGATCGGCCATGGGCACTACCTAGGGAATACCGGCGAATTTGCCATTGGTGATAAAGCGGTTACACTGGAAACAGGGTCGACCTTTCGGGAGAGGGTTATGAACACGATAGCGCAAAAAACGCCTTGGCACCTGTGGGTAATCGGCGTTGTCACGCTTCTTTTCAACGCAGTTGGCGCATTGGATTATACAATGTCCCAGCTGAGAAATCGCAGTTATTTGAGCAGTATGGAAGGCTCTTACGATATTACGGTCGATGAAATGATCGCCTATATTGATTCCTTTCCTGCCTGGGCGAGCGCGAGTTGGGCGCTGGGCGTATGGGGTGCCTTGATCGGGTCGCTGCTGTTGTTATTTCGAAGCCGGTTTGCGGTCTGGTCGTTTGCCATTTCGATTGCAGGGGTGCTTCTGACCACAATTTATCAATTCAGCGGAACCATGCCTGAAGCGCTGGAAGGCCCGGGCCAGATCGCCTTTGCCGCGGTAATCTGGGCTGTTACGATCGGATTATTCTTCTACGCCCGCTGGATGACCGCGAAAGGAGTGCTTCGATAATTTCCGGCCCTCGCCGGACACCAGTCGCACATAGGTTTGCGCCACTGCCTGATTGATACGGTCCCAGCTGAATTCGCGGCTGCGCGCCTCGCCAGCGTGGCCATGTTCGATCCGCAAAGCCGCGTTTCGGATATAGTTTTCCAAGGCATCTGCGAAGGCTGCGCGTTTACCCGGTTCGACCAGTTTGCCGCAGACGCCGTCCTGCACCAGGTTCTGGCTGCCGGTCGCTTCGCTGGCGACAACCGGAATGCCGCACGCCATGGCCTCGAGTGTGACGTTGCCAAACGTTTCGGTAATCGAAGGATTGAAAAATATGTCCGCACTGGCCAGCGCGCGGCCCAGATCAGCGCCGGTTTGAAAGCCCACGAAGCGGCCGCCGGGCAATCGTTCCTCAAACCATTCGCGCGCCGGACCATCACCGATTACCAGAACTTCATGATCGATCCCGCGGCCGCTTAATTGGGCAATGGTATCCGCAAACACATCCAGCCCTTTTTCCATCACCAGTCTGCCGAGAAATGCCACCGCAACAGCATCATCGGCGATGCCCACCTTGCGGCGCCATTCCATGTCGCGTTTGTCCGACCTGAAAATCGTCCGGTCGACCCCGCGTGACCAGATCGAAATGTCATCGCCCATACCTTGCTCGCGCAAGGTTTCGACCATGCTCCGGGATGGCGCGACCAGGGCATCACAGCGCCGGTAAAAACGGCGGAGCGCAGATACCATCACTGGTTCGATAAACCCCAGTTTGTAATAGCGGGGATATGTTTCGAACCGCGTGTGGACAGAGGCCAGGATCGGCAGCTTTCGTTCGCGCGCCCAACTGACGGCGCGGTGCCCCGCCAGATCGGGTGATGACACATGCACGATATCCGGATTGAACGACTCCAGATCGGCTTTGACCGCGCCATGCAGACCTAACGGGAAACGATATTCGCCGCGCCCGGGGAAGGGGATCGATGGAACCGAAACCAGATCGCCGGTGGGCGCAAATGCCGGTTCGGCTACGGTTGGTGCATAAACCCGAACGTTGGCCCCTTGGCGCAGCAGATAGTCCACCAGCCGGTTGAGCGCCTGGTTCGCACCGTCACGGACGTAATTGTAATTGCCGCTGAACAGGGCGATACGAAGATCGTCAATTTGCATCTCTCACCCCCTGGTCGCCGGTTGCAACCGCCTGGCAGATTGCGGGAATTTCCGCGATCACCGCCTACTACACGTTTAATCCGCTGTTTCTTTCCCGCCGGTCGCCAGACTGACGCTTATTATGGCGATCATGGCTGCAGCGAATCCCGGAATGATCTCGTACACACCCGCGCCGCCCCGAAACTCTGCATTCCAGCCAAGCACGATCCATCCGATCACCACCGCCGCCCCCGTTACAAGGCCGGCCACTGCGCCCGCGCCGGTCATCCTGTTCCATGTCAGCGCCAGCAGGATCAGCGGCCCGAAGGCGGCTCCGAAACCTGCCCAGGCATTGGACACCAGCCCCAGCACCTCGCTGTCAGGATCGCCTGCAATCGCAATCGCCGCGAGTGCCACCAGCAGCACGCATAGCCGCCCGACATTCACCGTTTCGCGTTCGCTGGCATTCTTGCGCAAGAACAATCGGTAGAAATCCTCCGTCAGCGAACTTGATGCGACCAGCAATTGCGAGCTGATCGTGCTCATGATCGCGGCCAGCAATGCGGCGAGCAGGAAACCCGTGATCAGCGGGTGGAACAGAATATTGGCGAGCAGGATGAAAATCGTTTCAGGATCCTCCAGCAGCAGTCCGTTGGCCTGCGTATAGGCGCGCCCCGCAATACCCACGCCGATCGCGCCAAGCAGTGCCGCCGCCATCCACCCCATCCCGATATTCCGCGCGGTCGGGATTTCCGCCAGGCTACGCACCGCCATGAACCGCACGATGATATGCGGCTGCCCGAAATAACCCAGGCCCCATGTCACCGCCGACAGGAAGCCGATAAATGTCAGCCCTTTCGTCAGGCTGAGGAAATCGGGATCGACCGCCGCCAGCGTGGCCCCGATCCCCGCAGTTCCGACATCGCCCGACAGCACCACCAGCGGCATCAACACCAGCGCGGTCACCATGATGCATCCCTGCACAAAATCGGTCAGGCTGACCGCCAGAAAGCCCCCGACCATAGTGTAGGCCAGCACCACACCTGCCGTCAGCCAGATGCCGGTCATGTAGTCGCTCACACCCGTGTCACCGAACAATCCGGCGAAACTCGTCACAAACAATTTGCCGCCGCCGACCAGACCCGCTGCGGTATAGACTGCGAAAAACACCACGATGATCACTGCCGAAATGATCCGTAATGCAACCGCCTTGTCCGGAAATCGGTTGGCGAGGAATTCGGGTATCGTCAGCGCATTGCCCATCCGCTCCGTCTGTTCGCGCAATCGCGGCGCCACGATAATCCAGTTTGCCAGCGCACCCGCAAACAGCCCGATACCAATCCACGCCTCCACCAGACCCGCGGCATACAGCGCGCCCGGCAATCCCAGCAGCAGCCAGCCCGACATATCCGAAGCACCCGCCGAAAGCGCCGCCACCGCCGGATGCAGATTGCGCCCGCCCAGCAGATACCCCTCCGAAGTATCGGTGGATTTGCGCCACGCATAAAGCCCGATGCCCAGCATCAGCGCGAAATACAGGGCGAGCGAGATCAATGTGCCGGTTTGCATGGCCCGCCCTTAGCAAAGCGCAAGGCCACTAGCCACCAAAGCTGCCGCATCATCCCGCCCCGTATCACCTTTACTGTATCACTGTAACAATACAGTAAAGGTGACACTAGTTACACGCTGTCACCCTCCTCCGGTTTGCGTAAGCCATCGCAATACATCAGGAAAACCGGTATTGCGCGCAAGGTTACACCTTGTGCGAAACAGCCAAAACGGCCTTGCGATAAAGGAAATGCGGTCCGGTTCACGGCATCCGCCATGGCATATCGGCGGGGTGTAGGAAAATTGGCGGCTTGCCGGTCAGTAAGCGAATATCAGCTGGCGACCCGATAGGTGGCGTGCCCGTTTATATCCCGAAACCCTCGTGAGAAAGTGTTCCGCCCACGAACCTGACTTGGCATTTGCGAATTGTCACCAACATAAGTGTGTCAAACAAGCCAGTGCTTTCATGTAAGATTATGAATACGCTTTGCATCATGGATGGAGAGGACGACCTCTACTTTATCGTGCGTAAGGGTGAAATCTGGGCTTGCTGGCTGAGCGGCAAGCCGGCCGTCAAGCTCGCAAATGCTGCCGAGTTCGCAAGCGCGGTTTCGCAGTTCAGCGACGAAACTGCACCTCTCGATGCGGCGCATCCGGCACGCCCCGAAGTGGACGATACCGAACCCGCGCCTTCAAATACCGCAACAATTTACAAGGAGCGGATCGAGGCGCGGTACAATCTCACCGTATTGGGTCGGATATTTACTGTCGGCGGCAGCAGTGACGTGACGATTTTCGATCTTTCAGAAAAGGGATGTCGTTTTCAGGATGCCTCCTGGAAACTGGTTTTGGGCCATCAGATCACGATCAAGATCGGCTCGATCGGCCCGCTGGACGCGACGGTCAAATGGCGACGGGATAACACGGTAGGTGTCCAGTTTATCACGCCGCTCTATCCATCGATACTGAAACACATTCGCGAAAGTTTCGATCTGCGGCGAAAGTGATCCTTTAAAGGTTATTGCACCGGGAAGCAGGCCTGATTGCAGGGCCGGGCGCGGTTGTCCGCCGGCCACCCGAAGTCCTGCCATTCGCCGTGATGCGAAACTGCACCGATTGGGCGAAACCCGGCGGAATTCATGGCTGTCACGGCATCTCTTTGCGTGACCAAACCCGGACCAAAAGCTGCGCCCGCGCATTATCCTGTCAAACAACAGCGAAAGGATATTTCCCAATGGCCACGCCAGCGTCCACGAATTACGATTTTACCGGCAAGACCGTTATCGTCACCGGATCCTCCGGCGGGATCGGATTGGGGATTGCGCGCCGCTTTGCAGCGGCGGGGGCCAATGTCGTGCTCAATTCACGCAGCCGCAATGATCTGGAGGCGGCAGCCGCCGAAATGGATGATGCGCGAACTTTGATCGTGGCGGGCGATGTCAGCTCTGCGGACTTCGCCGCCGGGATAGTCAGCCAGACCACCCGGAAATTCGGCGGGCTGGACGTGCTGGTGAACAACGCGGGAGTAGCGCGCTCCGGCAAGCTGACCGATATGCGAGACAAGGATATCGACGCGGTAATCGACATCAATGTGAAGGGCGTGCTGTATCTATGCCGCGCGGCCATCCCCGAGCTTGCCAAAACCAAAGGGTGCATCGTCAACACTTCCAGCGTTTCGGGCATTGGCGGTGACTGGACGCTGCCGGTTTATAATGCCTCCAAGGGCGCGGTGACTAATCTGACCCGCAGTCTTGCCTTGCAGCTGGGCGGGCAGGGCATTCGCGTTAACGCCGTGCTGCCCAGCGTAACGCGCTCTGAAATGACCGAAGGGATCACGGGTAATGAGGAACTGCTGAAAGCATTCATAAACCGTCTGCCGCTGGGCCGCATCGCCGAACCGGACGACATCGCGGGACCTGTGCTGTTTCTGGCGTCCGATGATGCGCGGTTCGTGACGGGGGTGAACCTGCCGGTGGATGGCGGTGTGAGCGCTTCTAACGGCCAGCCAAACATGATGGGGTAACCGGTGATGGCTTATGGATCGACCACGAAGAGTTTGCTTTTGATAAGCGGGTTGCCAATTGTTTTGCTGGCCTGTTCTGCGGGGGACGCCGACCGGGACGAGACTGCTTCGCGCCAAAATCCGGCTGATGCTGGTGCCGCGAAACCTTCTGCCACGCCTGCGGCTCCGGAAGGCCCGGTGGCGGCGACGCAAAAGGATGCGGCCGAAAAACAGGCGGATACCGGCGCGGTGCAGGACACTATCCCTGCGCGGTTTCGCGGCACTTTCAGCGAAAGCGCGGCCGGCTGTGCACAGCGAAGCCATGGCAATTTTACCATCAATGCGCGGCAGATCGATTTTTTCGAAAGCCGCGGCGAGGTCGGGGATGTCCGCGTCAAAGGTGATTACGCGGCGGCCACGGTGCGCGAAGCCTATGCCGGTGATGTGAACATTTATGTATTCTACATGGCGCTGGAGGGCGGCGACAAATTGAGATTCCGCTACAACAAGAACGAGCGGCAAACGTGGATCCGCTGCCCCTGAATGAAAAAAGCCCGCCGCTTCCGATTGAAGGGCGGGCTTTTCGCTGATACGGGGAAGGGCGCTTACGCGTCTTCCAGCTTGCGTTTTTGCTTCTTGCGTTCGTTCGGGTCGAGGATCGCTTTGCGCAGGCGGATGTTTTCGGGCGTTACTTCGACCATTTCGTCATTGTCGATGTAGGCAATCGCCTGTTCAAGCGTCATGATCTTGGGCGGGGTGAGGCGGATTGCATCATCTTTGCCGGTCGAACGGAAGTTGGTCAGCTGTTTCGACTTCATCGGATTGACCTCGAGATCGTCGGGCTTCGCATTTTCGCCGATGATCATGCCTTCATACAGCTTTTCCTTCGGCTTCACGAACAGGATGCCGCGATCTTCCAGCATGTTGAGCGCATAGCTGACCGCTTCGCCGTTTTCCCTGGAAATCAGCACGCCGTTGGCGCGGCCTTCGATCTTGCCCTTATAGGGTGCGTATTTTTCGAAGATGCGGTTCATGATGCCGGTGCCGCGTGTATCGGTGAGGAATTCGCCGTGATAACCGATCAGGCCGCGTGACGGGGCGCTGAAGGTAATCCGGGTCTTGCCGCCGCCCGACGGGCGCATATCGGTCATCTCGCCCTTACGCATCGCTACCTTTTCGACCACGGTGCCGGAAAATTCGTCATCCACGTCGATCACCACGGTTTCGAACGGTTCGGTCCGGTTGCCGTCTTCGTCTTCGCGGTACAGCACGCGGGGGCGGCTGATGCCCAGTTCGAAGCCTTCGCGGCGCATGGTTTCGATCAGGACGCCCAACTGCAATTCGCCGCGGCCAGCCACTTCGAAACTGTCCTTGTCGGACGATTCGGTGACTTTGATGGCGACGTTGCTTTCCGCTTCGCGGGCCAGACGGTCGCGGATCATGCGGCTGGTAACCTTGGTGCCTTCGCGGCCGGCCAGCGGACTGTCGTTCACGGCGAAGCGCATCGACAGCGTCGGCGGATCGATCGGCTGCGCATGCAGCGGCTCGGTCACATCGGGATCGCAGATGGTGTTGGCCACGGTGGCCGCGGTCAAACCGGCCATCGAGATGATATCGCCGGCACGCGCTTCTTCCACCGGAACGCGTTCGAGCCCGCGGAAGGCCATCAGTTTGGACGCGCGGCCCGTTTCCACGACCTTGCCGTCATTATCCAGCGCGTGGATCGGCGAGTTCACCTTGACGCGGCCCGACTGGACCTTGCCCGTCAGGATGCGGCCAAGGAAATTGTCACGATCAAGCAGAGTGACGAGGAATTTGAACGGTCCGTCAAAATCGGCGGCCGGCGGCGGCACGTGTTCCACGATGCGTTCAAACAGCGGGGTCAAAGTGCCATCGCGCGCTTCGATATCTTCGGAAGCATAACCGTTGCGGCCAGAAGCGTAGAGGACGGGGAAATCAAGCTGTTCGTCATTCGCGCCAAGCGACACGAACAGATCGAACACTTCGTCCAGCACTTCGGAAGCGCGGCCATCGGCGCGGTCGATCTTGTTGACCACCACGATCGGTTTCAGGCCGAGCGCCAGCGCCTTGCCGGTGACGAATTTTGTTTGCGGCATCGCGCCTTCGCTGGAATCGACCAGCAGGATAACACCGTCGACCATCGAAAGGATGCGTTCCACTTCGCCGCCGAAATCGGCGTGTCCGGGTGTATCGACGATGTTGATGCGCGTGGCATCATCGCCTTCGCCCCATTCGACGCTGGTGCATTTGGCGAGAATCGTGATCCCGCGCTCTTTTTCCAGATCGTTGGAATCCATCGCGCGTTCTTCCACGCGCTGGTTGTCTCGAAATGTGCCGGACTGGCGGAACAGCTGGTCAACCAGCGTGGTCTTCCCGTGATCGACGTGGGCGATAATCGCAATATTGCGCAGCGCGTTGTTGGCGGACATTCGCTTAAGCTTTCGGTATATATGAAAAGGGGCGCAGCCGTTGAGGCTTTGCCGGTCGGGGGCCCCCTATACCAAGCGCGCCGATTGGGCAAGTTCAATGCTGCAGTGCAGCGCGCCGGAGTGGATAATCAGCCGATTTCGGGCGGCGCGGCGCATTGTTGCCACAGTTCGATTTTTACCCCGTCAGGGTCCAGCAGCCAGGCGAATTTGCCGTAACCTTCGTCGGCGCTACCCAGAATATCGACACCCTTTTTCTGCAATTGCGCGACAAACCCGTCCAGATCATCGACCCGCAGATTGATCATGAACCCGCCTTTACCCGGCTTTATATAGGTATCATCGGAAAAATGGCTGATCAGCGAATAGGGTTCGTCCCCCGTTTCTGCCGCCCATGACAGCTGCGGCCCGTATTCGCCATCGATGCCCAGAATGTCGCGGTACCATTCGCGTGTCGTCTGCGGATTTTTTGCGACATAGAATACGCCGCCCAGTCCGGTAATCTTCGCCATGTCTGTTTCCCCTACGTAAAAGGCGTTTTATCGAGCAATTCCGCGATTCATAGATGTGACAACTTCGCCACAGTCGGCAAAGTTCGTCGTCCGTGCATACGGATGCGATTGTGTCAGCACCACTTGGCATCTAAGCATCTGAGCATGTTCACTTAGCATGAAACCATGCAGTGACTTTTGAGAGAGGAAATCCCTGAATGCGTATCCACGCCAAATTTAGCGCCCGCACGATTCTGCTCGGCGGCGCCGCAGCAATCGCGCTTAGCCAGCCCGCTTTTGCGCAGGATAACAATCCTGATGTCGATACCAACACTGCAGGTGACGAAGCCAACTTCGAAGACCCCGTAGCAGAATTCAGCGGCAACGAAATCGTCGTTACCGCGACCAAACGTGCCAAAACCCTGCAAGATACGCCTGTCGCCGTCAGCGTGACGACCGCCGAAACGCTCGAGCGCGCACAAATCCGCGATCTCGTCGATTTGCAGACGGTTGCCCCTTCGCTGCGCGTCAGCCAGTTGCAGAACGCAGCCAGCACGACCTTCATCATTCGCGGCTTCGGTAACGGCGCCAACAACTTCGGCATCGAACCATCGGTCGGTGTGTTCATCGATAACGTTTTCCGTTCGCGTTCCGCCGGCCAGATTGCCGATCTCGCGAACGTATCCCGCATCGAAGTTCTGAACGGCCCGCAATCGACGCTGTTCGGCAAGAACGCTTCGGCTGGTGTCATTTCCGTGATTACGCGTGAGCCGCAGTTTGAATTTGGCGGTTCGGTTTCGGCCACATACGGCAATTTCAACCAGGTTATCGTCAAGGGCGACATTACCGGCCCGCTGGCCGACAGCGTCGCTTTCTCGCTCGACGGGAGCTACAACACGCGTGACGGTTATGCCGACGTTCCCAATCTGGGCGAAAAAATCAACGACCGTAACCGCTATGCCGGCCGCGGCCAGTTGCTGTTTGATAACGGCGGCGCTTTCCGCCTTCGCGCAATTGCCGATTATTCCAAAATCGATGAAAGCTGCTGCTATGTCGGCAACGTCCGCTTCGGCCCGACTGCACCGCTGATCCGTGCTGTAGGCGGCGCGACGGCAATCGGTAACGAGAATATTTTCGATTATTCGAGCGAACTCAACAAACTCCCGACGAACGAAATCGAAAGCTATGGCGGCTCGTTGCAGGCGGATTACGAATTCGGCCCGATCACGCTGACTTCGATCACAGCCTACCGCGAACTGAGCAATATCAGCGACCAGGATGTCGATTTCACCGGCGCCGATATCGTGAGCGAATTCCGCGATCAGGCGGTTGAGACGTTCACCCAGGAATTCCGTCTGACGACCGATTTTGACGGTCCGTTGAACTTCCTGCTTGGCGCGTTCTATTTTGACGAGGCAGTTGAGCAGGATTCAAGCCTGACCACAGGGACGCAGGCCCGCGCTGTGTTCGATCTTCTGGCAGGCGGCGGACGGCCCGGAACGCTTTCTTTCGTCGAGACCAACCTGGCCCCGTTCGGCTTCAGGCAGGGCGACATTTTCTCGGCAGGTCCGCTGTTCGACGAACGCTTTACGCTGGATAACACCTCGTATTCGATCTTCGGCACGGTTGATTTCGAAATTTCCGACCGCGTCACGCTGACCGGCGGTTTCAACTATACCAAGGACAAGAAAGACTACACGCTCGAAGCGACCGCATTTGACGAATTATCCAGGCTGAGCCTGGTCGATACGTTTATTACGATCGCCACTGCGGGTACCGTCAGGACACCGGCACAATTCGCGCAATTGCCGGCAGCAACCCGTGCCGGCCTTACTTTTGCCGCCACGACACCGTGTTCGGCCACAGCCCCGCCGCCAAATTGCAACAGCCTGCTCGGGCTTCAGGCGCTGCAGTTCCAGCCACCGTTCCTGAATGTTCCCAATGCGGTGGAAAACGGCAAGACGCGTGATGATGACTTCAGCTATACGCTGCGGGTTTCGGGTGAGCTGACCGACCAGATCAACGCCTATGCAACCTATGCAACCGGGTTCAAGGCATCGTCGGTCAACCTGTCGCGGGATTCGCGTCCCGCCGGGGTTGATTTCACGCCATTCCGGCTTGCCAATGGTGCGCCATCGGGCAGTGTCATTCTGGCTCCTGCCTCGCCAATCACCACTGCCGGACTGAATGTTCCAAACCTGTCAACCGGTTCGCGCTTTGCGGGTCCGGAAGATGCCAAGGTCATGGAACTGGGCCTCAAGGGCAGTTTCCCCGGCCTGTCGGTAAACCTTGCCGTGTTTGACCAGACCATCAAGGGCTTCCAGTCGTTTGCCTTTACCGGAACCGGCTTCGCGCTGGCCAATGCCGGTGAACAATCGACCCGTGGTTTCGAACTCGATACGGTGATCACGCCGGTCGATAATCTGGTGCTTACCTTTGCCACGACCTATCTCGATTCCGAATACGATTCCTTCCCGGGATCGGCTGTCGGCGATCTGAGCGGTCAGCGCCCTGCCGGTATCCCTGAATGGACCATCGCCACTTCGGCGACTTACACGCAGGAACTGGGCGCCAGCGGTAATGCCCTGATCGGACGGGTCGATTATTACCACGAAAGCAAGACCCAGATCCTCGACGGTCTGCCTGACTTCATCAACCGGTCACTTCCTGACATCTTTGCGCCGGCGATTGCTGCTGCACGGACCTACAACCGTGAAGTCAATGAAGTGAACGCGTCGCTGACGCTGGCGATGGACATGGGGCTGGAAGTCACGGCCTATGTTCGTAACCTGCTGCAAGCGGAATATCTGACGACGATCTTCCCCGGTGTCGCCCAGTCGCAGACGATTTCGGGCTATCCGAACACGCCGCGCACATACGGTGTGACTGCCAAATTCACGTTCTGATCCAGAACGTACCATACAAACGAAAGGGGGCCTTCACGGGCCCCCTTTTTGTTGGGTATCGCATAATCCGCCGTTGGCCTGGTCTGCATTCGGCGGTGGAGGATTAGCGGTGAAGGATTTGGCGGTGAAGGATTGGCGGTGCAATATCACGCGCCGCTCTCTGCGTTCTGTTTGCGTAGTATCTGATGCCGCTGGCTGACCGGTGCAGGCCAATGCCCCGCGCCGGTTCTGCCCGGATCCGGCAGCCACCACAGCCCGCGCCCCAAAGGTTCGCAATCGCTCCGCAGCCCCCGTTTGTCAGCGGATAATCAAAGCGCCCGCAGCGCGCTGGCGGGTTTTGCGCGTAACAGCGGCAATGATCCGGCAAGCGCAAAACCCACCACCATGGCCAGACCGGCGCCCAGCACACCCAGCACCTGCGTCCAGTCGGGCAGCCATTCAAATTCGAACAACTGCACAACCACCAGCCACGCAAGCCCGCTGCCCAGCGCCAGCGCGACAATCGCCAGCACCAAAGACAGCACCAGATATTCGGCCAGTTGCACCAGCAGCACTTGCCGTCTGCTGGCACCCAATACGCGCAGCACCACGGTGTCATACGTCCGGCTTGCGCGTGCCGCGGCGATCGCGCCCAGCAGCACCGCAAGCCCTGCCAGCACCGCGACCGATGCAGCAGCCAGAATGGCAGTGCCCACTTGTTCGAGGATCACCCGGGCATCGCGCACGACTTGACCGATTTCGATCACCGAACTGGACGGGAAGTTATTGACCAGTTTGCGCAGCAAGGGCCCGGTTGGCGTCCCGTCGGGCAAATTGATCGTTGCGGCCAGATTATGCGGGGCATCCTCCAGCGCGTTGGGGCTGAAAACCAGCACATAGTTGAAACCCATCGAATCCCAGTCGATCCGGCGGAAATTGGCAATTTGCGCGGTCCGTTCCACACCCAGCACGCCGATGGTGATCATGTCGCCGATTTTCAGATCGATGGCGTCGGCCAATTCCGCATCGACCGATACCTGCGGCGGTCCGGCATAATCGGGCGCCCACCATTTGCCTTCGGTCAGCGCGTTACCTTCGGGCAGCTGGGGCGAATAGGTCAGCCCGCGTTCGCCCCGCAGCGGCCATGCGCCATCGGGAATTTCTTCCAGTTCGGACACGCGCACCATGCTACCTTGTGGCCCGTAAGCCAGAATTGCACCGCGCAGCGCAGGGACTGTGCGGATGCTGGCGCCGGATTGGTCGGCAGTGACCAGCCCCTCGAACTCGGCCACTCTTTCACGCGGAATATCGAGCACGAAATAGTCGGGCGCCTGCTGCGGGATGTTGCGTTCGATATTGGCATCGAGGCTGGACTGGATTGCGGCCAGCAGCACAAACGCCGACAGGCCGAAGCCCAGCGCAGTGACCAGCGCCGCGGTTGACGAACCCGGCCGGTGAATGTTGGCCAATGCCGTTCGCAGCAGCGGATTTCTGGGCCGTGGCAATTTTGCCGCGAGTTTACGGATCGCCCAGCCCAGCAAAGCCAGAATGCCCAGTACCGCGGCCGCGCCGGCCAGAAATCCGGCGCTCAGTTCGGGGCGGCGGGCGGAAAACAGCACCAGCGCGACTATGCCGGTCAGGCCAAGCCCCACGGGCAGCGCGGCATCGCGCCACGCCTGTTTGAGCGGGCTTACCTTGGCGCGCATCAATGCCATGGGGGGAAACCGGCGCGCGCGCAGCAGCGGCGGCGCGGCAAAGACCAGCGCCACCAGCAAGCCGTAGGCGAGCGCGCTGACCAGCGCGAGGGGATCGATAACGATGCCTGTCTGCACGGGCAGCAAGGCGCCCAGCGCAATGCCCAAAACCGGCGTAACCGCGACCCCGGCAATCAATCCCGCCATGCTGCCGATCAGCGCGGCGGCGGCCAGTTGGAGTCCGTAAATACGGATGATGTCTTTGCTTGATGCGCCCACCACCTTCATCGTGGCGATGCTGCCGCGCCGCGCCTCCAGATAGGAAGATACGCCGCCGCCGATCCCGATGCCCGCAATAACCAGTGCGGCAAGGCCGACCAGCGTGAGAAATTCCCCCATGCGCGAGACGAAGCGTTCCGCACCCGGCGCTGCATTATCGCGGGTCTTGATTTCGAAGCCAGCGTTGGGAAATGTTTCCGTAAGCCTGTCACCGATGGCCTGCGGATCGCCTGCCCCGTCCAGCGTGAGGCGGTATTTGCTTTGGTACATCGATCCCGCAGCCAGCAGGCCGGCCTGCGCGGGGACTTCTTCGGCAACCATTATTGTGGGGCCAAGCGCAAACCCTTCGCCAAGCCGGTCCGGTTCATCCGCGATAATCCCGCCGACCGTCAGATCGGTCCCGCCAAGCCGGAACTCGTCACCTTGCGCGATGCCCAGCCTGTCTGCCGCGCCTTGCGCCAGCCACGCTTCGCCGGCGGGCGGTGCGCCGACACTGCGGCCGTCGGTCAGCGTCAGTTCGCCCACCAGCGGGTAGCGATCATCGACCGCTTTCAATTCGATCGGTGCAGCGTTTTGTCCGGCGCTGGCCATGGCCTGCATCCGCGTTCCGCTGGACACCTCGCCATATTCACCCAGCGCGCCAAGTTCGTCCGGATCGAGCGCGCGTTGCCAGATTTCGACTTCCAGATCGCCGCCCAGAATGGTGCGCCCGCGTCCGTCCAGTTCGCTTTCGATGGCGCTGGTAAGCGTGCCGATGGCTGCCAACGCGCCGACCCCCAGAAACAGGCAGACCAGCAGCAGCCGCAGGCCCCTGAAACGGCCATTGAGGTCGCGGCGGGCGATGTTCCACGCGGCGGTCCAGGTAAGCGGGCCGGTCACGCGGCCGCCGTGTCGCTTTCAATCAGTCCGTCAGCCAGTGTCACCACGCGTTCGCAGCGTTCGGCAAGCGATTTGTCATGGGTAATCATCAGCAGGGTGGCGCCGGTTTCGGCGCGGCGGGCAAACAGCAGCTCGATAATTTCCGCGCCCGTCGCGGCATCCAGATTGCCGGTCGGCTCGTCGGCAAAGATCAGGCGAGGGCGGGGCGCTGTTGCGCGGGCGATGGCGACGCGCTGCTGCTCGCCTCCCGAAAGCTGCGTGGGGTAATGCGTCAGCCGGTGGCCAAGGCCGACCGCTTCCAGTTCCGCCGCTGCGCGCGGCCAGACGTCATCCGCCCCGTCCAGTTCCATCGGTGTCGCAACGTTTTCCTGCGCGGTCATCGTGGGCAGCAAATGGAACGCCTGCAGCACGATGCCGATACGTCCGCGTCTTGCGGCGGCAAGCTCGTCTTCTCCCAGCGATGTAAAATCCTGCCCTGCGACGGTCAGCGATCCGCCGCTGGCGCGTTCGAGCCCGGTCAGCACCGCCATCAGCGAACTTTTGCCCGATCCGGATGGGCCGAGCAGCGCGACAGTCTCGCCGTCACGCACAGTCAGGTCGACCCCCCTCAGGATATCGACGGCGGCCTCCCCCTCGCCAAGCGTAAGGGTGAGGTTTTGGGCGAAAATTGCTGGAGCACTTGTCACAGCGCAGCGATGGCATAGCTAGGGATTGGCAGCAAGCGAATGAGGACAATTCCCGCGATGAATGTAAGATATGGCTCGACTATCAGTCTTTTGGCCGGGGCAGCAGCGCTTGCCGCCTGCGGTAATGCCGAGGCTCCGGTCAAGGAAAGCAGCGAGCGCATCAGCGAAGTGCCCGCCGCCGCACAGCCCGTGATGGGGCCGGAGCGGCGGATTCTTGCCTTTGGTGACAGTCTGTTTGCCGGATATAATGTTGCGGCAGACGAAAGCTATCCGGCCAGGCTGGAGGCGGCATTGCGCGCGCAGGGCATCAATGCGCGCGTGGCAAATGCGGGCGTATCGGGCGATACGACGTCGGCGGGACTGCAGCGATTTGCCTTTACGCTCGATGCCCAGCCTGAAAAGCCCGAATTGGTGATTATCGAGCTTGGCGGCAATGATCTGCTGCGCGGATTGCCTCCCGCGCAAACCCGCGACAATCTGGATACCATGCTTGCCGAAACACAGCGCCGGGATATTCCCGTGCTGCTGATGGGGATGCGCGCGCCGCCCAACCTTGGTGAAGGATTTGTGGCGCAATTCGATTCGATTTATCCCGAACTGGCCGCCAAATATGGCGCGCAGCTGGTGCCGTTTTTTCTGGAAAGCATTTATCGGCGGCCCGAACTCATCCAGCCTGACCGGGTCCACCCCACAGCCAGGGGCATCGAAGAACTGGTGGGCGCGACAGTCAACAGTGTGAAAACCGCGCTGCCACAACCGCCAGCGGGTTAAAGCCGCTGGACGGCGCCGCCATCGACCCGCCAGATCGCCGCTTCGCTTTCGATATCGGTAAAGGGCGCAAGCTCGGTCCCTGTCAGCCACACCTGTGCGCCGCTTGCCCGCAAACGGCCGAACAGCGCGGTGCGGCGAACCGGATCAAGATGCGCTGCAACTTCGTCGAGCAGCAACAGATTGGGCCGCCCGCGCGCGGCGAGATCCGAATGGGCGAGCGTTATCGCTATCAGCATCGCTTTCTGCTCGCCGGTCGAACATTGTGCTGCGGCCACCCCGCGTCCTGCCATCCGCACTTCCAGTTCGGCGCGGTGCGGGCCGGTCAAAGTGCGGCGGGCAGCCCGGTCGCGCGCGCGATCATCGCGCAGCACGCGGGCAAAACTGTCGGCATCGGCGGGGCCGGCAGGGAGATAGGTCAGTCGGGGCAGCGCAAAAGGTTCGGGCGGGATGCCTGCCAGTTCAGCCGACAGCTGGTCAACCAGCGCGGTCCGGCCCTGCGTCAGCGCAGCCCCGGCCTGCGCAAGTTGCGCCTCTACCGCATCGAACCAGATCGCTTCGGGCATCACATCGCCGCCAAGCATCCGGTTACGTTCGCGCAAGGCGTTTTCATAGCGCGAGGCCAGCCGCGCATGGCCCGGATCGATTGCCAGCGCCATGCGGTCGAGAAACCGCCGCCGTGCACCCGCACTGTCGCTGAACAGACCGTCCATCGCGGGTGTCAGCCAGCCCATGGCCAGCCATTCGCCCAATCTTGTCGCGCTGGCTTCCGCGCCGTTGATCTGCACCAGCCTGCGGCCCGGACGTTCTGCCTGCATGGCGGTGCCCAGCCGCAGCGGAGTGCCCCCGTCATGCGGCGTAAGTGCGGCGCCAAGCGCAAAGCCGCCGGAACCGCCGACGGAGGCCATATCTGCGAGTGGAACACGCCTTAACCCGCGTCCGGGGGCAAATAACGACAATGCCTCCAGCACGTTGGTTTTGCCCGCGCCGTTTTCGCCCACAAGCAGGTTGAACTGCCGCGTGTCTTCGACGCGCGAGGCACGGTGATTGCGGAAATCAGAGATGTCCAAACGGTCGAGCGCCATGCCCGAACCGCGATAGCCCCGCGTTTCGTCAAGCGCCATGAAAACCATAATCTAATAGTTGGTGAAATTTACCACTTGTTAGATTGCTGGACTGCGCGAATATTACACAGAGCTGAACGAAAGCGCAGAATTCTGCCAATTTTCAAAACTGGCACACCTTATGCAACCATGTTGGCGTCGGCAGTCCGGTGGTCGGATCGCCCGAAAACAAAGGAAAAAACAATGAGTGCATTAGATAAATTCTCGGGCCAACTCGGCGCCATCGCAGCAGCTGTCATGATTTCTCTGATCAGCATTCTGGGCACCGTTTCAACCGGTCCAGCCTTCGCCGCAACAATCCTCGTCTGATTAGCCACCCCCAGACCAACAAAGGAAAACACCATGAACTATCTCGATCAACTGGCCGTACAGGCCGCAGCAATCGCCGCCGCCGTCATGATTTCGGCAGTCACGTTTCTTGGCACGGTTTCGACCGACGTCATCTCTGCCTCATCGGTGCTGGCATGAACAATCTCGACAAGAACCGCGGCGGACCGCCAGCCCGGGCATTCCGTCTGAACGACAGCCGCGGCAAGATCATGGGCGTATGCGCCGGCATCGGCGACTACTTCGGGGTCGATACGACGCTGATCCGGATCGCCTTCGTCATCGGCGCAGTGCTGAGCGTGGGCACCGCCGGGCTGATATACCTCGCAATCGGGTTGATTGCCGACTGAGAAGCGTGCGGAGCATCCGGCTCCGGCGCTTCTCCCACCCAAACTGGTTTCAGGCATACCGGTTTGGAATTCACGGGGCGGCTCAAGAGAAGTTCCGCCCCTCATGCCAAGATCACCCCAATCATTTCACATGGCCGAGATACCGCCGTCGAGCTTCAGCTCCGCACCGGTCATGAACTTGCTCTCGTCACTGGCGAGATACAGCACACCATTTGCAATATCATCGGGTTCGCCAACCTTGCCCAGCGGTATCTGCCGCGCGAGCTTGCTCATCACAACATCCTTGGGGATGCTGGCATTCGTCGCGATTCCGTCAAGAATGGGGGTATCGACAAATGTCGGGTGGACCGAATTGCAGCGGATATTCCAGCCCTGCTTCGCGCAATAAAGCGCAACCGATTTAGACAACATCCAGACCGCCGCTTTCGATGCGTTGTAGGCCGGCATGGTGTCCGAGGCGATCAGCCCGGCAATCGACGAAATGTTGATGATCGATCCGGGCTGGTTATCCTTCATAAGCGGGATCGCCTTCTGGCAGCCGAGAAACACGCTATCCACATTGACCGAGAAACCGTGTTGCCAGTCCTTGAGCGAGCAGGTTTCGATATTGCCCCTGATCCCGATACCCGCATTGTTGACCAGAATGGACAACCCGCCCAGATGATCGCCCGCAGCGGCGATAACCGCTTCCCATTGTTCTTCGTTCGTCACGTCGTGACCCATTGAAAATGCCGTGCCGGCGCCGAATTCGGCATCGATGGATTTTGCGGTTGCGGCAGCACCGTCAGCGTTGATATCGGTGCACAGCACTTTTGCCCCGTGCCGCGCCAGCATCATGGATGTCGCCGCCCCAAGGCCCTGTGCCGCGCCCGTGACCAGCGCCAGTTTACCCTCAACCCGGTTTCGCATGAGCATTATTCCTTTGAATGTTTGGCGTTAGATAAATGTCGGTGCCAGCAACATCGCCAGCCTTACGTCGATACCGCAACCCTCGGCGCGTTTTTCGGCGATAAATGCGGGCAGCTGCGCCAGCTTGACGCGGTGAACGCGGATATCCTCCCCTTCGACACCGCCGCCAGCGCCCACTTTGGTCAGGCCGGTGGCTTTGAACAGCGTAAAACATTCGCTGACCATGCCGGGGCTGGAATAAAACTCACCCAGATTTTCGATAGTAGCAGCGCGGTAACCGGTTTCTTCCTCCAGTTCTCGCGTCGCGGCGGCATCAGCCGCTTCGCCTGCGCCATCATCCCCGTCACCGATCAGGCCCGCGGGAATTTCCAGGCAGCGTTTGCCCAGCGGAATACGGTATTGCTCCACCAGCAGGACATGACCGTCCTCCACCGCGACGATCGCTGCGGCACGAATGCCGCGCGCGCGCCCGACATATTCCCACCGGCCGCGCGTTTTGGCAGTGATGAATTTACCCTGCCAGACGATGTTTTCGGGCTTGTCCTGATCGGGGTCGGTCGGCGGCGCACCGCCTGCCGCGCTCATACTTCGATGAGCCTGTCAGGCAGCTCGTTCACATCATGCTCCGCGCGCGGAAAATGTTCCGCCAGCACCACGCCGACATCGCGGACACCCGCGGCCATACCTTCGGCAATGCGGCCTTGCTTGATCTCGACCAGCATATCTTCCATCGCCGCGCCCCACACTTCCGCGCTGACTTTTTCGGCAATCGGACGGTCGGCGACGATTTCGGCGCGGTGTTCGCGCATCGACAGGTAGATCATGATGCCTGTGCGCCCGTGCGTGCGCCGTTCGGCACCAACCTTGAAATGGGCGATGGCACGGCTGTGGACCCGCGCCGTCTTCACCGGGCCGGGGATCAGCCAGAACCGCAGCGGATCCCATTGCTGGACCGCCCATACGGCCAGGAATTTGAGCAAGCCGAGGCCGATCACGAGGCTGAGCAACTCGCCGCTGGTCCAGTCATGCGACCAGCCGCCCATCATCCGGTCGATGGTGTTCGTCAGCAGATCGGGCCGCAGCGCCCAGATCGACATGGCGGTAAACGCCGCCACCGCAGCCCACAGAAGCGATACATCGCTGTAACCGTCCGAACGGTCTGCCAGAACGGTGACAATTTCGCCCGAAGTGTGCTGCTCCGCCGCGGTAACCGCTGCAGTCACGACGGCGCTGTGTTCTTCGCTCAGATAGCCCATTTTACCATCCTCCCGACGCTCCGCCGCCGCCAAAACTGCCGCCGCCGCCGGAGAAACCGCCGCCGCCTCCGCCGCCCCAGCCGCCGCCTCCGCTGCCGCCGTTCATGGCGCCGCGGGCGATGGCTGAACCCACTTCCCACAGGATAATATCGCCGACCGCGCTGCGCCCGCGCCGCCCGCGTCCACCGCGCCGCATCATCGGCAGAATGAAGAAGAAGAAGATCATCGCAATCCAGATCAGCGCACCAAAGGGAAATCCGCCATCGGATTCGCGCCGCTCATTGGCCTGCGCCGCGATCAGCCGCGCTTCTTCTTCGGGTAATTGCAATTGCTGGATAATGGCATCAGCGCCAGCGGCAATGCCGCCGGGATAATCATTTGACCGAAACAGCGGCAGGATCTGCTGCTGCATGATAATCGCTGAAAGGCCGTCTGTCAGATAGGGTTCGAGGCCGTAGCCCACTTCGATCCGCGCCTTGCGTTCATTGGGTGCGATCAGCAGGATCGCGCCATCGTTGCGTTCCGCATCGCCCAGCTGCCATGCGCGGCCAAGCTGGTACCCGTAATCGGCGATATCGTAGCCCTGCAGATCGGCTACGGTCGCCACGACCAACTGCCGCTGCGACTGCGTCTCCAGCGCTGCCAGCTTCGCTTCGAGCGCGGCCTCCTCCGCAGGCGGAATGATATCGGCGTTATCCACCACCCGGCCGGTCAGCTCGGGGAAAGTCTGCGCGCCTGCCGGCACCGCGCAAAGCAGTGTCAGGCAGGCGGCAAAACTCGCAATCAAGCGCATCGGAGCGGCGCCTTTCAGATCAATTGTCCGAAGACATATCCAGCGTCGGGGCGACTTCCGCCCCCGGGGTCACGCTTTCATAAGGCACCATGGGTTCCGCGCCGTGGATGATGTTGGCGCCGATCGCGTCGGGGAAGGTACGGATGGTGGTGTTATACTGGCGGACTGCTTCGTTGTAATCTCGCAGGGTGATGCGGATGCGGTTCTCCTGACCTTCGAGCTGGCTTTGCAGCATCTGGAAATTCACCGTCGATTGCAGCTGCGGATACGCTTCGAAATTGGCAAGCAAACGTCCAAGCCCTTGGCCAAGCTGGCCCTGTGCAGCCTGGAATTCCTGCATTTTGGCCGGATCGTTCAGATCATCGGCCGACAGCTGGACACTGGTGGCTTTGGCGCGTGCTTCGACAACTTCGCGCAGGATCGTGCCTTCCCGTTCGGACGCGGTGCTGGCGACTTCCGCAAGGTTGGGGACCAGGTTCGCGCGTTCCTGGAATGCGGCCTGCACATCGGCCCATTTTGCCTTGGCATTTTCTTCAGCGGCGGGAACCGAGTTCAGCCCGCAGGAAGCCAGCGCAAGCGATGCGGCCGCCGCAAAAGCCAGGCGGAAAGATTTGGTGGGTGACATGGATTGGGCCCTCATTCAATGTGTACTGTATTAGTTAGTTAGCACGGAACGCCTGCAATTCAAGGAAATGCGCGATGGTGCCCGATGTTGCACACCGGGCCGGGGCGTGGCAGCACCCGCAGGACATAATCGCGGGAGAATAACGGTGCTTGCAGAATTCAGGGAATTTATTGCCAAAGGCAATGTCATGGAACTGGCCGTAGCGGTTATTATCGCGGGCGCATTTGCCGTGATCGTATCCTCGCTAACCGATGACATCATCATGCCGATAGTCGGTGCGATCTTCGGCGGCGCAGACTTTTCCAATTATTTCATCCTTTTGAGCACGCCCGCGGGCTACGAAGGATCGACCGGCGATTATGCCGCGCTGAAAGAAGCCGGAGCAGCCATGATCGGATATGGCGCATTCATCACAGCGATCATCAATTTCCTGATTCTGGCATTTATCATTTTCATGCTGGTACGTTCGACCAACAAGTTGAAAGCGCGATTCGAAAGTCCGGCCGCAGACGAAGCAGCGGGACCCAGCGAAATCGACCTGCTCAAGGAAATTCGTGACGAACTGAAGAAGCGCCCTTAACCGCGCTTTTCCAGCCAATACACTTTCAATTAATCCACCAGCGCCTATATAGGGACTGCCGGTCTAGGCCGGATATGGCGATAAACGGCCATGTGTAATAGATGCAGCGGACCCGGGGGCAGTACCCGGCGACTCCACCACCTGGACCTGTATCGGGGTCCAAATGACGGGGTCGAACTAGGATCGACGTGTGTTGAAAGACATGGTTTTTGCCCGGGCTGAGTAACCCGCAAAACTGTTCACAAACCATAAGTGCAAACGATAACGAAGCACTCGCTCTCGCTGCGTAATTTGATGGCCTAACGGCCTGAATTTACAAAGCCTAAGCGCGGTTGGACCGACCGGGCAACAGAACGGATTCCGGGGGCCTGAGGGGGCCTAGCAACAGAACCCCTCACCTTACCGTAGGATTGAGAGAACTTTGCCAGCGTATCCCAGCGACGGTCCTCCCCTCACGCTATAAAAGCACGCGGGCCTGGCAACAGAACCGCCCCACTTTCTTTCATGAAATTTGCGCCGCGATGACGTGCGCGGTGATGCCAGCGCTATACCGCGCGATGACTGTCAGCCGGAGGGCTGCTCAACCGCAAGCGCGGCCTTTGCCTCCGCCTGCTCGAACCGTAAACAATCGAGAATTTTCGCGCCCGCCAGAAATACCGCGCCGGTACAGGCCAGAAACAGAAGTTTTCCGCCGATGCCGGGGTATTGGACCAGATAGCTGCTGCCACGTTCGGTCGCACCCAGCGCGAGCGCATAGATGATGAGATAGGCTTCCCACCGCGTCTTGATGACGAATAATCTGCCTATCTTTGCGAACATCCTGATCCCTTCGTTAACATTTACCGACGCAAGGCCCGTGCCAGACGCAGTTTCCTGCGCGTATCGATAGTTAACACATATCGGACTTGTAAGCAGAACCGACAGTTTGTTCAAATCAGATAAGCTCGGGGAGTTCCAGCATTTGAAGCAGGGTGTTCCGCGCTGCTACAACTTCTTCAACCAGCTTGCGCGATGTCAGATCGGCCGGGTCGATCTGTTCGGGCCAGAAATTCCCGATCGTGACTTCCATCGCGGTAGCCTTGGCATCATCCAGCATGAAGCGCGGATCGATGGTTTGGGGATCGGCCACTACCCGCAGCCGCAAACAAGCCGGGCCGCCGCCATTGGCCATGCTTTGCCGCACATCCACCGGAATGACTTTGCGGATCGGACCGTTTCCGGCGAGCATGTCGTCAAGCCATTTGCGGACGGATGCGGTTTCCCACGCCTCGGTCGGGATGACCAGCGCCATCACGCCGTCAGGCAGGGTAACTAGCTGGGCATTGAACAGGTACGAGCTGACCGCTTCGGCCAGCGAAACGGCGCTGGCGGGCACCTCGACGATCTGCGCCGAGGGCATTTTTTCGCTGATCGCGGCGTAAGTTCCCGCGCGGTCGGCAAAGGCCAGTTCATGCGTGAACAGGACTTTTTCATTGGCCACCGCGACCACATCATTGTGGAATGCGCCCGCTGCAATGGCATCGGGGTTTTGTTCGACGAACAGCACCCGCTGCGGATCGAGCGCGTGAAGCCGGGCAACAGCGCGGCTGGCCTGTTCATGCTGGCGCGCGGGGAATGCGCTGCCGCTGCGGCCATACACAAAAATCTCCAGACCCGGCTGATCGTGACCATCGGTCATCCGCATATGGTTGGCGGCGCCTTCATCGCCAAATGTCGGCAGCACGGGCGTGTGGATGACGAAGTGATCCTGATTGCCGAATGCGACCGCCAGCATCCGCAGCGTATCGGGCCATTCATGCGAGCGATGCGGCATCGCCACCAGATTTGCCGGTGTAAGATGACATTTGCCGTCCGCAGTATCGGGCGCTGGCGATACGGTTGCGGCATTGGCGGTCCACATCGAACTTGCCGACCAGGCCGCTGCGGTCAGCCGCGGGTCTGTGCCGACATCGCATCCCAGTGCAGCAGCAAATTTCAGATTGGGGCGGGGCAGGGGCAACAGAAAACCCTGCGGCAGCCCCAACGCCATATTGCTGCGCATCTTTGCAATCCCCTGCAGCGCGGCAGCGCGGGGGTACGAAACTTTGCCCGCGTTGCTGGTGGCGGCCAGATTGCCCAGGCTTAGCCCGGCGTAATTGTGGCTGGGGCCGACAAGGCCGTCGAAATTGATTTCCTGCACGCTCAACGCTCCACGCTCCGCACGATATCACCCTTCGAAACGCGCAGTATTTCCGCAGCCTGCGCGTCGAGCGCGATGCCGCCGACGTGCGCGGTAATCTTGGCATAACAGCATCTGAAATCGGTCAGTTCACCCGCCGCAACCAGCGATAGGATGCCTTGGGAATTGTCGGTTGCCAGCACTTTTGCCGGGATAGCCTGTACAATGCTTTTGACGTCATCCGTACGCGCGGTCATGCTGGGGCCCCCGTCGAAAATATCGACATAGCCTTCATATTTGAACCCCTCGGTTTCCAGCATCCGCATCGCGGCGCGGCCCGAGGGATGCGGCATTCCGATGGCGGTGCGCGCGACTTCGGGCAACATCGCGATATAGATCGGATGTTTGGGCATCAGATCGGCGATAAACTGGTTGCCGTTGACCGCGTTGAAATAATCCGCTTCCTGAAAACTCATGCCGAAAAACCGGCCCGCCACCCCGTCCCAAAAGGGCGATCCGCCGCGTTCGTCGATAATCCCGCGAAGTTCGGCCAGGATTTTATCGGCAAACCGCTGGCGGTGCCCCGCGATGAACAGATAGCGGCTGCGCGCAAGCAACAGTCCCAGTCCGCCCGCACGTTCGGAAGGATGCAGGAACAGACCGCCCACTTCGCTCGAACCTTCAAGATCGGTGGTCAGCTGCAGCATCTGCGCGCTGAAAGTCCGGTCAAGCTCCTTCGAATGCTGCGTCAGAGTATTATGGCGATAGGAATAGAACGGCCATTCCTTGCCCACCTGCGTGAACAGCTGGCAGGTGCCGCGCACTTCGCCTGTTGCGGTGTTTTCGAGGATAAGCACGAACTGGTCATCCGCCAGACCGGCATCGACGGCGCGCGCGAAGGCGGCTGCACTGCGTTCCAGCTTGGTTGTCAAAGCCGTTTTGTCGGGCGGCAGATTGGTAAATCCACCCCCGGTCAGCTTGGCCATTTCATACAGCGGTTGCAGATCTTCGGCCCTGGCGGCGCGGATGACGAAACTCAAAATGTATTCCCCAAAGAATGCGGCGCTGAAGCAAGACGGTTGAGCACCAGCGTGGACAGCGCCGCACGCTCGGACAATGACGAGACGATCATGAATTCATCTGGCGAATGGATGGCCCCGCCGCGAACGCCCATCGTATCGACAACCGGCACGCCCGCGCTGGCAATGTTGTTGCCATCACACACGCCGCCGGTGGATTGCCAGCCGATTGTCTGGCCTAGCATCGCGCCGCAATCGCGCACCAGATCGAACAGCGCCTGCGCCTTGCGATCGACCGGTTTGGCCGGCCGGCTGATCCCGCCATGCGTGCTGACCGCGACTTCGTGCGATTGCTGCACTTCGCCGATCAGCGATTGCATTGCAGCCTGAAAACTTTCCGCAGCGGCAGGGTTCCGCGGGCGGATGTTGAAGCGCAATACGGCGTGGTCGGGCACCACATTGTTCGCCGCGCCGCCATCGATCCTGGCAGGGTTCACGCTGATTTCATCGGTTTGCAGCGCCTTGAGAGCGACTGCCAGCGCCGCTGCGGCAACGATGGCATTGCGCCCGTCGAGCGGATTGCGCCCTGCGTGGGCGGATTTGCCGGTGATCGTGAGCGAATAATTTCCGCTGCCGCCGCGTGCGTGCGCCAATGTGCCGTCGGGCAGGGCGGAAGGTTCATATGTCAGCGCCGCCGCCTTCCCGCGCGCCAGTTGGTCGATCAACGCAGCCGACGCCAGCGACCCGGTCTCCTCGTCGGAATTGATTAGAACATCATAGCCTACAACTGCTGCATGATCGCCGCGTTCGAAAGCCTGCAAGGTATGCAGGATGATCGCGAGACCGCCTTTCATGTCGGCAGTGCCGGGCCCGTTCAGTGTATCATCATCGAGCCAGGTCAACGCCTGAAACGGATGGTCTGCGGGAAACACCGTGTCCATGTGGCCGGTCAGCAAAAACCGCCGTTCCGCCTGCGGGCGAACGCGCAGAACCATGTGCTGGCCGTGCTCTTTTTCCACTTCGCTGCCGCCGGGCGCGATTGCGGTGACGGGTGCCGGATCGACAAGCTCGATTTCACCCGGCAGGACTGCAAATGCATCGGCCAGTCGTCCTGCAACCAGCTTCAGGCCGGGCAAGTTGGCGGTGCCGGTGTTTACATTGACCCAGCCGGTGACATCGGCCAGCATCGCCTGCTGGTCGATTGCCGCGATCTGGCTGCGTTCTTGATCTGTGGGTTGTTTCATCTGGAACCGGCTTAGCGGGGCATCGCATCCGCGCCAAGCCCGTTGCAATCGCCCCTCCACCGCGTCATAGAGACGCCTCCTCCCCGGGATACAATTTGTCTGAATTGCGCCGTGCCCCTGGCAACGGTTGCCGTATCTTTGTGAGGATTGTGATGAGTAACTCAGTTGAACGCGCCGGTTTGCAGGTGGACGGGGCGCTTGCGCAATTTGTCGAGGACCAGGTGCTTGCCCCGCTTGGCCGCGATGCGGACGGATTCTGGTCCGGTTTCGCTGCACTGCTGACCGATCTCGCGCCGCGCAATGCAGCGTTGCTGCAGAAGAGGGAAGATCTGCAAGCGGCAATCAATGCATGGCATATCGAACGGCGCGGCCAGCCGCATGATGCCGCCGCTTATCAGGCGTTCCTGCGTGAGATCGGTTATCTGGTGCCCGAGCCGGGCAATTTCACCATCGGCACGCAGAATGTTGATCCCGAGATTGCCACGATGGCGGGGCCGCAGTTGGTTGTGCCAGTGCTCAACGCGCGCTTTTTGCTCAATGCCGCCAATGCGCGCTGGGGCAGCCTTTATGATGCGCTTTACGGGACGGACGCGCTTGACGCTGCGCCAGCCAGACCCGGCGGATATGACCGCGTACGCGGAGATGCGGTGATCGCGCATGGCCGCGCATTCCTTGATGATGCACTCCCGCTGATTGGCCAGAGCTGGGCCGATATTGCGGGCGATCATGACGGGAAACTGGCCGATGAAAGCCAGTATGTCGGCAAAACCGCCAAGGGTCTGCTGTTCAAACACAACGGCCTGCATATCGAGGTTATATTCGATGTGGATAGCCCCGTGGGCAAAACCGACAAGGCGGGCATCGCAGACATCAATCTCGAATCCGCGTTGACCACGATTGCCGATATGGAAGATTCGGTCGCTGCTGTGGATGCAGAGGACAAGCTGCTCGCCTACACCAACTGGCTGGGCATCATCCGCGGCGATCTGGCGGAAAGTTTTGAAAAAGGCGGCACAGTGCTGACCCGCGAACTGGCGGGTGACAAGGCATTCACCGATGCGTCGGGCGCTAAGCACAAGCTGTCCGGCCGCAGTCTTATGTTCGTCCGCAATGTCGGCCATCTGATGTCCAATCCGGCGATAATTTTGCCGGATGGTAGTGAGATCCCCGAAGGCATCATGGACGCTGTCATCACCGGAGCTATCGGCGCGCACGATGTCGCTGGCCTCGGCAAATACGGCAACTCCCGGGCAAACAGCATCTATATCGTGAAGCCCAAAATGCACGGGCCGGAGGAATGCGCCTTTACCAATGATCTGTTCGATGCAGTCGAGGATCTGATGGACCTGCCGCGTCACACGGTGAAAGTCGGCGTGATGGATGAAGAACGCCGCACCAGCGCCAATCTTGGCGCCTGCATCCATGCGGTGCGCGACCGGATCGTGTTCATCAACACCGGCTTCCTCGACCGGACGGGCGATGAAATCCACACTTCGATGCAGGCCGGGCCGATGGTCCGCAAGGGCGCGATGAAAACGCTCGATTGGCTTACCGCATACGAAAAACGCAATGTCGGTATCGGTCTGAAACACGGTCTGTCGGGCCGCGCGCAGATCGGCAAGGGCATGTGGCCCGCGCCCGATCTGATGAAGCGGATGATGGCCGAGAAGATCGGCCATCTGAAAGCGGGCGCAAATACCGCCTGGGTGCCGTCCCCCACAGCTGCGACGCTGCATGCGCTGCATTATCATCAGGCGGATGTGTTCGAACTCCAGAAAGAGCTTGGCGACATTCCCGGTCTTGAGCCATTGCTCGATATCCCGCTCGCCGATGGGGTAAATTGGAGCGAGCAAGAGGTAGCCGAGGAGTTGGACAACAATGCGCAGGGACTGCTGGGTTATGTGGTGCGCTGGACCGAACACGGCGTCGGCTGTTCCAAAGTGCCCGACATTCACGATGTCGGCCTGATGGAAGATCGCGCGACCTTGCGCATATCCAGCCAGCATATGGCCAACTGGCTGTTGCACGGCGTTTGCAGCGACGATCAGGTGATGGACGCGCTCAAACGCATGGCGGTGAAAGTCGATGCGCAAAACGCAGATGACCCGGCCTATCAGGCAATGTCAGCGGATTTCGAAAACAGCATCGCGTTCAGGGCGGCGTGCGATCTGGTGTTCAAGGGTGTCGAGCAGCCGAGCGGTTATACCGAGCCGCTGTTGCACCGGTGGCGTCAGGTAGCCAAGGCCCGGTAATTCGAAAGCCAAATGATTTGAGGGCCAAATGATTTGAAGGGGGCAAGCTCCAAAAAAAAGCGGGGCCGAAGCCCCGCTTTTCAAATCAGTCAGTGTCAGTGCGTTTTACGCGCTAATAGCATCATCATTGTCGTCACCGTTAGAGATGGCGATTACGATGTATGTCGCAAGAATGGCAATTGCGAGAATGCCGATTACGCCATTGCTGCCACCCATTTCACTTGATTCCGAAACCGGTGCGGAAGTGCGATCAGCGTTTGCCGCTGAAACGGCAGGTGCGGATGCCAAAGATGCAGCCGCAACAGCGGCGAACAGGGTACGAATTTTCATTATTTTACGATCCAATAGAAAATTATTATATTCGAACCAGTTACCCAATGGCCTCGATCATCGCAAGCCAATTATCGCCAAACCGGTAAAATAATCGGGCGAACCGGGCCATGTGTGCCTGTCGATGGATCGGGCCAAGCTGTGGCTTTTTCTCGTGCGCAGTTTATGACACCCGAGCGCAGCCGTGCTGTGTCTGATCTTCCATCAATTCGAGGTGAACCCGCAATGACCGATAATCTCATCCGGAAGGGGTTCATTTTTGCCGGGCTCAGCAACATTCTTGGTGTGCTTGTTTGCTCCAGGTTACTCACCAGTGAAGTGATGATGACAACCCAGCCTGCCGTGATGGGGTTGTTCGGCCTGATCGGGATCATTTTATGGGGGCTGGCTTACATCGCGGTTTGCAAAAACTACGTCCACGTCCGGTGGCTGGTTGGCGTGTTCGTGATCGAGAAGCTGGCTTATGTGATTGCGTGGCTGGTTTTCATATCCGGTCAATCACTGGGCGCAGTCTATGAGCAGGATTTTCTCGCCGGGGTGTTTTATACAATCTATGGTGCCAACGATTTCATGTTCATGCTGTTTTTCGCATATGTGTTTCTAAAAGCGCCGAAAACACCGGCATAGATACGCAGCAGCGCCGCAGGGTCAATCAAGCACCCGCGCAATTGCGACAAATTCGTCAATCGTCAGCGTTTCCGCTCGCCGCTGCGGGTCGATACCCAGCGTTTCCAATGCATCCAGCGCACCCGGCATTCCCTTCAGGCTCTGGCGCAGCATCTTGCGCCGCTGACCAAAGGCGGCGGCAGTGATCCGTTCGACCACTTTGGCCGAAACGCCCGCCGGCATGGCGGATGGTTCGATGTGGACGATGGCGCTTTGCACCTTGGGCGGCGGGGTAAAGGCGCTGCGGTGGACTTTCATCGCCAGTTTCGCGCTGCTGCGCCACTGCGCCAGAATGGCTAGGCGGCCATAGGCCTTGCCGTATGCCGAACCGACGATCCGCTGGGCGACTTCCTGCTGGAACATCAGTGTCAGCGATGTCCATTCAGGCGGCCATTCTTCGCCGCCAAGCCAGCCGGTGAACAGCGCGGTGCCGATATTATACGGCAGGTTGGCTACGATGGCATAGGGCTCGTCAAACAGGCTTTCATGGTCGATTTTCAGCGCATCACCCTCGATCACCGTCAGTTTGCCGGGGAATGCATCCTGTATTTCGGCAAGCGCGGGCAAACAGCGCGCGTCACGCTCGATCGCGGTCACGCGCGCCCCGGCGCGTAGCAGGGCGCGGGTCAACCCGCCGGGGCCGGGGCCGATTTCGAGCACCGCATGGTCATCCAGATCGCCGGGTATGGCAGCGATACGGTCCAGCAATTGTTCGTCGAACAGGAAATTCTGGCCCAGCGATTTGGCGGCTTTGAGATCATGCCGCGCGATTACCTCGCGTAACGGGGGCAGCGTCACGCGGTTCTGCGCCGGGTGACGATTTCGCCCGCCATTTTCAGCGCGGCGATGGTTGCACCAGGATCGGCAAGACCTTTGCCCGCAATGCCGAACGCGGTGCCGTGGTCGGGCGATGTGCGGACAATCGGCAGGCCCAGCGTGACGTTGACCCCCGCATCGAAATCCAGCGCCTTCAGCGGGATAAGTGCCTGATCGTGATACATGCAGATCGCGGCGTCGTAAGTTTTGCGGGCGCGCGGGGCAAACAGCGCATCTGAGGGATGCGGTCCTGTCACCATGATACCGGCGCCGTGCAGCGCTGCTATCGCAGGTTCGATAATTGTGCGTTCTTCATTGCCAAATGCGCCCTCTTCGCTGGCGTGCGGGTTCAGCGCGGCGATGGCAATACGCGGCTCGCCGATCCCGAAGTCGCGCTGCAACGCTTCGAACACGGTGCGGGTGCGCGTTTCAACCAGTTCGGCAGTCAGCAATGCGGAAACCCGCGACAAGGCGCAATGCACGGTGACCGGCACTGTTCGCAGGTTCGGGCCCGCTAGCATCATGACCGCGTCGCAAACCGGCCTGCCGCACTGGTGCGCCATGAATTCGGTTTGTCCGGGATGCGCAAAGCCGGCTTCGGCCAGCCGCGCTTTGCTGACCGGCGCAGTGACCACGCCCGCTGCGGTGCCAGATACGGCAAGTTCGGCCGCGTGTTCGAGCGACCGCAGAGCCAGTGCCGCGCCCGCAGGGCAGGGTTGGCCGGGTCGGTAATCGCCGTCCAGATCGCCCAACACGGGCAAACCACCGGCAAATGCCGTGGCGGCATCAGCCGGATCGGACACCGGGTTGACCGGTACATCCAGCCCGCAAGCCCTGGCCGCAGCGGCCAGAACGCCGGCGCCGCCAACCACGAAAAAGGGCAGCAGTTGCTGCGCATCACGCGCAAGCCAGGCGCGGCACAGCAATTCGGGGCCAATCCCCGCCGGATCGCCAAGCGAAATCGCCAGCGGAGCGGGGGTCATGGCCGGATCAATTGTAACGGATCAAAGCGTCATTGCGCAGATCGCGCAGGTAACGCTGTGCACGCTTGGAAATCCGGTCCTGTTCGAGCTGGTTCATCAGCTGGTCGAAACTGGGGCCGGTCGCCGTTTGCGGCGCATCACGCCCGCAAAGCATCAGGACGCGAATGCCTTCCTCGACCGATCCGAATGGCGGGGTGGTCTGGCCGATCTGCAATTGCAGCATGGCATTCTGCAATTGCTCGGGCAGGGCCCGAACCTGGACCTGATCGTTAGTCACGATTTCGGCGCCCATTGCAGCGGCAGCGGTTTCCGCGCCGCCACAGCCGGGTATCTCGCTGACCGCTTGCGTAAATTCGGCAACGCGTCGCTGCGCGTCCGCTTCGCCTTTGGTCGGATCGATCTGGATCGAAATTTGCTTCAGGCTAAGCAGCGAATCGCGCGGATCGGCCATCAGTACCTGACGTTTGTCGATCAGATAAATGATCGAAAGCCCGCCTGAATTTGCGATTGGGCCGGCCAGTTGACCCGGGTTCATGGTGCCAAGCTCGATCGCGAGTTCTGCCGGAAGCTGCGGCAGGCGCAGCCAGCCCAGATCGCCGCCGACAACTGCCGATGATGCTTCTGAAAATTGGCGTGCATAGGCCACGAAGCTGCCGCCCTGCTTCAATTGTTCGATAATCCGGTTGGCATTTTGCGAGACGGCCTCACGGGTTTCGGTAGTGGAGGAGAGATAGATCTCGCCGACACGGAATTCTTCTGTGCCGCGTGATGCCTCCAGCCGGGCCATCAACTCGTTCACTTCTTCATCGGCCACATTGATAAACGGGCTGATCGTGCTGCCCAGCAGCTGCTGCCAGGCCAATTCAGCTTCGATCTGGCGGCGCAAAGATGTGGGCGACGAACCGATCTGTTCGAGGTAGTTTTCCATCGAACCGGGATTTTGCGGAAAATTCTGCGCCGCAAGCCGCGCATAGCTCTGGTCCAGATCGGCAGCGGCGATCGTGATGTCCTGCGCCCTGGCCTCCTGGATCTGCAACGTTTCGTCGATCAGATTATCCAGAACCTGCAACCGCAGCCGCTTCATTTCCTCGGGACCGACTTCGTTATCGCTGGCGGCCACAATCAGCGCAACGCGCTGGTCAACATCGGTACCGGTGATGATTTGTCCGTTAACCACAGCGGTTGCCTTGCGGTTGTAGGGATCGCTGGATCCCAACAGCTTCACATCCGCAGGAATGTCGAGCGTGGTCTGACCCGAGCTAATCCCCTGCGAATTGGCCGGGACCGCTGAAATTGCGGCCAAAGCGGAAGCACTTGCCGCGATAAACAGCGCGCGTTTGGAAATGGAAGCCTTCAACATATCGAACCCGATCACACGAAAAATCCTGATTGCAGCGCAGCTTAGGCGCCAGAGTAACGTTGCGGACCAATTGCACCGCGGCGGCTGAACCTTGGCTGAGCGTTCGCGCGGATAGCGTATGTCCGGCCCGCTGCCAATCGGTTGCTGCGTATCGGGGCAAGCATTCGCTGTCTATCTGACGCCCAGATTGTTCAGCGCGAAGAATATCTGGAACGTGTTGCCGCGCCTTGCATCGCCCAGTTCAGCGTAATCGCGCCGCCAGGTCAGACCCATTTCGAGGCAGTCGTCATTATAAGCCACGCCCAGCCGCGTGCGCAGCGGTTCGAATCCGTCGGATGTGAAGGAGGGATCTTCCTCGCGGTCGGTCAGATTGACGATGGCGGAACCGAAGACCGAGAAAAAGCGTGCAAATTTGACCCGTCCCGCGGCGCGCAATTCTTCGCGGTCCTGCAAATCCTCGAAATTGTCGATATCACGGTTGAGCCGCAGATAACCCAGTTCGAGATAGGTTTTTCTGGATCCGACAGTCAGATCGAATTCGTTCCGGCGGACTGCCAGATTGTCCTTGTCCAGCCGGAACCTGTGCGTCAGCGAGACGAAGTCGTTGTAACGCACTTCTGTCCGGCCGACAAAATCCGAAACCCGGTCGGACAATCCCGTCCCGTCGGGCAGCAATTCACGCACGTCGTTCAGGCGGTACGATTGCCCCACAGTTGTTTTTATCCGCAATCCGGGCCGGGTCAGCTGCCAGTCCAGCCCGTAGGTAAGGCGCACACCGTCCTCGACCCGGTCATAGCCGGGAAACCGGTTGAGTGCGAAAAGGTTGCTATCCTCCAGATCGACCGCGCGCGCATCCTCGTTGGGGATTGCCAGATTTTTGATCTGCGGCGAGGCGATCAGTTGCAGGCGCGGCGTGAACACCTGGGTTCCGCCAAATGCCTCACCCACAAATGGCCATTTCACGTCGATCGCGCCAAGCCCGATCAGCCGGTGTTCCCAGCCTTCGTTACCGGCATAAATCGCGGTTTGCGTTCTGGCATTGTCGTTGGAATGATAGACATCGCCGCGCGCGAGAGCGGTAAAGGTAACTTCCTGCCCCCCGCTCGTAAGCCGGCGCATATCCCAGCGTGCGCCGGCAAAGGCGCGCTGCGTATCCTGCCCTTCGGGACGAACGATGTTGAGCGAATTGGCCTGCAATTCCACTCTGCCGCCAAGCAATGGATCGGACAGACGGCGGCGATAATCGATCAGCGGCAGCGCAATGGGTTCGGATGATTGCGGATCGCCGGCACGCAATGTCTGCGTCGCCCAACCGGCAATCGAAAGATAGGATTGATCGTCGATCCGTTCCAGATCGATCATATTGCGCAGCCGGTCATCGCGGCTGATATCGTAGCGGCGCAGGAAGGTCCGGTCGCTGGCGAAACGCGCCGAAGTTGTCAGGCTCCATTCGGGGTTGAACTGGAACTTGCTGTTGACGCCCAGATAGCCGCGAAACTCGGCGTTGCCTTCTTCAAGCCCGGAAATTTGCGAGCGGGTCTGGCTGCGCGTCGCATAGCCGGTGATTTGCAGGGCACCATTGTCGCTCAGTTCACGGTAGGTACCCTCCAGCAGAGGGGCGGTATCGGTAAATATCCGCGCGCCCAGTTCCAGATCGCGGTTATCGGCCAGCTTGAAATAATATCCGCCGTTGATTTCCACGCCGTTGGATTCGGAAATCCTCAGTCCGGGAACCGTCAGGCCGGACACGGCGCGCCCGTCGGTGCGAACCGACAGACCGGGCAGCGGGAGCAGGCGCGCTCCGAAAATCTCCAGATAAGCGCCGGTGAAGCGGATCCTGTTCGAATCGGGGTCGTAATTGACGCGGTCAGCAGTGATTCGCCAGCTTGGCGCTTTGGCGCAGCCGTTCTTGTCCTGCACAGCGCAGGCGGAATAGGCTGCGTCCGTCAACTGGACGCTGCCATCCTGATCGCGGATGCCGGACCTTGCGGCCAGTCTGCCGCCCTCACGCATGGCAAGCAGCAGATCCTGCATTGCGCCTGCTTTCAGCTCGTCGGTCAGCTCGAGGCTTTCGGTAAACAGCTGATTGCCGTCCTGATCGACAAACCGGACATTACCCGTCGCCATGATGACACCGCTCTGGCGGTCCCAGCGCACGGTATTGGCGCGTACCGATTGATCCCCGCGCTGCAAGATAACATCGCCCGAAGCGGTCACTACATCACGCTCCGAATCGAACGCCAGCTCGTCGGCTTCGAAAGCGATCGTGCGGCCATCGGTAGTGGTCAGTTCCGCGCCGGGAATTGCCGGTGCGGCGCGCAGTTCGTCAGGCACAGAGGGCGCAGCGCCGTCTTGCGCAGACAGGGATTGCGGCAAAGCCAGAATTCCCAATGCCATTAAGGCACTGGCCGACAAAGTGCCTCGCAAGCGGTGTCCGGGGGCTTGCAACATATACTGCGGGGCGGGGAGCATGGCTTGCCTATCGCACCGCGCGCACCTAACTGCAATGCCACGAACAACATGGCGGCAAACAAGCATCGCAGTGCGGCCACATATGAACCCGAAACGGAGTTTTCATGCAGATCGATTTTTCCGACACCGTCCCTGCCGATATCACCTTGGTTGCACGCCCCGTCTGGAAGGATTCGCTGCCCGACATGCCGCAATATCTGGCAGATGGCGCGAAGGCCAGCCGGTTCGACGGCAAGCCCGGACAGGTGTTCGAATATTGGGATAATTCCGATGGCAAAAGCCGCCGCAATGCGCTGGTTGGCGTGGGAACCCGCGATTCGGCCGACCTTACGGCCAATCTGGAAAAGGCGGGTGCGGCACTGACCACCAGGTTTCTGACTTCGGGCGAAACGGCATTGGCGATCGATCTGGGCGGCAGCGGGCTGACCGCCGAAAATGCTGCTGCTTTGCTGCTTGGCGCGCGTCTGCGCGGATGGCGGATGGACCAGTACCGGACCACGCAAAAGGTCGAACAGAAGAAAACGCTGACCAGCTTCACGGTTGTCGGTGCGCCCGGCGGCACGGATGCAAGCTGGGCTGATGCTGCCGCGGTTGCGGCGGGCGTCGAATTTACCCGCGAACTTGTCACCGAACCGGCCAATGTCATCTATCCGGCCAGTTTCGTCGAACGCTGCCAGCAGCGGATGGACGGGATGGGTGTCGAATTCGTGATCCTCGAGGAAGCCGAGATGGAGCAGCTTGGCATGGGCGCATTGCTCGGTGTGGGACAAGGCTCGCGCAAGGATTCCAAAATTCTCGCGATGCGCTGGAAGGGCGTGACATCCGCCGCCAAGCCAACCGCATTTGTCGGCAAGGGTGTGACCTTCGATACTGGCGGGATTTCGATCAAGCCGGGCCCGGGCATGGAAGACATGAAATTCGACATGGGCGGTGCGGCGGCAGTGGCGGGCACGATGCTCGCGCTGGCCGGCCGCAAGGCCAGGGCCGATATTATAGGCGTGGTAGGCCTGGTCGAAAATATGCCTGACGGTAATGCCCAGCGCCCCGGCGATGTGGTCAAATCCATGGACGGCCAGACCATCGAAGTCATCAATACCGACGCTGAAGGGCGGCTGGTGCTTTGCGATGCCCTGTGCTGGACGCAAAAGACCTATGAACCGGCTGCGGTGATCGATCTGGCGACACTGACCGGCGCGATCATCATTTCGCTGGGCCATGAACATGCGGGCTGTTTTTCAAACGATGATGATTTGTCCGAAAAACTGACTGCGGCGGGCAAGGCGACCGGCGACAAGCTGTGGCGGATGCCGATCGGTCCTGCTTATGACAAACTGATCGACAGCCCGATTGCCGATATCCGCAATGTCGGACCGCGCGGCGCGGGGTCGATCACTGCTGCGCAGTTCCTGCACCGCTTTATCAAAAAGGGAACACCCTGGGCGCATCTCGATATTGCCGGAACCGTATGGACCGATAAACCGGGGGCGACGTGGGACAAGGGCGCATCGGGCTTCGGCGTGCGTTTGCTCGACCGTTATGTTCGCGACGTGCTCGAAAGTTGACCCGAAACAATGGGCCGGATGCGGCAAAAGGCAGATCTTCCTTCGAAGGACTGTGCCGCATGCGGCCTGCCTTTCAACTGGCGCAGGAAATGGGCGCGCGATTGGGATAGCGTCAAATTCTGTTCGGAGCGGTGCAGACGTAACAAAAGCGCGGGAGGTAAGCCGGAATGAAAGTCGATTTCTGGCAGCTCAGCCGTGATCCTGCGGAACAGGTCGCGGTGATGATCGCGCGAAAAGTCCGTGCATCAGGCGAGCGGCTGCTGGTCGTTGCGAAAGACAGCGACCAGTTGGACCGGATCGGAAAACTGCTTTGGGAAACCGCGCCTGGGGAATTTCTCGCCAATGGCCGCGCCGATGCGGCAGGCGCGCAGCACCAACCGATCCTGCTGGCGCCGGATTGCACCAACATCAACCATGCCTCGCACGTCGTGTTTGCCGATGGCGAATGGCGCAGCGGCGCTGCGGAGTTCGACCGCAGTTTCCTGCTGTTTGGCGAGGATAGGCTCGAAGATGCCCGCGCCACATGGCGCTCGCTTGACGGGGCGGAGGGATTGGAGCGCAGCTTCATGCGTCAGGATGACGGCAAATGGGTAAAGGTTGCATGACGCGGCAAGCGCATTGGCTTGCCCAACCTGCCGTTCCAAGCTAGGGGCGCGCCCGACATATTCTGTTTCAAGACATCCAAGGAAAATACCATGGCGGCTACCCGCACTTTTTCGATTATCAAACCCGACGTTACCAGGCGCAACCTGACCGGCAAAGTCACCCAGATGCTGGAAGATGCCGGCCTGCGCGTCGTGGCGTCAAAGCGGATCCAGATGAGCCGTGAACAGGCCGAAGGCTTTTACGCGGTTCACAAGGAACGCCCTTTCTTCGGCGAACTGGTTGATTTCATGATCAGCGGTCCGGTCGTCGTCCAGGTGCTCGAAGGCGAAAACGCGATGCAGCGCAACCGCGACATCATGGGCGCCACCAACCCTGCCGACGCAGCACCCGGCACGATCCGCAAGGAAGTGGCCGAAAGCATCGAAGCCAATTCGGTCCACGGCAGCGACAGCGATGAAAACGCCGCCATCGAAATCGCTTATTTCTTCAACGATGATGAAATCGTCGGCTAACCGGGTTCGCCCGGATCAGATAAATCGGGCCGCAAGCGATTGCGGCCCTTTTTGTGTCTGGAGGCCTTCGCACTAGCCCGTGTCGGTCTGGTCGAATCCGGCCATTTGCCGTGCATGGTCGGCATGATCCATGCGCGCGGCACGTTCCTGTTCAGCCTGCATTGCGCGCATTGCCGGGTTTGTAAGCGGCAGGTCCAGCGCGGCATATACCTTGCCGATTTCGCCCTCCCAGTCTTCGCTCAACCGGCCGAATTCCACTTCGGCAACCGGACCGCCGAACCGCGCCAAAGCAGCCTCGGTTCTGGCGTCACGCAGCGCGGCCTTTCGCTCCCACTCGCGAGTGATATCGGCCAGATCCACATGATCCGACTGCATCGTCATCTGGTTGGCGACCAGCGATGCTGCGCTGCGGACCGTTTCATCGGCGGCGCGGCGCGAAACAACCACGCGGGCATCGGGAAACCGGCCGAGCAGCGCGCCGAGATCTTCCGCAAACTGGGGGACTTTCATAACCCGCGGTTGGTGGGCGTTGCCGTGATGTGCGGCATCGGTCGCCAGAATACGGGCAAATTCGCGGTATATCGGGGCTGCATCGCGCGCTTCGCTGAATGTAACGTAGGACGGGATATGCCACTGCGCTTCATAGGCACTATGATCGAGCGCAGATGCCAGCCAGCCCAATTCCTCGTCCGCACGCGCCGCGCCAAACGGGTGAAGCGCATCGATCCACGGATCAAGCTTGCGCGCCCAGAACAGCGCCAGTCCCGCCCAGACCGGCCGCATGTCAAATGTCTGCGGCACCGGATGCCAACTGTCGCAAAACCGCGTGGCGCAATGGGCCGGATCTGCCGCCAGCAAACGGTGCAGCCGGGTCGTGCCTGACCGCATCTGACCCACCACTAGGATCGGCGGGGCCAGCTTTGTCTGCGCGATTTCGCGCTGCCGATCCCATAAGGATCCAAGCTGTAACCGGTGCCGGATGGCGCGGGTGAGCTGCCCGTGCGCCATGGCGCGGCCCAGCGGATTAAGCCGGGCTTCGTTTTCCAGAGCGGCGCATATCTGCTCGAGCCGCAGCGAAAAATCGGCATCGTCTTCCGCGCTGCGGCACCCTTGTTCGCCCGATGTGTCGCCGGCGCTTTTCATGACATGGTCCCGCAATGCTTCGGGAGTAAGCACGAGGCGGTCCAGCACGCCCTTGTCCCATGCGCGGCTGAGCCAGCGATTGATCTTTTCGACCAGCGGCGCGCGCGCGAGCGGATGGGGGCGGGGTGGTACGGGCATCCTCGCCTTACCCGCTAAACCGGACAGAACGTGCCGCGCGCCGTGTCAAAACGCGTCCGCAGCATTGCGCAGATTTGCCAGACGTCTGGGGGCGACCGATTGCCAGCTGCGTTCAAGCCATTCCTGGACGTGGCGCCAATCGCAATCGGCCCGGTCCAGCCTGATCCCCGCCCATCCGGCAGCGCCGTAATAGGCCGGTTTGTAATAGGTTTCGGGATCGCGTTCGACCAGCGCTGCCAGTTCGTCAGGGCCGTCGGTTTTTACCAGTAAGGCGATCGTATTTTCGCCGTGGTGGCGATCGCTGAAATGGGCAAAATATTTGCCCGACTTGCCGCCGCTTCGCCAGCCCGGCGCACCGTGCGATTCGCGTTCTTCCGCCTCGGGCATCGCCAGTGCCAAAGCGCGCACCCGCCCGAGCAGCCATTCCGCATTGTAAGGTCGCCCGGCATATTCATTCAGCACGCGCGGGTAGAGCTGGTGTTCGGCGATTTTCACGCGCGCGGCGAGCGAGCCCGCCGTATCATCCGCCATAATCACCACTTCGGCCTGTCCCAGAACTTCTCCGGCATCCAGTTCTCCGGTCACTAGATGCACCGATGCACCGCCGTGGCTGTCGCCCGCTTCGATGGCACGCCGGTGCGTTTCCAGCCCGCGATATCTGGGCAGCAATGACGGATGAATGTTCAGCATCCGGCCCTCCCACTCGCGGACAAAATCACCGCCCAGCACGCGCATATATCCCGCCAGCGCGATATGCGTGGCGCCCGATTTGCGGATGGCGGCGTTCATGGCGGCATCATGGCCGGACCTGTCCATGCCTTTGTGCGACAAGGCGAAAGTCGCCGTGCCTTCGGCCTTTGCGAGGGCGATTGCGCCCGCAGAAGGATCATTGCTGGCGACCAGCACTATTTCGTACATCGCACCGGGTTGCCGGCTGGCATAGAGCAGGGCAGCCATGTTGGTCCCGGCTCCCGAAACCATCACCGCAACCCTTGCACGCTCAGCCAAGATGCGTGGCTTTCCAGTCGGATTTGGCCGACCAAGTGCCTGATGAACCGGTTACGGTGCAGCCCTTGTCGCCGGCTTCGATTGTGCCAATCGGCATTGCCGTTTCGCCGCTTCGCGCCAGCATGGCGGTCAGTTCGGCAACGTTGTCGGGGTGCACCGCGAGCACCATGCCGACACCGCAATTGAAGGTCCGCGACATTTCTTCCGGCTCGATATTTCCCTGTCCTTGCAGAAACGCCATAAGTCGCGGCTGCTCCCACTTGTCGGCCTCCACTACCGCGTGGGCACCGGCAGGAAGGATGCGCGGGATATTCTCCAGCAAGCCCCCGCCTGTAATATGCGCCAGCGCATCGACCAGACCGGCGCGGATCGCGGGCAGTAGCAGCTTTACATAAATGCGAGTCGGTTCGATGAGATGGTCGATCAGCAGTTTGTCGGCATCGAACAGCGCGGGACGGCCGAGCCGCCAGCCTTTGTCGTCTGCCAATCGTCTGACCAGCGAATATCCGTTGGAATGCACCCCCGAGCTGGCCAGACCCAGCAGGACATGGCCCGGCGCAACCTTGTCGCCGGTCAATTGCTCGCCGCGTTCGACAGCACCCACGCAAAATCCGGCGAGGTCATAATCGCCCTCACTATACATGCCCGGCATCTCGGCCGTTTCCCCGCCGATCAGCGCGCAGCCCGATTGCAGACAGCCATCGGCAATCCCCGCGACAACCCGCTCGGCCACGCCGTTATCCAGTGCGCCAGTTGCGAAATAGTCCAGAAAAAACAGCGGTTCGGCGCCCTGAACGATCAAATCGTTGACGCACATCGCCACCAGATCGATGCCGACCGTGTCATGCCGGTCATGTTCGATCGCCAGTTTCAGTTTGGTGCCAACCCCGTCGTTCGCGGCCACCAGCAGCGGATCCTTGTAGCCCGCAGCCCTGGGATCGAAAAAGCCGCCAAAGCCGCCCAGTTCCGAAGTTGCACCGGGCCGCGCGGTCGATTTGGCAAGCGGCCCGATCGCTTTTACCAATGCGTTGCCGGCTGCTATCGACACTCCTGCACTCTCGTAAGTGTAGCGTTCGGGCGGAGGATTATTTGAACTCATCTGCCGCTCTTACGCTTTCGCGCTTGGAATTCCACGCTCCTTTGGGCAAAAGGCGGAGCGTTTTCCCCATGACGATGACATTTCACCCCGCCACGCATCCGATGCGCCGCCACATTCCGGCTTTGCTGGTCGCAATTTTGCTGGCCGTGGGCGCCGTGTTTGCGTGGCAATCGCTGGTGGCACAAGTCGCCGGAGAGCGCGGAATCGCGCCGCTCGCTATCACTGCCGATATCGAGGTTGGCGGAATCGAAGTGGATGCCGGCGGGAAAAACTCGGAAGACGCGCGGCAAACCGGCTGGATGGAAGCGCAGCGGGCCGGCTGGAAGAAACTGGGCGGCCCCGAAATCAGTGATAGCCAACTCGAATCGATGGTTTCGGCCATTGTCATAGAAAAAGAACGGATCGGGCCGCGCCGCTATATCGCCACGCTGGGAGTCGTTTTCGACAGCAAGCGGGCAGGGCGTATGCTGGGTACGTCGGGCCGGCGCGAACGGTCCGCCCCGATGTTGCTGCTGCCGGTATTCGAAGCGGGCGGCGCATCGACCATGTTCGAGACGCGCAACCCGTGGCAGAAGGTGTGGGCGGAATATCAGGCGGGCGGCAGTTCCATCGATTACGTCCGTCCTTCGGGTTCGGGCGGCGAATCGCTGCTGCTGACAGCGGGGCAGGTCGGCAGACGCAGCCGGACATGGTGGCGCAACATTCTCGAACAGTTCGATGCGGCCGACGTGCTGATCCCCGTTGCCCATCTCGAACGGCAGTGGCCCGGCGGACCGGTCAAGGGAACTTTCACGGCGCGATATGGGCCTGATAACCGCTATCTCGACAGCTTTACCTTGCAAGCGGCCAACGAAGAAGCGCTGCCAGCCATGCTGGTGAAGGCGCGCGGAATGTTTGACGGTATTTTTGCCGAAGCGCTGGCAGAAGGCGTGCTCAAGCCTGACCCGACGCTCAATCAGGTATCCATCGGCGCTGATCCGGCCATTGCGCGGCTGATCGAACTTGGCCGCCAGATCCAGCGTCAGGACAATGCCGGTACCGCGAGGACCCGCACCAGCGATAGCGTGGTAACGCCCGGCAGCGAAACACCTGCGCCCACCCCGACACCGACCGCATCCGCCGTGAGCGCATATGTGGTGCAGTTTGCGACACCTGACGCGGCCGCCGTCGATGCCAATCTTGCCGGGGTGCGGGGCACGCCGGGTGTGCGCGGCGCCGCCACCAGTTCGATTGCAATTGGCGGCACATCGGTGATGCGGGTAAGCTATTCCGGGACGTTACCGGAACTGGCCGCGGCGCTGCGCGCGCGCGGATTTGCAGTGAATGAAGGCACTACCGGCCTCGGCATAAGTCGCTGATTATGGGCCAGATCGCCCTGCCGCTGGCCAAGGGAGACGCACATCCCGAAAGTATCGTGGTGGGTTCCGCCAATCAGGCTGCAGTAGAGGCTTTGGCACAGCCTGATGGCTGGCCTTACCGGACCGCAATCCTTACCGGACCGTCCCGTTCGGGCAAATCGTTGCTGGCGCGGTGGTTTGCGGCAAATGGCGGCGATGTGATCGACGATGCCGACCATCTGGCGGAAGATGTTCTGTTCCATCGCTGGAACCGCACGCAGCAGGACGGTGTGCCGCTGCTGCTGACCACGCGTGACGAGAGCTGGCAAGTTGCGCTGCCGGACCTGCGTTCGCGGCTGGGGGCTGCGTTACACCTGTCGATCAGCGTGCCGGATGACGAGATGGTGGGCGCGCTGATCGAAGCGCATGCTGCCCACCGCGGGCTGGCGCTGGGTGATGGTGCCCGCGCCTATCTCACTCCCAGGGCGGAACGCGGTTTTTCCGCAATCGAATCGCTGGTGGCGGCGATCGACCGGATCAGCCTTGAACGCAAAGTGCCCGCCACGATGTCTGTCTGGCGTGACGCATTGGAAGCGGTGCAAGGCCCGGCCCAACCAAAACTACTGTGACCGCGGCTTGCCTTGCCGGCCATTTGGTGAAAGAATCGCTCTATGTTTAGCCGTTTGACAACTTATCTGGACTCGATCCAGGCGCGCGATCCGGCCCCGCGGTCCCGCGCGGAAATCATGCTGTATCCGGGCGTGTGGGCCATGGGTCTGCACCGCTTCGCGCATTGGCTGTTTGGCGGCAGGCTGTATTTCCTTGCCCGGCTGGTCAACCATTTCAGCCGGTTTCTGACCGGGATCGATATTCATCCCGGCGCGAAGATCGGCCGCCGCCTGTTTATCGACCACGGTTTTACCGTGATCGGCGAAACTGCCGAAATCGGTAATGATGTAACGATTTACCAGTGTGTGACGCTGGGCGGGACCAACCCGACCAACGGTGTCCCCGGCAAGCGGCATCCGACTTTGAATGATGGTGTGATTGTCGGTTCGGGCGCGCAAATACTGGGGCCGATAACGGTCGGGGAACGGGCGCGTATCGGCGCAAATGCCGTGGTGACGGACGATGTGCCCGAAGGCGCAACCATGGTCGGCATGAAAGCCCGCTCTACGCTGGTGCCGGTCGAAACATGGATCCGCGAATTCATTCCTTACGGCACGCCGTGTGATGATCCGTGCGAGCCGGGCAATGCCAAGGTCGTTGAGCTGGAAGAACGGCTGGCGCAGCTGTCGGCCGAGATTGAAGGTTTGCGGATGGCGCAGATCCCGCCGCCCGCCGATACGGATGGCAAGCGCAGCGGAACCAAGGACTGATGGCGGCAATCCCCGCCGGCCGTGTCATTCCGTTTCCGCAAAAGGGTGCGTTGCAGGTCGGATTCGAGCGTGCCGAGCTACAGAAAATTCTCGACCTTTATGGCCGGATGGTCGCCTCGGGCGAATGGCGCGATTATGCGATGGATTTCACGAAGGATTTTGCCAGCTTTAGTGCCTTTCGCCGCGCCGCGGAAAAACCGCAGGCCCGGGTGGAAAAGCGCCCGTCACTGCGTAACAAGCAAGGTATGTGGACGCTGTTTGGCGAACACGGCCAGGTGCTGAAACGCGGGCATGAACTGGCCGGGGTGCTGGCACCGATGGAGCGGCGACTGGTAAAAGCGGTCGAGGGTTAGGGCTGCTCGCGAGGCATTTTTGCCAGTTCACGGCTTTAACGTTGACTGACTTTGCGGAAATCCTGACAAAGCAGAACGATCAGTATTGACGGAATCCAGGCTTAATGACTAATCCGCCGAAAATCGCAAAATCGGGCGTCGAAACATGCGTCGGCGCGCTTCAGATATGGGGCGCATTTTTTTTGCTCACAGCCGTCGCGCAGATTGCATTTCCCGGTTCGGCGCACACGTGGCTGATTGTTGTTCTGGCCGGTATTCTTGCTTTAGGTGCGATTGCCTACCGCTGGGTAAGCAATGTTGGCGGGCGAAAAGAATTGGCGAATTCGGCATTTGTCGCCGTTGCGATATTTATCGCGATCGATGTCGGGGTGGCCTTGACAGAGTAACCGGGGGGCGGCGCAAACTTCGCCCAAAAGTCTGATTGATTGTTGGCTGGTTGCGAGGCATCAGCGCCAGAATGGATATTCTTCAACTTTTATCGGACCCGGCAGCCTGGCTTGCCCTGCTGACTCTCATCGCGCTCGAGATAGTTCTCGGCATAGACAACCTCATTTTCATTGCGATCCTGTCCAACAAATTGCCGGTCCATCAGCAAGCCAAAGCGCGGCGGATCGGGCTATCGCTGGCACTTGTGATGCGCATCGGTCTGCTCATGGTAATCGGCTGGATCGTGACGTTGCAAACCCCGCTATTCGATTTGGGCCTGGAGGGTGCGCCGAACGAGTATGGCGCGGCCAGCTTCGAAACCGCTTTTTCCGGGCGAGATCTGATCTTGCTGGCCGGGGGATTGTTTCTTCTTTGGAAGGCAACGAAAGAAATCCACCATTCGATGGAGCCTGAAGATGATTCGGGTGAATTGCTGGACAAGACCCCGGGAATCGCATCAGCAGCGACCGCCACCTTCGGCACAGTAATCGTGCAGATCATTGCGATTGATCTGGTCTTTTCAATCGATTCCATCCTGACGGCAGTGGGCATGACAGATCACATACCCATCATGGTGGCAGCCGTGGTTATCACAGTCGGTGTGATGATGTTGGCCGCTGATCCGCTGGCCAAGTTCATTGAAAAAAATCCCACGCTGGTCATGCTGGCGCTTGCCTTCCTGGTCATGATCGGGCTCGTGTTGATCGCCGACGGTCTCGGTTTCCATGTTCCGAAAGGGTATATCTACGCCGCCATGGGTTTTTCGGTAGGGGTGGAGATACTCAATGTGGTGCAACGAAACCGGAGGATGAAAAAGAAACGGGAAGCAAGCCTGATCTTGGCTGAGTAACCGGACTGGCAGCTTCCCTCCCAATGCTGGACACCGGAGCAGTTTTATCGGTCGTTCGTGTCCGCAGCCCCTTGCCCCAAACGAAAACCGCCCCTTCTGCAGTTACAGAAGGAGCGGTCTATGTGTCAGGGCTGGTTTGCCGGCGATAGGTCCAGCAAGGTTAACCCCGGGCTGAGGACGGCGCGCCGCCTTCACCGACAACCTTCTGCATGGCCTTCAGGATTGCGCCCGATTGTTCCGCGCCCGATTGCGGGGCGATCAGATTGCTCTGCTCCGAAATCTTGTCCCAATTGGCGGCGAAGCCCTCGACCGTGCGGTCTTCTTCTTTAAGCCATACGGCATCGTTCATCGTGACCCATGCCGAATGGAAGCCGCCTGCGCCCGCGCCGACGATGGCGTTGGACGGGGCATCTTCGCTGACAAGGAAGAGTGCGGCGGGTGCCACGTTTTCAGGCGAGAACAACTTGAATGCTTCGGGCGGGAACAGGTCTTCGGTCATCCGCGTGCCGGCAACCGGCGATAGCGAGTTGCATTTGATGTTGTATTTCGCACCTTCGAGATGAAGCGTCTTGGTCAGTCCGGCAAGGCCCAGCTTGGCCGCGCCGTAATTGGCCTGACCGAAATTGCCGAACAGGCCGGTGGAACTGGAAGTCATCAGGATGCGGCCATAGGCCTGCTCGCGGAAGGTTTCCCAGCATGCCTTTGTTGCATAGGCGCTGCCCAGCAGATGAACGCGGACGACGAATTCGAAGTCTTCCGGGCTCATCTTGGCGAAGCTCTTGTCGCGCAGCACGCCGGCATTGTTGATCAGCACGTGCACGCCGCCCCATTTCTGCTTGGCATCGGCAACCATCTTTTCCATCTGGTCATATTCGGTGACCGATGCGCCATTGGCGATCGCTTCGCCGCCGGCCTTTTCAATTTCTTCGACGACCTGTGCGGAGGCATCGGATGTGCCCGTACCATCGCGCGAACCACCCAGATCGTTCACCACGACCTTCGCGCCGCGGCGTGCGAGTTCAAGCGCATATTCGCGGCCCAAGCCGCCGCCTGCACCCGTAACGATGGCAACGCGGTCCTTGAATGAAATGGTCATAGAAAGTCTCCGTATGAAGGCCGCTGGCGTTCTGTCCTGCCAGGCCGGTTGTTGGCACAAGTTGTTGCGGCAAATGGCAGGTTTGCGGCGGGCTTTCAACCGCGCTGCGACAACGGCACGGGCAGGCTCGCATGCCGTAGCGACAGTTGCAGTCGTGCTTGTCACATAGCTGTCATTTTACCGCCATAGGGGCAGCGTCACACACAAAACGAATCGGATCCGGCAGCCTTATGAACAAATCTATCCGCATTTCCGCATTTGCCGCTGCTGCGGCGCTTGGCTGGGCCGCGCCCGCGCAAGCACAGTCCGCATCCGGCGCCGAGGCCCTGCGTGCCGAAATGACGGCGATGCGCGAACAAATGGCTGCGATGGCTGCCAAGATCGATGCCTTGGAAGGCGAGTTGGATGCAACGCAAGTCAAGGCCGAGCAAGCGACCCTGGCCGCCACTTCTGCCACCCAGGCAGCGGCAACAGCCAGCGAGGCACGCAGCGATGTCAAGGTGGCCGAACTGAAAGGCAGCGGCGGGTGGAGTTTCAAACCGTTTGGCCGCCTGATGATCGATGCCGGAACGGTCAACGCACCCGATTCGATCGCCGACCCCGGTCTCGGGTTCGCCAATGAAATCCGCCGTGCGCGGATCGGCGTTGCCGGCGATATCGGCGGCGGGTTCGGATACAAGACCGAGATCGAACTGGCCGACAATGTTACCGAAATCACCGACGCCATCATCACTTATGATGATGGCGGCGCCACGATAACAGTGGGCCAGCACAACAATTTCCAGTCACTGGAAGAACTGACCTCGAGCCGCTTCATCAGTTTCATGGAACGTGCCGCCTTTACCGATGCATTCGGTTTTGCGCGCCGGGTTGGTCTGAGCGGACAGTACACATCGGGCGATGCGACCATCCAGGCGGGCGTGTTCACCGACAATATCGATGATCTTTCGAGTGATGAAAACAACAGCTACAGCCTCGATGGCCGGTTGGTTTTTGCGCCTGAAATGGGCGACACCCAGCTTCACTTCGGCGCTTCGGCGCATTACCGCGATCTCAATGATGCGGCGACTTCGGTTCGTTACCGCCAGCGGCCTTCGGTCCATTTCACCGACACCCGCTTCATCGATACCCGCAATATCGGTGCGACCGGCGAGACCGGTTTGGGTCTTGAAGGCGCGGTGATCGCCGGGCCGTTCCACGCGCAGGCGGAGGGTTATTGGCAAACGGTCAACCGGCCCGGGCTCGAAAACCCGACATTCTTCGGCGGTGCGGTGGAAGCGGGCGTGTATCTGACCAAGGGCGACACGCGCGGTTACAAGGGTAACAAGTTTGACCGAAACAAGCCGAAAAATCCGGTAGGCAGCGGCGGTATGGGCGCTGTGCAACTGAATGTGCGCTATGATTATCTTGATCTGGTCGATGCGGGCATAGTTGGCGGAATACAGAATGCCTATGCTGCATCGCTGGTTTGGTCGCCGACAGCCAACACCCGCTTCACTGCCAATTACACGCGCAATGAATATGATATGGCGAATATCGCTGCCGGGCTGGACCGCAATTACAATGTGGATGCTTTCGCCGTGCGCGCAGGATTTGATTTCTAGGCTGCGGGCCTAAAGTCTCTCCAGCGTCGCGATCAGGGCGTCGAAGCCCGTAATCACCGCATCGGCGCCCAATTCGTGTGGCGGTTTGTCGCAATAGCCATACGCGGCCGCGACCGAAGGAACGCCGGCGGCTTTGGCTGCGGCAATATCATATGTGCTGTCACCGATGAAAACGGTGCGCCCGCCGCCAAGCCGCTGCATCATTTCGATAATCGGGTCGGGCTCGGGCTTTGCGCGGCTCTTGCCTGCCGCATCCTTGCCCAGCGTGTCGCCGCCAATGATTGTCTCGAACCGGGTATCCAGCCCGAGCCGGGCGAGAATATCAGTCGCGAAACTTTCGAATTTATTGGTGACGACGGCCATTTTCACACCGCGTTGGTCCAGCGCGTCAATGGCTTCCACAACACCGGGGTAGGGCCGGGTGTGCACCGCGCTGTTTGCGCCGTAAAATGTCAGCAAGGCTTTATATAGCGGGCGGAATTCATCGTCGGAAATACCGCCGGTATCGTCCAGCGCCTGTTTCAGCATGATTTTCGCGCCGCCGCCGATCAGGCTTTCAATCCGGGCAACCGGCACTTCGGGCCGACCGGCGAGATTTAGCGCGTGATTGACCGCTGCGCCCAGATCCTGATGCGTATCCAGCAACGTGCCGTCCAGATCGAAGCCGACAATATCGAAGCGAAATTTGTCCATAATCACAGTCAGTGCATGGCGGTTCTGGAACTTGCAACAAATTGGTGGCAATGGCTTTGGTCATGACTGCAACAAAACACGCAATCGCTTCGATCATCCTTGCGGCCGGTAAAGGCACGCGGATGAAAAGCGACCTTCACAAGGTGCTGCATCCTGTGGCGGGACGCCCCATGCTCGACCATCTGCTGGCCAGCGTGGATGCGCTGGAACCGGCGCGGCAGGTGGTAATTGTGGGCAGTGGTCGCGACCAGCTCGAATCTGCGCTGGATGGCCGCGCCGAACTGGCCTTGCAGGAGCCGCAGCTGGGCACCGGCCACGCAGTCCAGCAGGCACAGGATGCGCTGGGCGATTTCGACGGCGATGTGCTGATCCTTTACGGCGATGTGCCGTTTGTGCGTCCTCAAACGATGCAACGGATGCTGGACAGGCTGCATCGTGATGACACGCCGGCGGTTGTCGTACTTGGTTTCGAACCGGCGGACACCTTGCAGTATGGCCGGGTGCTTACGGATGGCGACCGGATCACAAAGATGGTCGAACACAAGGACGCATCCGAAGAAGAGCGCGGCTGCGGCCTGTGCAATTCTGGCCTGATGGCAGTCAGGGCAAAAGATCTGTTCGCACTGCTCAGCCGCGTGGGCAATGAAAACAGCCAGGGCGAATATTACCTGGTCGATATCGTCAACGTTGCAAATGCCGACGGGCGCATGTGCGCGGCGGTAACGACGGATGACGAAACCGAGGTGGCAGGCATCAACAGCCGCGCCGAACTGGCCGAGGCGGAGCGCGTGTGGCAACAATACCGCCGCGACGAGGCTATGGCCGAAGGCGCGACACTGAAAGCGCCCGAGACGGTGTTTTTCAGCTGGGATACGAAGCTGGGGCGCGATGTTGTGATCGAACCCAATGTGGTGTTCGGTCCAGGCGTCACGGTGGCCGATAATGTGTTGATCAAAGCGTTCAGCCATCTGGAGGGCGCGACACTGGGCGAGCAGGTTGAAGTTGGCCCTTACGCGCGCTTGCGGCCCGGGGCAGCGCTCGAAAAAGGCGCAAAGATCGGTAATTTTGTCGAAATCAAGAATGCCACCCTGGGCGAGGGTGCAAAGGCCAATCATCTGGCCTATCTCGGCGATGCGGAAATCGGCGCGGGGGCAAACATCGGCGCGGGTACGATTACCTGCAATTATGACGGTTATTTCAAACATCGCACGATTATCGGCGAACGCGCCTTTATCGGCAGCAACAGCGCGCTGATCGCGCCGCTTAAAATCGGGGCCGATGCGATTGTCGGCGCTGGCAGCGCGGTCAGCCGCGATGTTGCGGATGGCGAATTGCGGATGGTGCGCGGCGAGCAACTGGTCAAACCAGGCTGGGCTGACAGCTTCCACGATGCCATGCGCAAGAAAAAGGCCGCGGCCAGGAAATGATCCTGCGTCAAGCAGTGGTCGTCATCAGCTTGCTCTCGGCGCTACCGGGCTGTGGGGCAAGCGGTGGCAGCGACCACACTGCGCGGAGCGATTCGGCTGCGCCCGCGAGAGCAGATGTCGGCGCGGCAAGTCAGGCCGTTACGGACGCCTATAATCAGACAACGTCGGATGCCGCAGGCCCACAGCCGGAATGCGCCGGCAAATCAGCCACTGCCTTTTCCTGCCGCGTCAGCGGGGGCAAGCAATTGTCGGTGTGTGTTGCGGGCGATCCCGCAGTGGCACAATACAGGTTTGGTGCACCAAGGGCACCGGGTGCACCGGGAGCACAGGGAGAAATGGGTGCTGCGCGCGATCCGGCTCAGCTGGTGCTGGTTAGCGGACCAGGCGGCGGCAGGCCTGTCACATCGCGCGCAGCCTATTCGGGCGGGGGAGAAGCGCAGATCCGGTTTGCCAATGGCGGGACGGGATATGTCGTTTTCAGCCGCATCATCCGCACACGCTTTGATGGCGAGGGTAACGAACCGGCGTTTTCAGCCGGAGTGATGATTGAAACCGGCGGTGATCTGGTTTCCGAAATTTTCTGTGTTGATCCCGCTGATGCAGAGCTGGATATTAAAATGCTTGAAGAATTTACCCTTCAGGATGACGAGGAATTTTTCGTGCCGATGCGGCTGATCAACAGATAAAGCAAAACCGGATTGACATGATATCATTGGATGATATCACTGCGGCCATGCGGACGCTGGTCGAAATTCCTGATGACGACATCAAATGGCTTGACCGGCAAGCGGAGGAGCGCGGTATTTCGCGCACGGCCATGGTGCGTGAAGCGGTCGCTCAAATGCGTAGCGGGACGTCGCAAAAGGCTGTCGATGATTTCTTCGGCATGTGGCGTGACCGGTCCGACGTGGGCGACGGGGCCTGCTTCCAGCGCCGTATCCGGTCTGGTGATGCGCAATGAATGCGGCCATTTTCGACAGCGCCATTCTGGTTGATGCGCTGGTCGGCCTGTCCACCGCGCGGACCGAAATTGTCCGCACCCCCGAACGCTGGATAACGCGGCTGGGTTGGACCGAAATCCTTGCGGGGGCCAGCGGCGATGCGGAGCGTGTGGAACAGTTTCTCGATCATTTCAAAGTCGCCGAATTGAGCGAGGACATTGCGAGGCGCGGCGCATCGCTGCGCGAACAGCGCGCCAATCTGGCGCTGGCCGATGCGATCACGCTTGCGACGGCGCAAATAACCGGGCGCATCCTTGTAACCCGCAACGCCAACGCTTTTCCGGCTGAAATGCCCGGAATTCGCATACCCTATACTCTCTGACTGAAGGCCAAATCCATGTGCGGAATTATCGGAATTGTCGGTACGGAGCCGGTAGCAGACAGGTTGGTGGACGGTCTTCGGCGGATGGAATATCGCGGCTATGACAGTGCGGGTATTTGCACGTTGGATGGGGGCAAGCTCATCCGCCGCCGGGCCGAGGGGAAACTCGCCAATCTTGTCACCGAGCTTGCGGCAAATCCGGCGACTGGAGAAGTCGGCATCGCGCACACCCGGTGGGCGACGCATGGCGCGCCCACTGCCAGCAACGCGCACCCGCACGCCACCGATCATCTGGCACTCGTCCACAATGGCATAATCGAGAATTTCAAGAGCCTGCGCGAAGGGTTGCAGGCACGCGGCAAGATTTTCGAAAGCGAAACCGACAGCGAAGTCGTGGCTCACCTGATTTCCGAACAGGTCGAGGGCGGCGCTTCTCCGCAAGAGGCGCTGAAGACCGTGCTGCCGCAGCTGCGCGGCGCATTTGCGCTGGCAATCGCGTTCAAAAGCCACCCAGACATGATTATCGGCGCACGTCTGGGATCGCCGCTGGTCGTGGGTTACGGCGATGGTGAGACATATCTGGGTTCGGATGCGCTCGCGCTTGCCCCGCTTACGCAGCAGATTACCTACCTGGAAGAAGGTGACTGGGTGGTGATCCGGCGTGACGGGGCGGAAATATTCAATTCCGAGAACGAACCCGTCGTTCGCGATATCGTCGCATCGGGTGCATCGGCAGCGGCGGTTGAAAAAGGCCCCTACCGTCATTTCATGCAGAAAGAGATTTTCGAACAGCCGACAGTGGTCGCCCAGACGCTGAATTCCTACGTCCGCCAGAGCGACCGCAGCGTGGCGTTGCCACAGATGGACTTCGATCTGTCGGAGATCAAACGGATCACGATCGTCGCCTGCGGAACAAGCTATTATGCCGGACTGGTTGCGAAATACTGGTTCGAACAGTTTGCCCGCGTACCCGTTGATATCGATGTGGCGAGCGAGTTTCGCTACCGCGATCCGGTGCTGGAGCCGGGCGGTCTGGCCCTGTTCATTTCTCAAAGCGGCGAAACCGCCGATACGCTGGCGGCGCTGCGTCATTGCAAGGAAAACGGGCAAACGATTGCGGTCGTGGTCAATGTTCCGACCAGTTCGATGGCGCGGGAGGCAGATTTGCTGTTGCCGACCCATGCCGGCCCGGAAATCGGCGTGGCATCGACCAAAGCGTTTACTTGCCAGTTGGCCGTGCTGGCTGCTTTGGCTGCACATCTGGCGGTGCGCCGTGGCCGGATGGACCGCACCGAAGAAGCCGAAGTGGTGAAACATCTGGTCGAAGCACCCGCAGCGCTGAACGCCGCGCTTGATCACGATGACGATATCGCCGCCATGGCGCATCTGATCGCGCCCGCGCGCGACGTGCTGTATCTGGGGCGGGGGCCGGATTATCCGTTGGCAATGGAAGGCGCGCTGAAGCTCAAGGAAATCAGTTATATCCATGCCGAAGGATATGCTTCGGGCGAAATGAAACATGGCCCGATCGCGCTGATCGACGAGAATGTTCCCGTCATCGTGCTGGCCCCGTCCGGACCGTTGTTTGAAAAAACCGTTTCCAATATGCAGGAAGTCCGCGCCCGCGGAGGAAAGATTGTTCTGATCTCGGATGCGGAAGGGCTGGAGGAAGCTGGCGAGGGCTGCATGGCAACCATCGAAATGCCAAAGGTTCATCCGCTCATCGCGCCGCTGGTTTACGCAGTACCGGTGCAATTGCTCGCTTACCATGTTGCAGTTGCCAAAGGGACCGATGTCGATCAGCCGCGAAACCTGGCGAAATCGGTTACCGTGGAATAACTTGCAGCGATGCCGGGCGTCGCGGTATTTACCCGAGCGGGATAACTTCAGCCACGTGTTTTTACCTGTAAACATTGGTAAATTAACTAACAAATTTACTAGCTCATAACCTTTGCCCGCTACGCGCAATGCGTGAGCGACGAAAACCCAGAATTGCCGATGCTGCCGAAGCGGATGCCGGTGATGGCTGTGCTTGGCCTGTTTGAATCGGACAGCGGTGACTGGTCGCGCCTTCGCGGGCTGCAATATGCCCATCTGTCGGAGGTTACGCTGATCCGCGTCGGTGCTCACGCATTATCCGCATTGCTCGTGATCAGCCTGTATTTCGGCAAAGTGCCGCACCTTGCGCTGCTGGGCTGGATCGCGGCACTGGCAGGCACACTGTATTACTCCGCCAGGTTCGAGCAGAGCTTTGCCGATAACGAGAAGCGCAAAATCACTGTTGCGGAGGTCCGGTCGCAGGGCACAGGAGCGGCGCTGACGGGAGCCGTGTGGGCGCTGGCCATGGTGCTGTTTCCGCAATACGCCGGGCCGATCGAACAACTGACTGTCTGGACCATTGTGGCCAGTCTGATCACCGGTTCGGCACTGCTGCTGGCCGCGGCTCCGGTTGTCACCATACCGTTCCTGCTGCTCACCGGCATACCGGCCTGCATCGCCGCTTTGCTAGGCGGGGCTTACGAACTGGCGATAACCATTGCCGTGTTTATCATCGTGGTCATTTACGGCACGATCGAGAGTGCGCGCAGCTATCTCGCAGCCCGCATTGCCGAAGCCGGAATGGTCGAAAAAGACGAGGTGGTGTCGCTACTTTTGCGCGAATTCGAGGAAAACGAAGCTGACTGGCTGTGGCAGGTGGACCCCTCGCGCCGGGTGCGCTCCGTCAGTCCGCGTTTTGCATATGCGCTGGGTCATTCCCCTGAAGCGATCGAAGGCAAACCTTTCCTCGAACTTATCGCCGGTGCAGCCTGGGAAACGGGACAGTTCCCGCCAAGTCTGCATGATCTGGCAGAACGGCTCAAACGGCGCGAAAATTTTTCGGCATTGTTGGTCAAGGTCAATATCGGCAAGGCGCAGCGTTGGTGGGAGCTTTCGGGCACGCAAATGCTGGACGAGCACGGCAAGTTCATCGGTTTCCGCGGAGTCGGCTCCGATGTGACCGAACAGCGCGAATCGTCGGAAAAGATCGCCTGGCTGGCGCGCTATGACACGCTTACCGGGCTGCCAAACCGGTTAATGGTAACCGAAGCGCTGGGCGATGCGATGAAATATGCCTCGCAGTGGCGCACCCGCTGCGCATTTCTGATGATCGATCTGGACCGGTTCAAGGCAGTCAACGATTCGCTCGGCCACCTTGTCGGCGACCGGCTGCTGGCACAGGTGTCCAGCCGTCTGAAAGCCACCATGAGCGAAAACGAACTTTGCGGCCGATTGGGAGGCGACGAATTTGCCATCGTCATCCGTGACGCGTCGGAATCGGGGATCGTGCGCCGGGTTGCCACAACAGCCATCGAAGCACTTTCAAAGCCGTACGAAGTCGATAATCACACGCTGTATATCGGGGCGAGTGTCGGTTCGGCAGCCGGACCGCGCGATGGTTCGACTGTGGAAGAATTGATGCGCAATGCCGATCTTGCGCTTTACCGCGCGAAAGACGAGGGCGGCGGCGAGCATTGGTCTTACGAGCCATCGCTGCACGCCACAGCGGAGGAACGGCGCCAGCTTGAATTTTCGCTTCGCCATGCGCTCGATCGCGGCGAGTTGGAGCTTGCCTATCAACCGGTTGTCGATGCCAATGAAGAAACGCTGGTAAGCTTCGAAGCGCTGCTGCGCTGGAACAGCCCGGAACACGGCATTGTCAGCCCCGGCAAGTTCATTCCGATCGCCGAAGACACGCGTCTGATCGTCCCCATTGGCGCATGGGTGATCCACCGTGCCTGCGAGGAAGCGGTCCATTGGCCGCAGGATATGCGGATCGCAGTGAATGTGTCGGGTGAACAGCTGCTCGAACCGGAATTCCCTGCGATTGTCGTGGCGGCCCTTTCGAACAGCGGTCTGCCTGCTCACAGGCTGGAGATCGAGGTTACCGAAAGTATTTTCCTGCGGGATGCGGCTGGCGCCCGGTCCGCACTGGAAAAAATCATGGAGCTGGGCTGCTCGGTCGCGCTTGACGATTTCGGTACCGGCTATTCCTCGCTCGGATATATCCGCAAATTACGCTTTTCCACGATCAAGGTGGATCGCAGCTTCGTGCAAGGCGCGGCCAATGGCCATGCCGAAAGCCTGGCCATTATCCGCGCGGTGGTGGCAATGGCCGACAGTCTTGAAATGTCGACGACAGCAGAAGGGGTTGAAACTGCGGAGGAAGCCGAACTTATCCGCAATCTGGGCTGCAGCAAAATCCAGGGTTATTATTTTGGCAGGCCAATGCCATCGGCAGAGGCTCGTCAGCTGTTTATCACCGAGGCGATGAAACGGGCCTGACCGGTAGTGCCCGCGTCAGGCAGAGGCCAGCGCCCGCATTGCACTTTCGAACAACGCCTTACCGCCGGTGCCGCCATGCGCGGTTTCGATCGCGCGTTCGGGATGCGGCATCATTCCCAGCACATTGCCCGCCTTGTTCAGCAGTCCGGCGATCTCGCGTGACGAACCGTTTACGGCATCGGTATACCGAAACGCTACACGGCCTTCACCCTCGATGCGGTCCAGCACGGCATCATCGGCAAAGAAATTGCCATCGTGATGCGCGACCGGAATGGTGATCCGCTGCCCGGCGTGATACCGCGACGTGAACAGCGACGAGGCGTTTTCGACAATCAGCTGCGCATCGCGGCAAACAAAATTGATGCCTTCATTCCGCATCAGCGCCCCGGGCAGAAGCCCGCTTTCGGTCAGAATCTGGAAACCGTTGCACACGCCAAGAACGGGCACGCCCCGCTCCGCCGCCTTGATAACCGAGCGCATGATCGGACTGCGCGATGCCATGGCACCCGAACGCAGGTAATCGCCATATGAAAATCCGCCGGGCAGAGCGATGAAATCAAGGCCGCCGGGCAAATCGGCATCGCCGTGCCAGACACGCACCGGCGCGGTACCGGAAACCTGTTCGATGGCAACCGCCATATCCCGGTCGCAATTGGACCCCGGAAAAGTGATGACCGCAGTTTTGAAAGCCATCAGGCGTTCTCCGATACCTTTTCGATCCGGTAATTTTCGATGACAGTGTTTGCCAGCAACTTGCGGCACATATCGTCCAGCTGCGCGTCGCTTGTACTGTCAGCAACATCCAGTTCGATCAGACGGCCGATCCGGACATCTTCGATACCGCCGAAACCAAGACCCTCGAGCGCGTGGTGCACTGCGCGGCCTTGCGGATCGAGCACCCCGGGTTTCAAGCTGACATGGACACTTATTTTCATGGCATCGGCCTCTGCAATTACCCGGGCGCGGAATGGATTAAGTTTCTATGCGCGCAGCCTATGCCGCCAGTGCCCGAAAGGTGCAAGCTGTGCGGGGCCTGTTATCATCCGCGACTTGGTGTAACCTTAGCCGGGTTAAGGGCCCCGGTGCTGGATGCGCATACAGGGCGCGCATACAGGCCGCCTGGGCCTGCGTAGGAGCTATACGAATGATCGCGACTGAAAAGTTCACCTTTACCGGTTCCGGAGGGCACGTTCTGGATGGCCGGCTGGAATTGCCGCGATACGGATCTGCGCGGGCGGCTGCGCTGTTCGCGCATTGCTTCACATGCGGAAAACAGAGCCGCGCCGCCACGCGCATTGCCGCAGCATTGGCCAAACAGGGCATCGCTGTCTTGCGGTTCGATTTTACCGGGCTTGGCAACAGCGAAGGCGATTTTGCCAATGCAGGATTTGTGTCCAACGTCGAGGATTTGACCGCTGCGGCGGCGGCCATGCGCGCGCGCGGTTTGGCGCCTTCGCTGCTCATCGGTCACAGTCTGGGCGGGGCCGCGGTCATCGCCGCTGCCAGCCGTATCCCCGAAAGCACGGCCGTGGTCACGCTGGGCGCTCCGTTTGATAGCGCGCATGTGTTTCACCACTTCGGAGACGGGGTTGCGCGCATCGAAGCCGAAGGGGAGGCCGATGTTTCGATCGCCGGCCGCAGTTTCAGAGTGGCCAGAGCATTTCTGGAACAAGGCAGAAACCAGCCGCAGGCGCAGCGGCTGGCGGATCTGGACCGCGCCTTGCTGGTGATGCATTCGCCCACCGATGATGTGGTGGGGATCGATAATGCGAGCAGCATCTTTCTGGCCGCCAAACATCCCAAAAGCTTCGTTGCGCTGGATGGTGCCGACCATCTGCTGACAACGGCCGGCGCAGCGGAATATGCTGCTTCCATAATCACGGCATGGGCGGAACGCTATTTACCCGATCAGGCCGACGTGGGCACCGCGCCCGCCGAAGGAATTGTCACCGTCGAGACTGCGGCGGGAAAATTCGCGCAAAGTGTGCGGACGGCGCACCATACCTTTATTTCGGACGAACCCGAAAGCTACGGCGGAAATGATGATGGACCTGCGCCCTACGATCTGCTGCTGGCCGCGCTGGGCACCTGCACATCGATGACAATCAAGATGTATGCGGACCGCAAGAATATCCCGCTCGATGCCGTGACCGTCGAACTGGAACATTCGCGCAATCACCAGCAGGATTGTCTGGACTGCGATCAGGGCGGCGGACAAATCCAGGCAATTGACCGCACGATAGGCTTGCGCGGAAACCTGACCGCAGACCAGCGAAGCAGGTTAATCGAAATCGCCGACAAATGTCCGGTCCACCGCACATTGGAAGGGGAATTGCACATTCACACCACATCCGCGGAATAGAACTGTCATTTCGCCTCGGGCAGGGTCAGGATTTCCAGCGCCTGTTCGATTGCGATATAACGCGCCGCCATCTGTCTGATATCCTCCGGCGTAATCGTTTCCAGCAGGCCGCGCTGCAACAGAAACCTGTCCCTTGTGTCGGGCTGGCTCTGGGCCAGATCGACCAGCGACATCCAGCCACTGTTCGACTTGAGCGCATTATCGTAATTTTCGATCATCGGACGGCGCGCGCGTTCCAGCGTGTCGTCACTTATGGCCTCACGGCGCAATTTTTCCACGACAGCTGCCATTGCCTCGCGCGCGGCAGCGACATCCGCGACATCGATCGATGCTGAAACGGCAAAGGTACCATATCCTTCATAGGTGCCGCTCGACCGGTTGCTGGCGCCGGGCGAATAGGCCTGGCCCAAAACTTCGCGCAAGCTGTCGGTCAGCTGTAAACGCATCACGCGTTCGAGCACTTCCAATTCCAGAACTTCCTTCAGATCGCTATCATCGCGGGTGGGCCAGGTCAGATAAAGCAGCGCCTGATCAGCCTCGCCGGCATGGCGCAGGATGCGCTGCGAACGGTCCTGCGTGAAACTGCGCTGGCGCCGGTCGTCATAGGGACGAAAATCGATCTCGCGCGCGGGCAGCGCGCCGAGCGTTTTGGCGGCCAGTTCGATCATTTCGTCTTCATCGAAATCACCGACAACCGACAATTCCATCGCGCCGTTGTCCAGCCGCCCTTCGATTGCCGCGCGCAGTCTGGCGAAACTCAAAGCGCGGTAATCATCCAGTGGTTGCAGCGTGAAACGCGGATCGTTGTCGGACACGATCCCGCCCAGCGCATTGCGCATTGCGGAGCCGGGTGTCGCATTGAGATTGGCAAAGAAATTCGCGATGTTGCGGCGATATTGCACTTCACCCTGCTCGCGGTAGCCGGGATCGGTTATCGCGGCAGCCAGCAGCCGCATTTGCAGGTCCAGATCGCGTTTCGTCGTGCCGCCGCCGATCAGGAAGGTCTCGCTGGCTGCGCCGATCGACCAGCCCACGCTGCGTCCTGCAAGAATGCTCTGCAATTCATCTTCGGAATGTTTCCCCAGGCCGCCAACCGCCAGACTGCCAGTCAGCGCGGTTGCCAGCGGTGCGTCTTTGGTATCGAGCATCGTGCCGCCATCGATATGAAGCCGAAAACTGATCCTGTCGGCCTGCAAGTCGGTGCGCTTCAGATTGAGCTTCAGTCCGTTGGTAAAGGTCAGCATCCGAATGCCGAGCCTGCTGTCGGTTTCGTCCGTCACCGCGCGCCCCGGGGTCCCGAAGCCGGTGTAGCCGAATTCCGCAATTGCCGCTTCGGGGGCTGTTACGGCAGGCTTGGCGAGCGCCTCCCGCCAGGCCAGTCGCAGCGCATCCGCACCGCCCTCCGGCGCGAGCCTGCCATAAAATCGGATCAGCGGATCGTCGAGGGTTACCGCGTGCCGTTTCAACGCCGCAAGCACTGTTTGCGGATTCACATCGGCGGCCGCATTTTCAAATCTGATCTGGCCGCTTTCGGGGGTGGTGGGAATAATCCCCTCGTCAAGCATTCGCAAAACGGCCTCCGCAAATACGCCGTGCGAGCGTGTCGGCGCCCCGGACACACCGTTTTCGACCTGCGTCCGGATCGCCGAAAGCTGCTCGGTAACCTCATCCTGCGTGAAGCCGCCCGTCAGCGCGCGGTTCCAGATCTCGACCGCTTTACGGAATGCCGTATCCCACTCGCCATCACCCGCATCGACGATCAGATTGGTCGTGCGCCCTTCGTCAAAAATATCTCCCGTGCCGAAACCGGCACCGCGGAAAGGCGCATTGTCCCCCCGCGCTGCGCGCTGGAAACGGCGATTGACGATGGCATATCCGACCCGTTCCAGCAGCCTTTCTTTCCGCGCGGCGACAGTGTCGGGTTCTTCGATCCACGCACCGATCCGCGATGCGGTAACCCGTTCCGAAAGTGACGGGTCAAGATATATATCGGTTACGCCCGCCCGGGCGGTGTCGATGGGGCCGGCCAGCGGCGTGGTTGGCAGCGGCGCCGGGGCCCAGCTTGCGAAATGTTTTTCAATCGCAGCCTTTACTTCCGCAGGTTCGAAATCCCCCACCACAACAAGCGCCGTATTGGCGGGCACATATTCACGTTCGTAGAACACGCGCAGATTTTCGCCATTGGCCTTGGCCAGCGTATCTGCCGTGCCGATGGGCAAGCGGTCACTATACCGGGCATCCGGGGTCAGGAACTTCATCCGGTCAACCGTTTCTTTAAGGCCGTAAGTTGTGCGGTCGCGCAATTCGGACAAGATAATTCCGCGCTCACGCTCGACCGCCTCATCGGCAATGATGAGCTCGCTCGCCGTTTCGCGCATCAGCATCAGCGCGGTATCCAGCAATGCGGGGTCATTGCGCGGCAAATCGAGCTTATAAAGCGTTTGTTCAAACCCGGTCGATGCATTGGTATCTGCGCCAAACGCCAGCCCTTCGCGTTCGAGCAGCTTGATCATCTCGCCTTCAGGCACCCGGCTCGATCCGTTGAAGGCCATATGTTCGACGAAATGCGCATAGCCGCGTTCGGCATCGGTTTCGGATAGTGAGCCCGAATCCACGGCCATACGCACCAGCGCGGTGCCTTCGGGCGTAGAATTCTGGCGGATTGCATAGCGCATTCCATTGGGCAGCGTGCCCAGTACATAAGCCGGATCAAGCGGAATATCGGTTTGTTCGATCCCCCAGACGGCGGCTGGCGGCAGTGCGGCAGACTGCATCGTTTCGGGCGCCGAGACCGATGCGCAGCCAGCCAGCGCGAGTGACGCAAGTCCGATGAAAATCCGCAACGCTCTCTCCGCAAATCAAGCAAGAAAATATAATATGGTGCAGTCGTCGAATACAGGCACTGACTTGGGCCTGGATAAAGACGCCTGCACAGACACTGACCCAAACATGGGCAGTGGCAATCGCGCAAGCCGAATTTTGTGTTTTCTCAACCCTGCCGCTTTATAGCGGCCGGATGGACAACCAGCCATCCACATCATTTGCAGCGGGGCTTGGGGGGGTCTGCCGGATTGTTGCCGGACTGATTGCCTTTGCGGCCTTTTATGCGGCCGCTAACCGGTTCCAGCTGGTTAATACGGTCTTGTACCGCGCTGCTGCCGATGACTGGGAAAACGCACTGTGGAATTTTGGCGTATTGGCCATCCAGGCCTTTGCATTACTGGCCGCTATCATGTTTCTGCCGCGCCGCTGGTTCCTTGTCGCGGCGAGCATCGCGCTGGTTTCGATCACGCTGAACATCGGGTTTGGCCAAGCCGCCGGTGCTCCGCTGGACGCTGCCGAACTGGGCTGGATGCTTGGCGAAATACGGCAAGCGGGGGCAGCCGCAGGCGAATTTGCGGGCGCGTTGGTGAAGACGGCTGCGCAAGTGGTGGCAGCTGCCGCGCTTCTGGCGATTTCCCGAACATTGCTGGCAAGGCCCGCTACGCGGCGATCGCTACCTGTGCTGGCGCTTGTGATTTTGCCCAGTCTGCTGATAAATTACCCGCAAGCTGCGGAAAGAAACACATACACATTCCTTGCCCGGCTGGTGCTGGCCGAGCCGCCGCCGGAGCGCGCCGCGGTAAAACTGGTGCCGGACACGGCAGATGCCCCGCTGCATATCGTCTGGATAATGGATGAAAGCATTGCTGCTGAGCCGTTCAAGCGGCTGATTTTGCCCGCGCTCTCCGGTATGGGCGTGACCGATTTCGGAACGGCGGCATCAATGGGGTTTTGCAGTGCACCATCCAACGTGGCCCTGCGTTCCGGGGTCGATGTGCGCGGCGCTGGTCCGCAGATGGACTTGCGAACGACGCCGTCGGTCTGGGGATATGCGCGCCGTTCAGGGTACCGGACGATCATGCTGGATGGTCAGGTCAACGGAAGCCCGCAAAATCTGTTGCTGGGCCCCGAACTGGCTCTGATCGACGAATATCGCGGTGTCGCCGGCGATCTGGATACCGATGATGTGATTGCCGCCATGCTGAACAAGCAGATGCACAGCGCCGAAAAGACCTTCACTTACGCCTTGCTGCGCGGAGTCCACTTCCAGTACCAGAGCCACTATCCGGCCGGCGCGATTCCAGCCCAAAGCAGCAAACGCGACCATTACGAGGCTGCGCTCCGATATTCGAAACGGGATTTCTTCGATATCCTGCTCGACGGGGTCGATCGCAGCAAAGTTGCGGTGGCCTATTTATCCGATCACGGCCAGAACCTGGCTGAAGGGCAACTGGCGCATTGCTCGAGCGATCCGGTGAAAGACGAATTCCGGATCCCGCTGATTGCCTTTCTGCCTGATACGCTGCGCGCGAAATACGCCGCATCGCCTGCGGGAGGCCGCAGTTCAAGCCAGCTTTTTCCCGCCACTTTGGCATGGATGGGATATGACGCGGGTCTGGTTGCAAAGCGGTATGACAATGACCTCGACCGGCCAACTGCGCGCTATGTCTGGTTTGGACGCAGCGTGACGCCGCTGAGTACCGGCGACCCGATCGAAGTGACTGCGGGGCAGAGTTTTCCGGGTAAGGGCCGGTGAGGCTGGATCTGGTTTACAACCCGGCCTCGGGCGGTTTCCGGCAGGAAAATCTCGATCAGCTGATCGCCGCGTTTAAAAACTTTGACTGGACGATCACGCCGATCGCGACGCGACCGGACGGCGTCACCTTGTCGCACAACTGCCAGTTGGTTTGTGTCCACGGCGGTGACGGTGCGTTGCGGCAGACAGTTCGCGCGCTGGGCCAGCGCGCCGGCAAGGTGCCGCTGTGCGTATCGCCTGCCGGAACCATCAACCTGGTAGCGCGCGAATTGGGCTATCACGCCGATCCCGACAAATTTGCGGTCCAGATTGCCGCAGCATGGGCGCGCGGACCGCTTAGCTGGGCAGCGTCACCGCTGTTCGAATTTGCGCAAATGCCGGTGCTGGCCTGCCTCTCCATCGGCCCTGACAGCGTCGCGGTAGCGCGCGTTTCCGGTGCGCTGAAGGCTAAAATCGGTCGCTACGCCTATGTGGTCTCGGCGCTGAAACTGCTGCTCCGCTGGCCGCAGGACCCCATGCCGGTAAAGGCACAGGGCCTCGATGGCCGGATATTCGAAACTTCGGCTGAGGCGGTTTTTGCGGCACGGGGCAAATATTACGCAGGGCCGTTTTGCCTGTCACCCAAGGCGCGTCTGACGAATCCGACGCTTGAGCTGGTGATTATAGAACGCAGCACCCGGCTGGCTTGCCTCAGGTTCGTGCTGGCGGTGCTTTCAGGCCGTGATCCCGCAGCGCACGGCATCGCAAAAACCTACACCGTCAAATGGGCGGAAATCGGCGATGGCGATCTGCCTACTCAGGTTGACGGCGACCAGGTGCCGCCGGTGATGGGCCGGATAGCGCCAAGCGGACTGATTGTCCGGTATTGCGTCTAGGAGTCTATTTGCTTTTGCCGCGTAATTTCCCGCGGTGGGCGCTAAGGTCGAACACCTCGCCCGGACCGCCATCGTCATTTTGCAGCAAGCCAAGCCTGCGCGCGACTTCCTGATAAGCGTCCTCGACACCGCCCAGATCACGGCGGAAGCGGTCCTTGTCCAGTTTTTCTCCCGTCGTCATATCCCACAGGCGGCAGCCGTCGGGGCTGATCTCGTCAGCCAGAATCACGCGGCTGTAATCACCGTCAAACACGCGGCCAAATTCAAGTTTGAAATCAACCAGGCGGATGTTGATGGCCGAGAACATCCCCACCATGAAATCATTGATCCGGATCGCCATGGAGGAAATGTCCTGCATTTCCTCATTATTGGCCCAGCCGAAACAGGCGATATGTTCTTCCGCAATCAGCGGATCGCCCAGCGCGTCGTCCTTGTAATAATACTCGATCAGCGTGTGCGGCAGCGCCTCACCCTCCTCGATACCCAGACGTTTGCTGATCGACCCTGCTGCGACATTGCGCACGACGACCTCGATAGGGATAATCTCAGCCTGACGGACCAGTTGTTCGCGCATATTCAGACGGCGGATGAAGTGGGTGGGAATGCCAATGTGCGACAGGCGCGTGAAAACATATTCGCTGATGCGGTTGTTGATCACGCCCTTGCCGTTGATCGTGCCCTTTTTCTGGGCATTGAAAGCGGTCGCGTCGTCTTTGAAATACTGGATGATCGTGCCCGGTTCGGGGCCTTCATACAAAATCTTGGCCTTGCCTTCGTAAATCTGGCGGCGACGGGACATCGGGAATTCCTTGCGATGAAAAAACCGCGCCCCGGCTGACGAAACCATGGTTTCGCGGCAGTGCCGGGGCGCTGCGCGCAGCTATATCTCGGGGCATCGATTCTGGCAATCTTGCCCTAGTGGACGGATCGCCCGATATCTGCCGCCGCATCAGGCTGCGAATTTTCGCGCAAGGTGTCGATCAGTTTGCCCAGCGTTGCGCGCTGGACCAGAACCGAAAACAGCACCGCTGCGAATGTTGCGGCCACCAGCAGATCGCGTGTTTCATTAGCGGGCAGCGACAGAACCAGCGCGATGGAAATACCGCCGCGCAGACCGCCCCACCATAGGACGCGCCCCGCGCCCTTGGTATCCAGCCGCGCAGCCGGCACGACCTTGGTCATCGCACCAACCGCGGCAGCCCGCGCTGCCAGCGTGATCACGATAGCCGCCACGGCCAGCACAATGTGCGGGATACCGGGCACCAGCACGATGAGTTCCAACCCGATCAGCAGGAACAGAACCGAATTGAGCAATTCGTCGACCAATTCCCAGAATTTGACTACGTAATCCTGCGTCACGTCGCTCATCGCGGTGTTCATACCGTGATTTCCGATCAGCAACCCCGCAACCGCCATCGCGAGCGGGCCGGATATATGAAGATAGGTACACAGCGCGTACCCGCCCATCACAATCGCCAGTGTTATCAGCACTTCGAGCGCATATTCATCCATGCTGCCCAGTGCCTTGAAGCCAAGCCAACCGAATATCAGGCCGACAAGCACGCCGCCGCCCGCCTCGATGGTGAACAACCGCGCGCCCTCGGAAACGGAAAAGTCGGCACCCGAAATTGCCGCACCCAGCAATATGGTGAAAATGACGATACCGACACCGTCGTTAAACAGGCTTTCACCGGCGACCGCAGATTGCAGCGAGAGCGGGACGTTCTCTTCCTTCAGCACGCCCAGAACCGAAACCGGATCGGTGGGCGAGATCAGCGCGCCGAACACGAAATACCAGATCGGCAATATCGGCAGGCCAAGCATCAAGCCCACGCCCCACATGGCCAGGCCGACCAGAACGGTTGAGATAATCACCCCGACCGTGGATAGCAGCAGGACCGGCAGCCAGTCGGCTTTCAACCGGTCCAGATCGACATGCAAAGCGCCCGCAAACAGCAGGAAGCTGAGCATCCCTTGCAGCAGCGTGTCGGTGAAATTCATCTGTTCGAGCAGCTGCGCGACATCATTGTCGAGCGTAATGCCCGGGATGAAGGCATCGGCAACAAGCAGTCCGATTGCCGCCAGTGCGCCCATGACAGTCAGGCCGATCACATGGGGCAATTTGATGAACTGATGGTTGAACCAGCCCAGCACGGCGGCCGCGACCACCAGCATAGCGGCAATATCGAAGGCATTAAGGCTTTGGGTTTCATGCATCGCATGGGTGTAGCCAGCCAAGCGCGCGGCGTGAAGTGCCGCGTTTGCCGGAAACGAACCTTGCTTGCAAAATCATGCGGCTGCGCTTTAGTGCGAGGCGATGCCGGAACCGCGCCTATACCATTACGCCCATTCGGGCCTGAATATTGCGTCGGAACTTGAACTGCCGGAGTGGGACGTCTTCGCTGCCAAGGTGCACGGTGATCCCGATATTTCGTTTCACATAGATCACGGGCTTTCGCCAACCGGGCTTGCTCCCCACGAACCGGTGATTTCGGGCAGCCGTCTCATATTCGATGATGACGACGCCGGAACATACGCAGCGGATGCCGGGCGCAAATTGCTGATAGCGCCAAAGCCCGAAGCATCAAGCCGCGAAATCCGCCTGTTTGCGCTTGGGTCCGGCTGGGGCGCGCTGGGCTATCAGCGCGGCCTTCAAATGCTTCACGCCAGCGCAGTAATGGGCCCGCAAGGCGCCGTTATGTTTGCGGGTGAGGCGGGGGCAGGAAAATCGACCCTTGCGGCGGCAATGGGTGATCGGGGACACGCCTGCCTGGCGGACGACCTTAGCCGCGTGGACACCGATGCAGAACGCGCACAGATATGGCCGTCGGCCGCGCGGATGAAATTATGGGACGGCGCGATCGACGCTTTAGGCTGGTCAGACAAGGCGATGGAACAGGATCATTTCCGCGACCGGAAATTCCATTTCAGGTTTGAGACCGCGCCGCCGCGCGCACCGGTATCGCTGCACGCGTGCTATGTTGCAGAATGGGGTCCGCCGGCCATAATCCGCCTGACGGGTGGGCAGGCTGTGCAGGCCCTGTTGCAATCGACAATGTACCGCTCACAGTTCCTGAGATCGCTTGGCAGATTAGGGCACTACACCGTTGAAATCGCTAATCTGGCTTCAAAAATCGAGGTCTATCGACTGTCACGCCCACGTGATTTTTCCGCGCTTGATGACAGTTGCGTGATGCTCGAAGATCACTGGTCGCCATAGCTCTGGCTCCATCTGCACCGGACAGCGTTGAAGCGGCTACTTTTCCAAAGCCTCGCCAATCGCCTGTTCCACAGCATCATGCAACCCATCAAGGTCCGCCTGCCCCGTGCAATATGGGGGCATCACATAAATGGTATTCCCTAGCGGGCGGAGCAGCACGTCCTGCCGAGCCAGAGATGCCTTGAGCCTTGACCCGACCTGCGAGAGATAGCCGGCGTCCACCCCGCTTTCCACATCGACGGCGATCACGGTACCGATTTGCCGTGCGCCGGTGACGCCCGGCAGGCTTGCCAGACGTGTTAGCCCTGCGGACTGCCGTGCGGCAAGTGTGTCGATTCGCCCTGCAACGGGTTCATCCCGCCAGATCTGCAGATTGGCGTTGGCGGCTGCGCAGGCAATCGGATTGGCGGTGTAACTGGACGAGTGGAAAAACTGCTTTGCCGGATCTTTCGAGAAATGCGCGTCAAATATTCGCGGCGTGGCCATTGTCACAGCCAGCGGGATCGCGCCGCCGGTCAGCCCTTTTGACAGACACATTATATCAGGCACCACATTCGCTTGCTCGCAGGCGAACAGGGTGCCGGTTCTGCCCCATCCGGTCATCACCTCATCCGCGATCAGCAACACGTCGGCGGCGCGGCAAATTTCCGCGAGCGAGGCCAGAACCGCGGGCGAGTATATCAGCATTCCGCCCGCGCCCAGCAGCAGTGGTTCGACGATCAGCGCAGCCACATCTCCGCCGGCGCATTCGGCTTCGAGTGCATCAATTGCCAGCTGCTCCTGACCGGCAGCGGGAAACGGGATGGTGGCGACATCGAACAGCAATTGTTCGTAAGCGCGGTTGAACACGCCGCGTTCACCGACCGACATCGTGCCGATCGTATCGCCGTGATAGGAATGTTGCATCACTGCGATGCGGCGGCGTTTTTCGCCGCGATTGACCCAGTGGCCCAGCGCCATTTTCAGTGCCACTTCGACCGCGGTTGATCCGCTATCGGAAAAAAACGCGTAATGGAGCGGGTCGGGTACCAGCGCGGCGAGGCTCGCCGCCAGCTGTTCGGCTGGTTCGTGCGTCCATCCGGCAAAGATAATCTGGTCGAGTTTTTCCGTCTGTCTGGCGATGGCAGCCATGATCCGGGGATTGCAGTGCCCGTGCGTTGTCACCCACCAGCTCGAAATTCCGTCGATTATCCGGCGTCCGTCCGCGGTAAAAATTGCGCTGCCTTCGGCGTGGGTGACCATCGGAATGGGCGCTTCGAGACCGTGCTGCGTGAACGGATGCCAGACAGACGAGAGGTTGCTCACAAGCGAACGCCTTCGGCAAAGGCCGCGTGGAGAGCCTCCGGTGTCAGCGGATCAAGCATCGGCAGCCGGCCAAGATTGCGCACTCTGCCGATCCGCGGAATCGTCTGTTCGGCCACCGGTTCGGCATCGCCGATAAATACGACGCCGTGAACCGGCACCGCGCGCGCCCGCAACGCTTCCAGCGAGAGCAGCGTGTGATTGATCGTGCCCAGTTGGGTGCGCGCGGCAAGGATTAGCGGTAGCCCCCAGATCGCGAATATATCCGCGTATAACAAGTTATCGGTAAGCGGCACGAGCACGCCGCCCGCGCCTTCCACGACCAGCGGGCTATTCCCGGCGGGAAGACCAAGGGCGCTGGCAGAAAGAGTCACACCGTCGATCCGCGCGGCTTCATGCGGCGAGCACGGCGTATTCAGCCGGAATATTTCGGGCAGAATGCTGACGCCGGGACCTGCCAGACGCTTGACCGCAGCACAATCACCGCCATCGTCCAGGCCGGCCTGCACCGGCTTCCAGTATCGCGCGCCCAGATGATGGGCCAACGCCGCCGCAAAAACGGTTTTGCCGATGCCTGTATCGGTGCCGGTTACGACGTAGCGAGACATCGAACGTCCTCTCCATCCCATATTCCGGCAAGTGCGGCACCCAGCGCCCTGATGTTATCTTCTGATGCATTGAGTGTCAGCGAAATCCTCAAACGCGAGGTTCCGTGCGGCACCGTGGGAGGACGTATGCCGCGAACATCGAATCCGGCCTGCCGAAGCTGCCGGGCAATATCCATTGTGCGGCGCTCGTCTCCCAGAACAATCGGGATGATCTGAGATCCTGTTGCGCGTCCCAGAGCAGTCTGCGCCACGGCAATGCGGCTGCGCAGTTGCGCGCGCGGTCCATCATCCTCGATCAATCTCAGCGCCTCCCGCACGCAAGCGGCCATAAGCGGGGATGGGGCGGTTGAAAAAATGAACCCGCGCGCGCGATTGATCAGGAAATCCGTCATCGCAAGCGGTCCGCAAACCAGTGCACCGTCGCAGCCGAGAGCTTTGCCGCAAGTGCGCAACGTGACGACATTCGGCGCGCCTTCGAGATGTGCCGCCAGCCCGCGGCCTGCGGGCCCGAACAAGCCCGTTGTATGCGCTTCGTCGAGCAGCAATATTGCCTCATATCGATCTGCAATCTCTGCCAGATCGTCCAGCGGGGCCTGATCGCCGTCCATGCTGTAAAGTGTCTCGGCCGCGATCCACACCTGCCCCGTACCGCCGTTGGCGCGCCAGTTTTTTATGGCATGTTCGAAAGCTGCAGGATCATTGTGCTGCGCGGCGATAAATTCCGCTCTGCCCAGCTGCATGCCGTCATGCGCGCTGGCATGGATCAGCGCATCATGCACCACCAGATCGCCGCGTTGCGGCAGGGCGGCCAGCAATGCGCCATTGGCGGAAAATCCATTGGCAAAATACAGCGCGCTTTCGCTGCCGAAATGGGCTGCCGCTTCAGCCTCCAACGCCTCGTGTTCGGGATGATTACCCCGCAGCAGCCGCGAACCGCCTGACCCGACGGGCACGCCGCGCTCGATTGCCGTTTTCGCCGCTGCCGCCAATTGGCCTGATGAAGCAAGGCCAAGGTAATCGTTCGATGCAAAGTCGATCCCGTCGCGCGCTGCAAGTGTGCGGCGGCGGCCAAGTTTGTCCAGTTGCAGCAAATCGGCGGTATGCGCGGCGAACGGCCCGGCGGCAGGGTCCGCAAACAAGAAGGAATTGGAACTCACGGATTCTTCCCTAGCGCGCTGTGCGTTCCGCCGCTAGCTCTCCAGACCACTGACAATCGGCACATCTGATTGGCATAGGCCTGGCTGGATTGACGCTGGTGTAGAGGGCCCGTCAATCGCTGGACTACTGACAAAGGATAGCCATTTGCAACTCGGCGTTTGCTATTACCCCGAACACTGGCCCGAAGAACGCTGGGCGATCGACGCGGCGCGGATGGCGGCGATCGGCCTCGCGCGTGTGCGGATCGGGGAATTCGCGTGGAGCCGCATCGAACCCGAACCGGGCCGTTTTGAATGGGAATGGCTGGACCGGGCCATCAACACGCTTGGTAATGCCGGTCTCGGGATTATCCTGGGTACGCCAACGGCAACGCCGCCGAAATGGCTGGTAGATTCGATGCCGGACATGGTCGCGGTGGATGCGCAGGGGCGCCCGCGCAAGTTCGGCTCGCGGCGGCATTACTGTTTTTCGCACCGGCCCTACCGCGATGAATGTGCGCGTATCGTGCAGGCTTTGGCAGCGCGCTATGGCGCAAACCCTGCGGTGGTGGCCTGGCAGACCGACAATGAATATGGCTGTCACGATACGACGATCAGTTATTCTGCCGCCGCGCAGATCGGCTTCCGCAGATGGCTTGCTGCAAAATACACTGACATCGGCGCACTCAACACCGCGTGGGGCAATGTGTTCTGGAGCATGGAGTATCGCAGCTTCGCCGAGATTGACCTGCCCAATTTGACCGTGACCGAACCCAACCCAGCGCAGGTGCTTGATTTCCGCCGCTTCGCTTCGGACGAAGTGGTCGGCTTCAATCGTCTGCAGGCGGAGATATTGCGAAAACATTCGCCCGGGCGCGACATCGTGCATAATTTCATGGGGTTATACACCGAATTTGATCATCATGCTGTGATGGCTGATCTCGATGTGGCGAGCTGGGACAGCTATCCGCTCGGCTTCCTGGAACGTAGCTGGATGAGCGAGGCGGACAAGATACGTTACGCTCGGCAAGGCCATCCGGATATTTCGGCATTTCACCACGATCTCTATCGCGGCTGCGGAACCGGGGATGGCAAGAATGGCCGCTGGTGGGTGATGGAACAGCAGCCCGGCCCGGTTAACTGGGCACCATACAATCCCGCGCCGCTGCCCGGCATGGTGCGGTTCTGGACGCTGGAGGCGATGGCGCACGGGGCGGAACTGGTGAGCTATTTCCGCTGGAGGCAGGCACCTTTCGCGCAAGAGCAGATGCACAGCGGATTACTCCGGCCTGACGGGTCGGGGGATGCGGCCCTTTACGAAGCCGAACAGGTCGCCCGCGAGATTGCGGTATTGGAGTTTTCGGGCGCCGCGCCGCGCCGCGTGGCATTGATATACAGCTATGAAGGGCAGTGGCTGCTGGAAACACAGCCGCAAGGCCAAAGCTTTGTCACGCTGGAACTGATGTTCGCCTATTATACTGCTCTGCGGCGGCTGGGGCTTGATGTCGATATCGTTTCCCCGCACGTGCCGCTCGACGGTTATCCGATGGTGGTGGCGCCCAGCCTGCCGATTGTACGCGCTGATCTGGCCGCCCGTCTGGCGGCGCTCGATTGCCCATTGCTGCTTGGACCGCGCAGCGGCAGTAAAACAGAACATTTTGCGTTTCCCGAAGACCTGCCGCCAGGACCGCTTCAGCAGTTGGTCCCGGTCAAAGTGATGCGGGCTGAAAGCCTGCGGCGCGGCCTCGAAGTTCCTTCCGGCGAGGGAGCGATTTCACGGTGGCTGGAGCAGATCGATTGTGAGGACGAGCCGGAGATTGCACCCGTGTTGTTCCGCCGCGCTAATTGCCGCTATCTTGGCGGCTGGGCTGATCACGCCTTGCTTAGCCAGATTCTCGGGATGATGGCAGCAGAAGCGGGCCTGCAGGCGTACAATTTGCCGCCTGATATCAGACTGCGCAGCCATGGCGATCTGCGGTATGCTTTTAACCACGGTCCAGAGGCGCTTTCGCTGGCAGATGTTCTGCCCGCGGGACGGCGTGATTACGTGCTTGGCGGTGATGACCTGCCGCCGGCGGGTGTCGCAGTCTGGCGCGAGTAACGCGGCCGCGCTATACCAATCCAGGAAAATCGCATGTGCCGGTTCAAGGCATCACGCATCTTTCAGGCGGCCGGAGGACGCACCGGAAAGAAGTGGTGCCCGAGGGCGGATTCGAACCACCGACACCACGATTTTCAATCGTGTGCTCTACCAACTGAGCTACTCGGGCTAACCGTTATCGCGATGCCCGATCAGGCGGTCACGAATGGTTGGAATGCGGGCCTATGGCGAAGCCTCGCGCCTATGGCAAGGGTGAATCAGGCGTCGCGGTCCAAATCATCGTCCGGCACAATCTCGTGCGGCGCGGCAGGCCGCCCCGGCACGGCATAACCGTCACCAAACCACTTGGCCAGATCACGGTCGCGGCAGCGCTGCGAACAGAACGGGCTATGTTCCCGGGTCCGGACCTTTTTACAGATCGGACAGGATTTACGGTCGGTGGTCATACAGGGACGTTTTGCGCGAAGGCTGCATCGACTGCAAGCCCGGGGTCGGTTTCGAGCCGAATTTCGCGTCCTGTCCGGCGGGCCAGATCATCCAGCCACTCGCTCTGCAATTTTGCGCGCACCGCGGGGTGCATGGTCAGCAGCAATGCGCCCGGATCGGCAATTTCCTCCGCGCGTCTTAGCAGCAGCCGCACGGTCGCATCCGCGCGGTGATGGCCAATTATGTGCAGCAGCGAAGGGCGCGTCATTCGGCTGACGATCTGGACAAAGCCGAAGCCGTTCATGGCCGTCCGTTCGTGTTCATGGCGTGCTAGCGCGGCAGCCAGCACATCGTCGATCAGCTTGCGGTCGCTGCGGCTTTCAATGGTCGGGAAATCGATCCCGATCGAGCCGGACAAATCGAACTTGCCGATGGCTGCGGCGATGGCCGGTACGGCAGCCAGAGCGAGCGGACCGGCTGCCATCTGGCCATCGACATCTATCAGCGTCATGGCGGGCGTGGCGGAGCAATGGATGGAACCGCCCGGAAAGGCGATTGTCCCGTCACAGGCTTCGGTCCAGATTTCCTCCCAATCTGAGCCGGAAAACTTGTGCACGACAGTGACCGATTCTGCCGCATCGCGTAATTGTTCGGTAAGGCCCGGGGCAGGGCGAGTGTCAGCCCCGGTCGGGCGAGCTTGCGCCAGCTTGACGCGGCTGCGTTCTGCAATCGCAGCGCGCGTAATCACCAGTCTGACATGCGAACCTTCCTGCGCATTGGCAGGCAACCGATCGACAAGCGCTTGCTCGCCGCTGGCAAATTCCGCCCGGCCGCGCGTCGTATCACGGGGTTTGGAGACCAGCACGGCGTCTTCGATCTGCCCTGCGGTCAGCGATCCGGGCCAGTATATCCGCGCAGCGACCGGAATGCCTTTATCCATCAGCAATGCCCGGTCTTCGGCAACACCATGTTCTACCAGCCACTCAGCCAATTTTGAAACCTGCCGAACCCAGCAGCAGCCGCGTTTCGTACAACGGCATCCCCATCACGCCGGAATGGCTACCGCGGATCCATTCGATCAGGCTTTCCGCAGATCCCTGAATGGCATAACCGCCAGCTTTTCCGCGCCATTCGCCGCCAGCAAGATAACCGGCAAGCTCTTCAGCGGAGAAACGCTTGAAACGGACCGCCGTCTCGCTCAGCTTGGCGCGCAATGTGCCGTCGGGATAGCGCAGCACGACAGCTGACAACACCCGGTGGCGGCGGCCCGAAAGCAGCCGCAGGCATTTGCGCGCTGTGGCCTCGTCTTCGGCTTTGGGCAATATTCTGCGGCCTGCAGCAACCACTGTATCACCGGCCAGCACAAAGGCATGATCGTCTGCGGCCGCAGTTGCTTTTTCGCGGGCCATACGGACCGCGTAATTGGCTGGACGTTCGCCGGGCTGCGGCGTTTCGTCTATGTCGGCCGATGTTACGCGCGCGGGCACGACCCCAAGGCGCGAAAGCAATTCGCGCCGTCTGGGGCTCGCCGACGCAAGGATTAGAGAGGGCAACCTACCCCCGGCCATTTATTGCGGGCCCGGGCCGCCCCGGCCAGGCATGAAACGATAGGTAATGCGCGCCTTGGTCAGATCATACGGTGTCAGTTCGCACAACACCTCGTCACCGACGAGCACACGAATGCGGTTCTTGCGCATCTTGCCGGCAGTATGGCCGAGCACTTCGTGACCGTTTTCCAGTTCGACCCGGAACATGGCATTGGGAAGTAGTTCCAACACCTTACCGCGCATTTCCAGAAGTTCTTCTTTGGCCATAAGGCTCAGCGTCCAATTTCGATAATGTTCATTGCCGCGCGCCATAGCTGCGCGATACGCAAAAGGAAAGCGTTTGCGCAGGAGGCGGCCGCGTCGCCAGCGGAACCGGAGGTGCGACAATTGGTTACATTGCAGTGCTTGTATCGCGCATCGGCCAAGGCCATCTGTCGCTGCGGGGACAGAATATTTTTTCGCAAGGGATTTCAATGCGCCTTTCAGTTTTACTGACGACGGCGGCTGTTGCCGCTCTGTTTCCAAATCCCTTGCTGGCCCAGAACGCGCAGGATGATGACAACGAAATCGTCGTCGTGGCGGAACGTTACCGCGGTCAGCTGGATGTTCCGCAGGCACCCATCGTGCAGCTGGAAGAAGCCGACATTGCCGCCTATGGCGCCAGCTCGATCGAGGAACTGGTCCAGGCGCTGGCGCCCGAGACGGGGTCCGCCCGCGGACGCGGCGGCGGCGGTCAACCGGTTTTCCTGATCAATGGTATCAGGATCGGCAGTTTCCGCGAATTCAGCTCCTATCCTCCCGAGGCGATCAAGCGGTTGGAAGTCTTGCCCGAAGAAACCGCCCAGCTATTCGGATTTCCGCCCGACCGAAGGGTGGTGAATTTTATCCTCAAGGACGATTATTCGGCGATCACCGCTGCCGTAGAACTGGAACAGCCGGATCGCGGCGGTTATTCCTACAACGAACAGGAACTGACGCTTCTAAAAATTGCCGGCGGGGGCCGGCTCAACCTTGATATTCAGGCCAACGATACGTCGCTGCTGACCGAACGCGAGCGCGGCGTCATCCAGAACCCTTCCAGCATACCTGATATTGCGGGTGATCCCGACCCGGCTGGATTCCGCAGCCTGGTTTCCGATAGCCGCGAGCTTGAAGCCACGGCAAACTGGGCTAAGGCCATTATCGATTCCGGATCGTCGATCAGCCTCAACGCGACGGCCAATCGAACCGACACGCGCGGCCTGTTCGGGCTTGACACTGTCTTGCTGTCCGATCCAGCGGGCAACAGCGCATTGCGGACATTGAACAAGGATGATCCGCTCGAACGCCGAAGCCGAACCGAAACCTATTCCAGTGCGGCCACTTACACGGCGCCGTTGGGAGATTTTCGTCTCACTGCGACTGCCGATGCGTCTCTTACCGACACGAATTCGGAAATCGATCAGCGTGCCGGCACGGCCGATCTGCTCGCTGCAGCAGCAGCGGGAACGCTGGCAATTGATAGTGCGCTTCCTGAGCTCACAGATGGCGGATTTGCCATCGCAGATGCCAGAACATACACCGCCGAAACGAAAGTGACCGCGCGCGGTGCGCCCGTCATTTTGCCCGCGGGAGAGCTTTCGACAACATTCGATCTTGGTTATAAATGGAACCGGATCGAAAGCAGCGACACGCGATCGGCGCTTGATACGCAATTGACCCGCGGAAGGATAAACGGCGGTGTCAACGTGGTCGTGCCGATCGCCAGCCGCCGCGAAAACGCCTGGGCCGGAATCGGCGACCTGTCGCTCAATTTGCAGGCCGGGATCGATCGGCTTTCGGATTTCGGAACGCTCTATGACTGGAGCGCAGGACTGACCTGGAAGCCATTTGAAAATCTCGATTTGCAAGCGACATATGTGAATGCCGAAGCGGCGCCCAGTCTGACGCAGCTTGGCGCAGCGACGGTGACGACCTTCAATGTGCCCGTGTTCGATTTTATCAACGGGGATACCGTGCTGGCATCGGTCACGAGCGGCGGCAATCAGGCTTTGGTGGAAGAATCGCAATCCGACTGGAAATTCTCGGCCAATTGGGAATTGCCCTTCATCAAGGATACCCGCTTCCAGGTGGACTATATCCGCAACCGCTCCGATGATGTGTCAGTTTCGTTTCCGTTGCTGACACCCGAAATTGAAGCAGCGTTTCCGGGCCGCGTTACGCGCGATGCCGGTGGAAATCTGGTTGCGATCGATCAGCGGCCGATCACTTTCTCGCAAACGCTGAATGACCGCATTTCGTTTGGCCTTTCAAGCCGCGGCCAATTTGGCAAGACGCCAGATCGGCAGGCCGGGCGGCAGGCCGGGCGCCCGGGTGGACGTCCGGGTGGACGCGGGGGCGAAGGCGCTGGTGAGGGTGCGCGCGGCGGTGCTGGCCGTCCAGGCGGCGGCGGTAATCCCATGGCCATGTTTGGCGGCGGCGGCGATTCGCGCGGGCGCTATTTCGTCAGCCTGAACCACCAGATTGAATTGAAGAACAAGGTCGTGGTCGCGCCCGGCGGCCCGGTACTGGACCTGCTCGGCGGCGACGCGCTTAGCGGAAACGGCAGTCCGCGGCACAGCACAACGCTGGAAGGCGGGATGTTCAAAAGCGGATACGGACTGCGCCTGTCCGGTCGCTATTCGGGCAGTAGCCGTGTCGATGGCAGCGGATTGCCTGGCAGCACGGATCTGCAATTCGGCGATGTCGCGACTATCGACATTCGGATGTTTGCTGATCTGGGCCGCGCTTTCGACAAGGATAGCGGCCCGCTCAAAGGTCTGCGGCTGGCGGTAAAGGTCGATAACGTGTTCGATGCCCGGCGCAGGGTAACCGATGAAAACGGCGACGTTCCGCTAAGCTACCAGCCGTTTCTGATCGATCCGGTCGGGCGCTATATCGGGATCGACATCCGCAAGCTGTTCTAACCGTTCAGTGCAGCAGCGTGCGCGGGAACAGCAGGCTGGACAGGCCGCGCGGTGCAAAAGGTGACCATTTACCCTCGGCCTGCGCCAAGCGGTCTGCCACGGCGACCATGACAGACGGGTTTACTCCAAGGCCGCAGTGGCTGGCGTAAACCTGAATGTTTTCCGTATCCGGATTGTTTTGCGCATCCGGGCGCTGAACCGAGCCGCGCCATCCGACTACGCCGTCGCTTTTCGTCAGGATCGAGGTGGTGGGGACCGGCGGGGCCTGATGCAGACCCTCGAATTGGCCGTCGCGCATCGGTTCAGGCTTCTCGCCATTGAGAAATTCGAACAACCTGCGTGCATTGGTGTGGTTCCGGTCGTCTGAAATCGGGCTGCCGAGCGAAATAACCTGGCGGACCTTTTCCGGTGCCAGTTTGGCCAGTTCGCGCGCGAATACGCCTCCAAGGCTCCAGCCGACAATCGAGATTTTCCCTCCGGTGTTGTCGGACAATTCCTCGACGCAGCCCATCATGGCTTCGATTCGCGCATTATCGACGCGCACATTACGGCCGAGTTTCCAGCCGGCAACGTCATAGCCAAGATCGGTCAGCAGCGAGCGCATCGGACGGGTCGATCCGTCAGAAGCCATAAAGCCCGGCAGAACCAGCACCCCGTGGCCATCACCCTTCGGCAGCATACCCATCGCAGGGCGCAGCGCATAAAACGCCGCCATTTCGGTGAGGGCGCGGCCCGGTTCGGCCAGCGCGAGCAGGCGACTGGGCGGCCGCGCGGGGCGGGCCATGGTAGCGGTTGAAGCGGTCATTTCTTGGGCCCGTTTGTGGTTGTTGTGGTGGTTGATGTTGTCTTGGCCGGCGGCTTGCGCCTTGGCGTGGCAGTCGTTCGCTTTGTAGCGGGCTTTCTAGCCGCTTTTGCGGAAGGTTTACGCTTGGCCGGCGGTTTTTTTCCGGCGGGCGGTTTGGGCTTTACGTCACGTGTGGTGGCCCCATGCTGAACGGCTCTTTTTGCCGCATCGCGCAATTCCTCGAAGCTTTCCTCGATGCAATCAGCGTAAAATTCCGGATCGGGCAGCAATTTGCGGCACGCGGTGAAGGCAATCGTCGCCTCGTCCACATAACTTTGGACGACATGGCCGAGGCCAAGCCCGTCAGTCAGGCACAACAGCCCCATCATGCTTTCCAGCCGCGCCCCGGTCGAATAAATCGGAACCGGCGGACCCGGCACATTGGTCACGACCGTTGTGAAGGGCGGACCCATCCGGTTGGCCAGTCCCAGACTGGTGTACAGCCGCGCGCCCAGCGACATGTAAAGTGCCGGGCTGACCTTGCTCATTTCAGTCATGTTGCGCGCGCCGACAGCTTCGGTCATTGCCTTGCTGTTCCTGGTCCGCGAGTGGACGTATTCAAGCCGTTCGAGCGGATCGGCAATATGCGTCCCCAATTGCACGACCATTGCGGCAACCTGATTGCCCATATCGCCCTTCTCTTCTTCGGAGCGGACCGAAATCGGGGCCATCGCGGTGAGTGTCTTATCGGGCAGGTCGTGCTTGGCTGCGAGATATTTCCGCATCGAGCCGCCGATAATGGCAAGGAACACGTCATTCACTTTGGCACCGGGCACGGCGTGACGGATGGCCTTTATATCGGCGAGCGCGACGCTGCGCCCTTCGACAACGCGGGCGGCGGAAATCACCTTGTTGAACCGTGTTCGCGGCGCGATCATTTCGCGGCTGACACTGAATTCCTTGGCTGCCAGACCTTTGATCGCCTTGGCCAGCCCGGGGGCTGCCTTTGCCGCGACCTCCAGCTGCTTCATCGGATTGGTCACAGCGTTCAAGTAACTTTTGCCAAGCAGTTCGGGGCCGGTCGGAATGCGTTCCGGCTTCCAGTTATCGGGTTCGCCGGGCGGCGGGGTGTCGGGATCAAGCGTATGCAGGACCTCCATCAGATCCACGCCGCTTTTTCCGTCGATGGCCGAATGGTGGACCTTGGTCACCATCGCATAGCTTCCCGGTGCAACGCCCGGAATATTATCCAACCCTTCGATTGCGGTAAATTCCCACGGCGGGCGGGTAAGGTCTAGCGGGCGGGCAAAAATCCTTGCAGCCTGAATGCACAACTGCCGCCAGTCGCCAGGTTTGGGCAAGGCCAGATGGCGGACGTGATATTCGAGATCGAAATCGGGATCTTCGATCCAATAAGGGTAGTCGAGATCGAAAGGCACCTTGACCAGGCGCTGGCGCATGGTCTTGGACATTTGCATCCGGCCTTCGAAGAAACCCAGAATATCCTTGAAGCGAACAAACCCGCCCGGCGCCGTTTCAGGATTATAAATCAGGATGGACCCGATATGCATCGGCGAGTTGCGCGTTTCGAGCGCAACAAACGATGCATCCATACCCTGTAATTGACGCAATATTTCTCTCCTGCGGCTCCGGTTATTACCGGTAGCGTGATCGAAACCTAACAGAAGCGGGTTTTGCGTCAACTAAGGGGTGTTCAATCGGCGCATAGAGTGCCTATTTTACCACCATGGCTCGCACTCCCGCAGGAACACCCACCACGCCCGCAGGGGCGGAGCGTTTTCACGAGGATCGGGCCAGCTATACCGTGCGCGGAAGCGGCCAGCCCGATCTGGAAGCGGGGGTCGCCGCTATCCGCGAGGTTGTCCAGACGCTGCGGCCCAAGCCGGGCGTTTACCGGATGCTCGATACACGCGGCGATGTGCTGTATGTGGGTAAGGCGCGGGCGCTGAAAAACCGCGTCGCCAATTATCTGCAGATCGCCAATCTGACCAACCGGTTGCAGCGGATGGTCAGCCAGACACGCGGCATGGAAATCATCACAACCAATTCGGAGGCCGAGGCGCTGCTGCTCGAAGCGCAGCTTATCAAGCGTTACCGCCCGCCTTACAATGTCTTGCTGCGCGACGATAAAAGTTTTCCGTTTATCCTGCTGCGCGCCGATCACGGTTTTCCCCGCATCATGAAGCACCGCGGTGCGCGGCGCGCAAAGGGCAATTATTATGGCCCGTTTGCCAGTGCCGGCAGCGTTAACACGACGATTAACGCGCTACAAAAGCTGTTTCTTCTAAGGTCTTGTACCGACAGCTTTTTCAGCCGGCGTGACAGACCGTGCCTGTTGTATCAGATCAAGCGCTGTTCGGCGCCGTGCGTTGGCCGCATCGACGAGGCCGGTTACGGCGAACTGGTGCAGGAGGCGAAGGATTTTCTTGGCGGGAAATCGTCGGCCGTGCAGACCAAAATCGAAGCGCAAATGGCCAAGGCTGCCGAAGATCTCGACTTCGAAAGCGCAGCGATGCTGCGTGACCGGCTGCGCGCAGCGACTTTCATCCAGGGCTCGCAAGCGATCAATGCGGAAGCAATGGGCGATGCGGATGTTTTCGCCATGCATTCCAAAGGCGGGCAGATTGCCATCCAGGCGTTTTTCATTCGCGGCGGGCAGAACTGGGGCCACCGGGCATTTTTCCCACGCAATGTTGCTGGCATGGAGGAGGGCGATGTGATGAGCGCCTTCCTCGCGCAGTTTTACGAAGAGGTGCCGCCAGCCCGGCACATTCTGGTCGATCGTAACCTGGCGGAAAGGGCGCTACTGCAAGAAGCGTTCGGCGAAGTCGCGCAGCACAGGGTCGAAATCTCCGTCCCCCAGCGCGGCGATCGGCGGCGGCTGATGGAACAGGCGCAGCGCAACGCGGTCGAATCGCTGGACCGGCGGCTGGCCGAAACCGGCACCAGGGCCAGAACGCTGCGCGAAATGGCCGAATTTCTTGATCTGGCGGAAACCCCGCAGCGCATCGAAGTTTATGACAACAGTCACATTCAGGGGGCCAAGGCAGTCGGCGGGATGATCGTTGCCGGGCCGGAGGGTTTTATCAAAGGCCAATATCGTAAATTCAATATCAAGGAGGCGCAATCGAACGACGATTTCGGGATGATGCGTGAAGTGATGCAGCGCCGATTCAGCCGGGCGATGCGCGAAGATCCCGACCGCGAAAGCGGCACCTGGCCCGATCTGGTGCTGATCGACGGCGGGAAGGGGCATATGAGCGCAGTGAAAGACACGCTGGAAGAACTGGGCATAGAGGATGTCCCGTTGATCGCCATTGCCAAGGGTCCGCATCATGGCCGGGAGGGGCGCGAAGTGTTCCATTTCCCCGATGGCCGTGAAAAAACCCTGCCCACCAATTCGCCCGTGTTGTTCCAGCTGCAGCTGCTGCGTGACGAAGTGCACCGCTATGCAATCGGGGCGCACAGGGCAAAACGCAGCCGCGCGATCACTGCTTCGCCGTTGGACGAAATTCCGGGCATCGGTCCGGCCAGAAAGCGCGCCTTGCTGCTGCATTTCGGTACTGCCGGGAAAGTTCGCGCAGCGTCACTGGAAGATCTGCAACGGGCGCCCGGTGTCAGCGCCGCGGTCGCGCAGACGATTTACGATTACTACCATACTGGCGGGTAAATCCGCCAAAAATCGGCAAATTTTGATCGACATCAAAGGTTCCGGAGCCCGAACGGGGTATTCTCCAGTCTGACCGCCGAGATACCATCGGCATCCTATCGAGGAGACACCCCATGCGATCAATTCTTGTCAATGCCTACGACGACAGCGGGCTCGATGCCCGGTTGCAGGTTTCCGCCGATCTTGTGCGCGCTTTTGAAGGCCATCTCACCTGTCTGAATGCAACCCCCTACGAAATGTCGCCGCCAGGCGATCCCTACGGCGCAGCCTTTGCAGTGATGATCCCGGTAATGCGTGAAGCAGCCGAGCAACTGGAGAAAAGGGTGGTGGCGCATCTCGAAAAGGAAGACATTGCGTGGGATTTTGTCAGTCAGGCGGGGACGGCGGAGGACCGATTGCTTGCCCACTCCGCAATCAACGATCTGGTGGTGGCGGGATCGCGGGAGCCGGTTGCCGGCGGTAAGGCGCCTTCAAGGACTGTCAGCGCGCTTGTTGTCAAAGCGCGCACGCCGGTCCTGATCGTACCCGATGATGCCAGATCGTTCGACACAGCTGCCCCTGCGGTGGTTGCATGGAATGGATCGACCGAAGCGTGTAACGCGCTGCGGGCCGCATTGCCGCTGCTGAAAAAGGCCGGTTCGGTGTTTTTGATCTGCGCCAATGAACCGGCCAAGAAGCGCGAATATGATTTTCCGTCACTTGCGGGCGCAAACTACCTCTCTCGCCACGGCATTGCGAGCGAGATTGTGGAACTGCCTAGTGGTAAACCGGAAATCGCCGACCAGATTCTCAAGGCTGCGAACGCGCGTGATGCCGGACTGATCGTGATGGGGGCCTATGGCCACCGCCGACTGACGGAAACCATCCTTGGCGGCGTGACGAGACGGATGCTGTCCAACGTCACCGTCCCGCTTTTGCTGGCTCACTAGTCAATCGGCAGATGCGCGCTTGACCCGCCTGACCATGCCTTCCTGCGCGACACTGGCGATCAGCCGCCCATCGACGCTGTAAATGCTGCCGCGATTGAACCCGCGGCCATGCCCGGTCCATGGGCTATCGCTTTGATAAAGCATCCACTCGTCAGCCCGGAACGGTTCGTGAAACCAGATCGTGTGATCCAGACTGGCGCCGACGATTTCGTCGCGCGCCCAGCTCAGCCCGTGCGGCAGCATGGATGTGCCGAGCAATTGCATATCGCTGGCATAGGCCAGAACCGCGCGGTGGATGCGCGGATCGTCGGGCAAGGCTGCGGCGGCGCGGATCCAGCTATGCGAAACGGGCGGGGCGGGCTGATCGTTATTCCAGTGGCGCCCTTCGACGGCGAGGGTTTCGATCGGGCGCGGCCGCAGGAACCATGCTGCCTTGTCCTCGGGTAGTTTACTCGCCATTTCGGCGCGCGTTTCGGCCTCGTCCGGCAGATCACCCGGCATCGGGACGTCGGGCAATTGCCCGGCCTGGTGATGCAAACCGTCTTCAGGGCGTTGGAAACTGGCCGTTACATTCAGGATTGGCCGCCCTGCCTGGCTGGCGACAACGCGGCGATTGGAAAAGCTGCCGCCATCAAACTGGCGATCGATCTGGTAATCGACTTCGAACCCCTCGCTACCGCCGCGCAGGAAATAGGCGTGGAGCGAATGGGCGGCGCGGTCCGGCGCCACGGTTTTTTCTGCGGCCATCAATGCCTGCGCGATAACCTGGCCGCCGAAAACACGGCCAACCCCGTCCTTCTTCTTGCGACCGCGAAACAGATCCTCACCGGTTTGCTCCACGTCGAGCAAGCGGATAAGCGATGCGACAAGTTTTTCTGGTGAAGGTTGGGTTTCCATCGGCAATCTTTGCGGGGCAGTTGCAACCGCGTCAATCGGTCACAGACGGTATCCCGCACGTCTGAGCGTTCTTGCGGCGATTGATTTCACCCGGTTTGAAGCTGGCCACCGTCCTGGCGGCCTTGGCGCCAGTCCGAATTTTCGCAAAGCGTGGTTGAAAGCCCGTGAATCTGCTTCGGCATAGCTCCATTTGCTGCGCCAGGTGATCGACAGCGAGATCGACGTGGCGGGGCCATTGCGAACGAAATGCGGGGCCATAACGGGCACGTATAGCGCATCGCCCGGTCCGAGCGGAAACTCCCGCCCGCCAGCGATGAAATCGTCGCTCCAGGCCAGTTCGCGCGCGCCGCCGGTGTGATAGGTCTCGTGCGCCGTATCGGCTGCAAATTGAGTATTGCCAGCAGTGAATTGGGTCATGACCTTATGCCCTGCCAGCTGCAGCAGAATGTTATGTTCCGGATCGAAATGATAGGGTGTGACCGCGTTTGGCGAAGAAACGAAGATAAAACCCTGGGTCAGCAGCATCGGGCCGGTCTTCGCTTCGATTTCCGGTCGGATTTCGCCGAGCAGGCTGGTCAGCAGGGCGGAATAAGCCGGGTCCTGTTCGATGTTCTTGAGCACAGCCCAGCTGTTCGTGCCGTCGGCACCGCGGATAGTGTCGCCAATCGAGAGGCCTGTAGCAGCCGGTTTTTCGCCGACACCGATCGGGCAGTCGCCGCGGTTATATTCGGCACAATGCGCCGGAAGCGTTTCGCCCAATCGCGCAATGGCATCCAGGGTGAGCAAATCATGGCGTGACAGATCGTGACGCAATGTATGCGGCGTTTCGGGATATCTGGCAGCAAAGACCTGCCGCGCAGATGGCGAGAACACGGCGTTGGCAGCATTGCTGGCAAACCTGACGGTAACGTTCATCGGATTGATCCCGGATTGGCGATACCTGCCGCGATGTTGCGGGTTTCACGGCGCAGCAATTGCCCGAAAACAGAACGTCGCAATTTTCCGCCGATCGCCACATTGATACAGCCAACCCCGCGCCTTTCGCGCCAGATATGGTCGATCATCGGGTGATCCGCAGCGGCACAACTGTCGCACCATGCCAGCCCTTTGCGATCAAGCAGGTCGAGATTTTCGCATTGCAGCAACACGCCGGGCGAAAACCGCGAATATGTCTCGTCGAATGCGGTCTTGTAAGCAAACGAGCCTTCGCGGCAGATGAAGGTGGCCAGCATGGCAATCGGCTTACCGCCGAGTGTTATGGACAGCCGGTCCAGAATTCCGCGTTCTGCCGCACCGGCAAGCGCCTGTTTGAATAATGTCCGAGTGCCGGCATCGTGAGAAAGCGCAGAACCCGCTGTACCCTTCCAACCGGCAGATTCCAGCGCGAGAAAGGCAGCGGTCCATTCGCCGATGCCATCGGACCCTTCCGACCGGACTATGGCCATGTTGCCCAGTTCGCCCAGACGCTTTTTCTGGCGGCGCAACTCCTTGCGTTTTTTTCCGCTCAGCGCCGCTTCGAGATATTGCGCCGGTGAAAGGCGCGAGCATAATTTTGCCCGCTCCTGATGCTTGACCACTCCGGCTGTTCGGCCCTGTTTTGTGGTTACGGCGTGCAAGGCATCGTACAGCGGGCCATCCAGCGGTAGGCTGGCAAAATGCAAAAACAGGCTGGTGCCGCAATTACGGTCGGCCCAATCGAACAGGCTCTCGTAAAACTGCTGTTCCGATCCGGCGAGAACCAGCGGCGCACCGAGAAAACTGTTGGGATGTACCCAGCCGGCCATATTGGGGATCGGATGACCGTAATAGCGCGGAGCGCGCATGACGGGCAATATTCCGGCCAGCCGCCCGGCGGCATAGACCGCGAAAATACTGATTTCTTTACCATCGGCCAGTTCCGCCATCGAAGGCAGCAGATACCAGCTTTCGTAAAACGGATTTGGTTCGCTGGCACGCCGGGCAAGCGCGTCCCACTGGGCCACGAATTGCGGCCTGGCGGCGCTTGCATACGAAACCAGCCGGGCCCCGTCAGCGCAGGCAGGTGCATCCGCCACTCCGGGCAGTGCTGCGCCTTGCCTGAGGTTAAGCGATAAACCCACCGCACCATTAACCTTTATCATCTGCGGCAATCTGCGCCGCGTATCGGCTCTAGCGTGAATAGGCGAAGGAAGATTTAACGCCGATAATGGTGCGAAATATATTCCGGTAAGGCCATGCAGCAATCAGACAAAGAAAAACCCCGCCCGGATCGCTCCGGACGGGGTTTCCTGATTGGTTGGTCGGGAAATCAGCCGGCGGCCAGCGCCGCCAACAACAAGAGAGCCACGATGTTCGTGATTTTGATCATCGGGTTTACCGCTGGTCCGGCCGTGTCCTTGTAAGGATCGCCAACCGTATCGCCGGTTACCGCAGCCTTGTGCGCTTCCGAACCCTTGCCGCCGTGATTGCCGTCTTCGATGTATTTCTTGGCGTTGTCCCAGGCGCCGCCGCCGGCGGTCATGGAAAGTGCCACGAAGATACCCGAAACGATCACGCCGAGCAGCAACGCGCCAAGCGCTGCAAACCCGTTTGCCTGGCCCGCAACCGCAGTAATCGCAAAGTAAACGACGATCGGGGCCAGAACCGGCAACATCGACGGAACGATCATTTCCTTGATCGCCGCTTTGGTCACCAGATCGACGGTGCGGGCATAGTTGGGACGGCTGGTGCCGGCCATGATACCCGGATCAGCCGCGAACTGTGCGCGAACGTCTTTCACCACATCGCCCGCAGCGCGGCCGACAGCGGTCATGCCCATCGCACCAAACAGATACGGGAGCAGCGCGCCAAGCAGCAGGCCGACGATCACGTAGGGGTTTTCAAGGCTGAAGCTGACTTCAAGGTTGGGGAAGAATTCCTTGAGGTCGGCGGTGTAGGCCGAGAACAGCACCAGAGCGGCAAGACCTGCCGAACCGATGGCATAACCCTTGGTAACGGCTTTGGTGGTGTTGCCGACCGCGTCGAGCGCATCGGTTTTCTCGCGGACGCTTTCGTCCAGATCGGCCATTTCGGCGATGCCGCCAGCGTTATCGGTCACAGGACCGTATGCGTCGAGCGCCACGACCATACCCGCCAGGGCCAGCATCGATGTTGCCGCAAAAGCGATGCCCATCAGGCCTGCAAGCTGATACGTCACGATGATGCCGACAACGATAACCAGCGTTGGCAAGGCAGTCGATTCAAGGCTGATCGCCAGACCCTGAATGACGTTGGTGCCGTGGCCCGTTTCCGAAGATTTCGCGATCGAGCGGACCGGGCGATATTGTGTTCCGGTATAATATTCGGTGATCCAGATGATCAGGCCGGTAACAACCAGACCCACCATCATCGCCCAGAACAGGCTCATGCCGGTGAATGTCTGATCGCCGACCGTATAGGACTGACCCATGCCGATCGCATAATCGGTTGCCCAGTAAATCGCCGGGATCGACAGAACGGCAGTGGTGATAAACCCCTTGTACAAGGCGCCCATTATGTTGTTCGATTTGCCGAGGCGAACCATGTACGTCCCGATGATCGAGGTGACGATGCAAACACCGCCAACCAGCAGCGGCAGGCTCATCAATGCGGTCAGTTCCGCACTGGCGAGACCGGTAAAGAGCAGCGCGGTCAGAACCATGGTCGCACCGACCGTGACGACATAGGTTTCGAAAAGATCGGCAGCCATGCCGGCACAGTCACCGACGTTGTCACCAACATTATCGGCGATGGTCGCCGGATTGCGTGGATCGTCTTCGGGGATTCCCGCTTCGACCTTGCCCACCAGATCGGCGCCAACGTCGGCAGCCTTGGTAAAGATACCGCCGCCAAGTCGGGCAAAGATCGAAATCAGCGAAGCACCAAATGCAAGGCCGACCAGAGCATCGATCACTTCACGCTTGTCGCCAAGCACCGTGAGGTCGAGGCCCATCGGGCCGGTCAGCACATAGAAGAATACGGAGATCGCGAGCAGCGCAAGGCCGGCGACCAGCATTCCGGTAACCGCACCTGCGCGGAACGCCACGGTGAGGCCTTCCTGCAAGCTGGTCTGGGCGGCGGCTGCCGTGCGGACGTTGGCCCGCACCGAAATGTTCATCCCGATAAATCCGGCAATTCCCGAAAGCACCGCGCCAATTACAAAGCCGATGGCTGAAATCGGGCCGAGCGCGAGAAACACGATGATCGCGACAACTACGCCGACGATTGAAATCGCGGTATATTGACGTTTCAGATAGGCTTGCGCGCCTTCCTGGATAGCGCCAGCGATAGACTGCATTTTTTCATTGCCGGCAGATGCGCCGAGCACTTGGCGGCTGGTGATGAAACCGTACAATACGGCAACAAGACCAAGCACAATTGCGATGATTACGAGGTTCACAAGAAGCCCCCTCCCTGGGTACAAATAGCGAAAAGGCCCTCGAACTGGGGCCAGACAACCGCGTGGCTATAAGGCAGGACAGGGCGCGCGCAAGCCCCCACGGGGCCAGTTTTGCCCAATGTTGATGCCTCGCGCCGTTCGCAGAGGCGATATCCGGCATTGCGATGAAACATGGTATATATTAGGTTAACCCCATGGAAAACGCTGTAAGGAAGCTTTTCGCGATAATGCCCTTCCTGTTCGGGATCGGGTTTATCGCGCCTTTGACTGCCCGGATTCTGGTAACATTTGACGCAGCGGCGCCCTTTGGCATCAGCCCGATCATGTTCGGGCTGGTATTTGGCGGCACATGGGGTTTGATCGCCAATATTCGCGGACGGTGGCTGTAAATGGACGCTGATCCCGCGCTTCGCCGTCATCCGGGCGAATCCGACGATGCATTCGTCATGCCGCTGGAAAATGAGCCGGCAATCGCACTGACCGGATCCGGCACGCTGGACCGGCATACCCGGGTGGATCTGCTGAAGCAGGAACGCGCCATCGCCAGGACTTTCCACGGCGGGCCGATGTGGATGTATCCTGCCGCAGCATTCGCGGGCTATTTCGCGTGGCTCGCGCTGTTTCCGCTGACGATGTTTTACGATTTCAACCTGTTTGCGGCGCTGGTTATCGCCAGCGTGCTGGCGACGGGCGGATATGTTACCAGCCACGAAGCGATGCATTCAAACATTGCCCGCAAGGGCGACAAATTGCGCTGGCTGAACGAATGGACGGGGAAGGTTTCGACCATTCCGATCGTATTCCCGTTTTCGATGGCCCGATTGATGCATCTGGAGCATCATTATCACACCAATGATCCGATGAAAGATCCGGATTATACCGACGAAGCGCCGAACGCGGTGATGGCCTGGTACAAAACCTGGTACAACCGTCAGCCGGGCGTCGATGGTTCGATCCATCACTACAAGCGTATTCTGGCCGACATGGGCACGCCCGAAGCTGCCGAAGCGCTCAAAGACACGATGAAGCTGCAACTGGTTTTCATGGCCGTGCTGTTTGCAATGGCGTGGAGCGGTTATGCACTTGAGGCCGCGATGGTCTGGTGGTTGCCGCGTCATATCGGGCTCAGCTACATCCGGTTCTATCTCAGCTGGGCGCCGCATCATCCGCGCGAGGGCAAGACGGGGCGGTATGAGCAGTCGCATATTTTCAAAAGCCGGCTGGGTCATGTGATGTCGATGGGAATGCAGACGCATTTCGTGCATCATCTATATCCGGGCATTCCGAACCACAAAACGCTGGACGCGTACCATGCGCTGAAACCGGTGCTTAAACAGCGCGGCGTGGATTGTTCGGCGCTTTAGAAGTGCCGGTAACCCAGATTATCGGTTTCGGTAAGCGGCTGACCATCCAGCGTAATCGGCGCACCCGAAGGTTCAACAACATAGCCGATTTTGCGCGCACCGACAGCAGGCAGGTCCGCGCCGTCCGCAGTGAATAGCAGCGCATAATCATCGCCCCACCGCAGCGCTTCCTTTCGGCGGTTGACGGGGCAGCCGAGCAACACGCGTTCGCTGTTGATTTCCAGCGTCACCTCGCTTGCCGCCGCCATCCGCGCTGCATCGAGCAAAAGCCCGTCCGACACATCCATCATTGCACTGACATGGGGGGCAAGTGCTTGCCCTTCACCCAGCAAGGCCCGGGGGCGGCGGTAAGCCAGACTGCCCTCCGCAGACCCCGCGCGCAAAGCTTCCAGCCCGATCATCGCCGCGCCGACAGTGCCCACCATATAAAGTCCTTGCCCGGGCTTCGCGCCGCCGCGCGATGGTACGGGGCAGTGCACAGCGCGTCCGATAGCGGTCATTCCGAAGCTGCGCTGGGCGATGCCCGAAACCGTATCGCCGCCCAGCAGCGCGCAGCCGTAATGTTCCAGTGCTTCGGAAAGTCCGGCAACAAACCTGTCATCATCGCGGCCAAGCATATGGCCCAGCATGGCGCCCATCGGCACCGCGCCCTTGGCGGCAAGGTCGCTCATGTTCGTGGCGACAAGTTTCCATGCGACATCGCCCATGTCCGCTTCGGGCAGAAAATGAACGCCTTCGACCAGCACATCGTGCGTTATGACCAGCGTTTCCCCGCCTGTTTCGAGGACTGCAGCATCATCATCGAGCCCGCGTGCCGCGGGATGCACAGCGAGGCTGCGCAGCGCCTCGATAAAGGCGGTTTCCGCGCTCAGCGCACCGCCTTGCCGATAGCGTCGAGAATTCCGTTCACGAATTTTGCTTCCCGTTCATCGAAAAACGCGTGTGCGACATCGACATATTCGCTGATGACGGAGCGTTTGGGCACATCAGGCCGGGCTATCAGCTCATAAGTTCCCGTCCGCAAAATTTGCAGCATGGTCTTGTCGAGCCGCTTGATCGTCCAGCCATCCGCCAGCCGTTCGGCAAGCAGCGTATCAATCTCGTCCTGACGGCGCACAGTTCCCTGAACCAGATCATCGAAAAATTCGGTTTCCGCCTCGGCATATTGATCGTCTTCGATCTCCGCGCCGAGCCTGTGCATATGGAATTCGTCCAGCAGTTTGGCGAGGGCGGTGCCTTCCATATGCCACTGGTATAATGCCTGGACTGCAGCAAGCCGCGCTGCAGAGCGGGCCTGTGATCTGGGGGGTGTCTGGTTCATTTAAGCCGCAATTCTATGGATTTGGCGTGGGCAGGAAGGCCTTCGGCATGAGCAAGTCGCGCCGCGGCGGGGCCAATTCGCGCAAGGCTGGCGGCGTCACATTTGATAAAGCTGGTGCGTTTCATGAAGTCCAGAACCGACAGGCCCGAGGCAAAACGCGCACGGCGTCCCGTCGGCAAGACATGATTGGGGCCGGCAACATAATCGCCAACCGCTTCGGGGGTCATACGGCCAAGAAATATGCTGCCCGCATGGCGTATTTGTTCTGCCAGCGCTTCGGGTTCGTCGGTCGCGATCTCGACGTGTTCCGCAGCGAGCATATTGGCGAGGCGCGGTGCCTCCGCCGCCAGATCGCCGACCACGATCAGCACGCCATGATCATCCCAGCTGTTCCGAGCGACCTTGCGGGTGGCAAGCATGGAGCATTGCACATCGATCCGGTCTTCGACCTGGAGGGCGAAATCCAGATCATCCGTAATCAGGATAGATTGCGCAACCGGATCGTGCTCCGCCTGGCTGAGTAAATCGGCGGCAGTCCATTCAGGATCGTTCTTGCCGTCCGCCAGCACCAGAATCTCGCTGGGACCGGCAACCATATCGATGCCCACAACGCCAAATAGCTGGCGCTTGGCCTCCGCCACCCAGGCATTTCCGGGGCCGGTGATGACATCGACAGGATTGATTGTTGCGGTGCCGTAGGCCAGCGCGCCGACGGCCTGCGCCCCGCCGATCCGCCAGATTTCATCGACCTGGGCCAGATGCGCGGCTGCCAGTACCAGCGCGTTCACTTCGCCCTTGGGTGTCGGCGTGACGACCACCAATCGCTCGACCCCCGCAACACGCGCGGGGATCGCATTCATAAGCAGCGACGACGGATAGCTGGCGCGGCCGCCCGGAACATATAGTCCGGCGGCATCGACCGGCCGCCATTTTGCACCCAGCCGGAGCCCGGTATCGTCCGTCCAGTCACGGTCCTGCGGCAATTGGTCGGCGTGATAGGCGCGGATACGCGTCGCGGCGAGCGTCAGAGCATCACGCAAATCGCCGTCCAGCGCTTCGTACGCTTCACGGCATTCATCCGCGGTGATCCGCCAGTCAGCTTGATTTACGAGCCGATGTCCGTCGAACCGCTGCGTATATTCAACCAGCGCAGCATCGCCGCGGCTGCGGACTTCGTTCAGGATCGCGGTAACGTCCGCCGACACATCGCCGCTGCTTTCGCGCCGGTCATTCACGATACGCGCAAATGCCTTCTCGAAACCGGGATCGGAAGATTTAAGCAGACGCATCAGGCGGCATCCCTGCTTTCGGCACCGGCACGGAAGGCTTCGACCAACGCACTGACGCGCGGGTCGGTCTTGAGCGCGGCGCGGTTTACGATCAGCCGCGCGCTGATGTTTATGATGGTCGCGCTTTCAGCCAATCCGTTGTCACGCATGGTCTTGCCGGTGGACACCAGATCGACAATCCGGCTGGCGAGGCCAAGACCCGGCGCCAGTTCCATCGCGCCGTTCAGCTTCACGCATTCAGCCTGAATGCCTTGCTGTTCGAAATAGCGGCGCGTCAGGTTGGGATATTTTGTCGCGACCCGCAGGTGGCTGCCATTACCGCGGTCCGCCGCACCATCAACCGGTTCTGCCACGCACAGGCGGCAATGGCCGATATCCAGATCAACCGGGCTATAAAGCTCCGAATAGTCGAATTCTTCGATCACGTCTGATCCGACAATACCGATCTGTGCAGCCCCGTGCGCCACGAATGTAGCCACATCGAACGCGCGCACGCGGATAAGCCGCAAGTCTGCGCGCGTGGTGCCGAACGACAGCGAGCGGTTGGACTTGTCGTGAAAGGCTTCCTCGGGCACGACACCGGCACGCGCCATCACGGGCAAGGCTTCGTCAAGGATGCGGCCTTTGGGAATGGCGAAGGTTAGCTGGGCAGGCTTGATACTGGACATTGCGCGCAGATAGGGTTTGCAGCGGTAAAGGGCAACGCACAATGGCGCAGGATTTGATGCAAGTGAACGATGTCGCCGCCGGAATCATCTGGCAGGCCGAACATGCGGCGAAAGCTGGCGCGCAGGGCACAGCCCGCATCGTACTGGCCCAATTACCGCTGATCCGCGGAAGTACGGCAACCGGAGCGCGAATGCGCGATTGGCCGGGTAATGTGGTCGAGGACGCGCTACCCTTGCGGCTCACCGGCGGATTGCACAATTTGCTGCTGACCGAAACGGATGATGCGTTGCAGCCGGTGTATAGCGGACAGATCACCGATCAGGCGGAAATTGACCGGATCGTGGCTGATATGGTGCAGCGCCATGATGCGCGATTAATGCCGTGGCTTGATGGCCCGCCGCAAACCAATGAAGCGGGCCGGTCTGCCAGCATCATGGCCGGGCTGATGTGGCTGTCAGGCAAGGTGGGACCGCGGTTTGAAATGAACGAATTGGGATCGAGCGCCGGGGTGAACACCATGATGGAACGCTTTGCCTTCGATCTGGGCGGCGTGAAGGCCGGCGTTTGCGGCTCGGCCATGAACATCACGCCCGATTGGCGCGGCGCGCCGCCGCCGGACAATCCGGTGGATATCGTCTCGATACAAGGCTGCGATCTGATGCCGATCGACTTGTCGCAACCTGAAATGGGCTTGCGGCTGAAAAGTTACGTTTGGCCCGAAGTCACCGGGCGGATCGCGCGGATCGACGCCGCGATAGGGTTAGCCAGCGAAAAGCGCCCGGACGTAGTGAAAATGGACGCAGGAGAATGGACCGCGCAGCGATTGGCCGCACCGCAGACGCGCGGCGTCAGCCGTGTCCTGTTCCATTCGATCGTATGGCAATATATTCCGGCCAATATCCGTGCCGGGATCGAAACTGCGATGGCGCAGGCCGGAAGCAGGGCGACGATGGCGTCTCCGCTGGCGTGGGTGGCACTTGAAACCAACCGCGAAACATTTCGCCATGAATTGACGGTGCGATACTGGCCCGGCGGCGAGCAACCGGCGCTGCTCGGCTGCGCGCATCCGCACGGCGCATGGGTAGAATGGTTCGGTGATTAGCCCCTATGGCGATCCAGAAACGCCTCCATCGCAGTGTTCACCTGATCGGGGGCTGCCCAGGGGACGAAGTGTCCGCAATCGGGCACCTTTACCAAGGTCAGGTCAGCGACAAATTCGTCCAGACCTTCGATATTGGCGGCAGGTAGGGCAAGGTCCTCCATCGCCCAGATAACCAGGGTCGGAATTTCCAGCCTGGGCAAGGCAGGCGCGGTGTAGTCAGACGGTAACTCGAACGGTGCATCCATCGGCGGCACGACCAGCGGCGTCGCGCGGTACCAGTTCAGCATCCCGAACGCTGCATCGCGGTCCTGCCAGTCTTCCAGCAAGGCTTCGCGTTCCGCAGGCTCCATCGCGGTGGGCCGGTCCCATTTCACTACCTTCAGTAAAAGTGCCGTCAGTCCGTGTTCGCGGATAAGCTCGTCATTCGCGGAATCGCGAAATGCGCGCATATACTGGCTCGATTCGCGCTGTCCCTTGTCGGTGTAGAGCAATTTCGAAAAGATAACCGGGTGCGGCGCGTTGGCGATGACAGCGCCCGTAACGCGGCCGGTCATTTGCCCCGCCAATGCGGTTCCCCACGCGATTGCGCCGCCCCAGTCATGGCCCACGATCGTGAACTTGTCGGCGCCGAGCGCATCGGCCAGCTGGAAGATATCACCGATCAGTTTGTCAGGCGTGTAACTTTCGGCGTCCTGCGGCCTGGACGACCCGCGATATCCGCGCTGGTCAGGGGCGATACACCGGTAACGGTCTGAAAAATACCTGATCTGGTGGCGCCATGTGCGGTGGCTTTCGGGAAATCCGTGCAGAAAAATCAATACCGGACCGTCTTTCGGTCCCACATCCAGCACATCCAGTTCGATACCGCTGGCCAGCGTAACCCGGGTTTGCGGCGCCTTCATCACATCAGCCATCAGTCCTGCGCCTCCATTTTCTCGATATATCCGTCGGCAACCATTGCGGCAATCTGGTCAAACATCTGGTCGGGCGTGCGCCGCGCCTCGCCCATTGCCAGCTCAAATCCGCGCGCGACGATGATTTCGCGCTGCCCGGCTTCGATCCCGCTGATTATTTCTGCCGCGGCTTCATCCGCCGGGATACCGTTATCAATCGCGCGGTCGCTCATGCCGCGCCGCTCACCTTTGGCGTTGAGCGCGTTGCGCGAAACATTGGTGGCCACCGAACCCGGCGCGACAACGTGAACATCGACGCCCTTGACCGAAAGTTCGCCGCGCAAGGCATCGGCATATCCGATCAGCCCGTGTTTGGCGGCGCAATAGGCAGTCCGCAGCGGCACGCCGACCTTGCCCGCGATCGATGACATGAATACCAGCCTGCCGCTGCCGCGCTGTGCCATATGCGGCAGCAATGCCTGTGTCAGCGCGATGGGCGCGAGCAAATCGATATCCACGATGTCCTGATAGACTTGCATTGGCGTTTGGATGGCCTGCGAGCGCTGCGAAATACCCGCATTGTTGACGAACATATCGACATTTCCGGTCCATGCGATCGCCTGATCCGCAGCGGCTGACCGTGCATCCTGGTCTCGCACTTCAAATGGCAGCACCAGCGACGCAGTGTCAATTTCATCGGCCACGTGTCGCAATCGCGCCTCGTCCCGGCCCGACAGGACCAGTTTTGCGCCTTTGCCGCTCAGTTCTATTGCCAGCGCATGGCCAATGCCGCTGCTTGCGCCCGTGATCCAGATCGTTTGACCTTCAAAGCTCATGGATAACTCACTGTTTTGGGTTGGCCCGGAATCGGGATGAATTCTTCGCTATCGCCCGGTACCGTGGGAAAACGAGCCGCTTGCCAGTCTTGTTTTGCCTGATCGATCCGCTCGCGGCTGGAACTGACAAAATTCCACCATGCGTGGCGTTTGGTGGCAAATGCTTCGCCGCCCAGCAGCATCACACGGCCGCCCTCGCGCGAAGTCAGCTGCATCGGCACGCCCGGAGCAAGCACTGTGAGCGTGTAAAGTTCAAGATCGATACCATCCAGCGTTGCCGCGCCGCCAACCAGCATCACCGCGCGTTCGTCGGCCCCGGCATCGATCGGTATCGCGCCGCTACCCGCCAGGACAATCTCGGCGTAAACTGTTTCGGCATGGGTCGTGGTTGGCGCGGTCTTGCCCCACAAGGTTCCCATGATGACGTGGGCTTTGGCACAGCGGTCCTCCACCAGAGGGATATCGGTCACAGCTTCGAAGGCAGGGTCGATCTCCTCCTGTCCATCAGGTAGCGCCAGCCACGTCTGCATCCCGTAAAGCCGCGGTCCGGATGCACGTTCGGCCGCGGGGCTGCGTTCTGAATGGACAATTCCGCGCCCCGCGGTCATCAAATTGACCTGACCGGGGCGAATGGTCGAAAACGTGCCAAGACTGTCGCGGTGGTCAATTGCCCCCTCGAACAGCCACGTTACCGTCGATAAATTGATATGCGGGTGAGGGCGGACATCCATACCATTGCCGATATCAAGCCGGGCAGGACCAAATTCGTCCACAAAGATAAATGGGCCGACCATGGTTCGTTCGCGCTTGGGCAACACGCGGCGGACTTTGAAATCACCAAGGTCGTGCGTTGTCGGGGCGATGGTCTGGATTATGCTCATGCTGCGTCTTCGGGCGCGCTCGCTTTGATTGCAAGGGCATGGACCCGGTCGCCGGGAATATCGCCAAGCGCCGCATTGATCATCCGCTGTCGCTGCAGCCTGCTTTGCCCCGTGAAGGCTGCGGATTCGATGACAATCGTGAAATGCGATGAACCGCTGCCATCATCGCCCGCATGGCCGTGATGGGCAGCGCTGTCGTTTATAACGTCCAGCCGCGCGGGCGAAAATGTCTCGCGCAGCAGGGATTCCATTTCTTCGGCAATTCCGGTCACAAGTTTACTCCGCTTCGGGGGTTCCCTTATCACGTGGGCATCCCCATTCTAAAGAACAATGAAACAATCCAGATTTCACGGGCGCCATGATCCCGAAGGCAGGCTTTGCGAGCGGCCGGGCTGCCGCGAGGGCGGTGAATTTCGCGCACCCGGCGGGCGCGGGCCGGGCTTTGACGGTCCGGGAAACTGGCGCTGGTACTGCCTCGATCATGTGCGCGAATTCAACGCCGGCTACGACTGGTTCGAAGGGATGGAGGCGGACGAGATTATCGCAGCCCAGTCACCCACTGCCGGCTGGGAAACCGAAACGCGCGCATTCAAACCCGATGCCGGGATCGACGGTATGCCGAACTGGGCCAATTTCAAGGATCCGCTTGACGCGATCGGAGCGCGTTCCGCGAACATCAGGCGCCAGGCGTCAAACGGCGCCACGCGCGCCACCAGGGGCCGCTTTGCGCCAGAAGAAATCAAGGCGCTCGACGTATTGGGGCTTGGCAATCAAATCGATCGCACCGAGCTGCGTAAGCGATACGCGGAACTGGTCCGGCGCTATCACCCGGATCGCAATGGCGGCGACCGCAGCTACGAAGCGCGGCTGGGCCGCGTTGTCGAAGCCTATAGTTTACTCAAGGTAAGCCGGGCTCTGGCTTAGCCGCCTTTGCGAGCGGCTTCGGTCTTCGCAATGTCGATTTTGGTCATTTCCATCATCGCCGCCATCACGCGGTTTTGAACTTCCGGTTGGGGATCGCGTATCCCTTCCATCAGTGCCCGCGGGACGATTTGCCAGTGTAAACCGAACTTGTCGCGGCACCGGCTGCACACATCGGGCTCTGCGCCATCAGCTATCTGTTTGCGCGTCCTCGATCAGTTTCATGTCGATGGATTTCGCCGCCTTATAGGCTTCCCTGCCGCGCAGGCGCTCGGCATATGCAGTGAATTCCGGGCGCGTCGGGAGGCTGCTGAATTGTAGCCCCCAGTCGACCTGACTGCCGACATAGACATCCGCCATGGTGAAGCGGTCTCCGCAGACATAATCTGCCTGCGAAACCAGCATCGCGAGCATTTCGACAGTGCGATCATAATTACCGAAACCCGCCATCATCTCGCGATTTGCAGGAACCTCCCATGCCATGCTTTTTGCCACAACAGCCTGCTCGACAGGACCTGAAGCAAAGAACATCGCACGGTAATAGTCGGCCCGCTCGTGATCGCGGGGTGCCAGCGCTCCGCCGCGTTCGGTATCACCCAGATATGCACAGATCGCCGCCGCTTCGGATATAACGTGCACATGGTCGCCGTGATGGTGAACCAGCGTCGGGACTTTACCCATCGGATTGGCGTCGAATAGCGACTGCGGCTTTGCCTCCCAGTCAACAAGTTGTGTGTCATAGTCGGCCCCGGCCTCATGCAGCGCCCATCGCGCTATCTGTCCGCGGCTCATCGGATGGGTGAAGAATGTATAGTCGGACAAAGTCGCTCTCCTAGGTTTTCGGACCGACCAGTGCGAATCCCGCGCCTTGAGGATCCGTAGCGTTTAACTGGAATTCACCGCCCGGAATTTCGGTTGGCTCCAAGGTTATGTGTCCACCATTCGCCTTGATGGTTGCCAACGCCTTATCGATATTGCGCACGCGGAAGTAATAGGTCCAAGCGCTTACCGGCATTTCGTCGGGTTTGGCCATCACAGCGCCGATCATTCCTGGGCCATGGTGGAAGAACTGGTACGCGCCCATCGGGCCCATATCCATTTCGCCTTCCTGCTTCCAGCCAAACTGTTTGGTGTAGAATTCGACAGCGCCGGGCTGATCGCTGGTCGCAAGCTCGTTCCACGCGCAATGACCCAACTTGGGTTCAGTAGAGGCGAATGCGGTGCTGGGCGCCTCGCTGGTGCCGTGCATGATGTAGATCATTGCTCCTTGAGCATCGGCAACAAAGGCCATTCGCCCTACGCCCGTAATTTCCCACGGTTCGCGGTGAACTTTGCCGCCTGCCTTAGCTATAGAAGCGGCGGCGCCGTCGACATCGTCGACGTTGAGATAGCCGAGCCACGCGGGACGCGCGCCGTTTGCAGTCATCTCACCGGATAACGGCATGATTCCGCCAACACCACCATCGCTACCCGTAATCATCCGATAATCCATGTCGTCGCGCTGCTCGAACGACCAGTCGAGCACTTTACCGTAGAAATCTTGCGCCGCATCGGCATCAGAAGTCAGTAGTTCATACCAAACGAAATTTCCGTGTTGGTCGGACATGAGTGTGCTCCTGTTTTCCAAGTTTAAGCGAGCTCGCCAGCGGTATCGAAGATCGGCGCGAAGCCCGAGAAGATCATCCGCTTTCCATCCATCGGCATTTCGCCCATTTCTTCAAATCGCGGGTCGTTCTCCATTTTAACATAGGCCTCGTCGCGCGTTTCCCTGTCGGGATATTCCATCCAGCTGAACACGACCGTTTCGCCGTCTTTGGCATCAACTGCGCGATAGAAATCGGTTTGCTTACCTCGCATCAGATCGTCGCCCCAGCACTCAACCATGCGGGTCACGCCGATATCTTTAAAGAGTGGCGCCGCTTTTTTCGTGAATGCCAGATACTCGTCCTTTTTGTCAGACGGCACGGGTGCCAAAAATCCTTCAATGTAAGGCATGATTTCCCCTATCATCGTTATCCGAATCGAGATTGCTTGGACAAGAATGAAACAATGAGTTACAAAAAGCAACTGTGAAGTTACTAAAAGAAACCAATCAAGCAACTCAGCTTCACGGACGCTGGTATGATGACGCCTGCGGAACAGCTTTTGCCTTGGAAGTGATCGGCGAGCGTTGGTCGTTACTGATCGTTCGCGAATTGATGCTCGGTGGGCGGCGCTTTTCCGATTTGCGCCGAAGTCTGCCTGGTATCAGTGCGAAAGTACTGACCGAGAGGCTGGAGAATCTCGAACGGTCCGCTGTACTCATCCGGCGCATCGAGCCACCCCCAGCGTCGGTCCGGCTCTACGAGTTGACCGAATGGGGTTATGAGGCTGAAGGTATGTTGCAGGAGATGGGCCGGTGGGCCGCACGCTCGCCGCTACACGATCCAACCATGCCGTTGTCTTCGGTCTCGCTGATGCTGTCGATGCGGACGATGTTTGACCGCGAGGCCGCGACAGAATTCTCAGGAATTATTGGTTTCATTGTCGGGGAAGACCATTTCTTGGCCGAAGTCGGACATGGCGAGCTGAATATTCGGCGGAGTAATTCTGTAGAGGATGCGAAAGCCGTATTCGCTACACCGTCTGCGCCAGTGATCGCCGCCGCATTTTTTAGCGGGCAGCCTCTCTCCGAGTTTGAGGGCTCGGCGGGTTTGCAAATTATCGGCGACCGCACATTGGCGCAGCGCTATTCCGATATGCTGGAGCTGCCTGCCAAGATCGCTTGATCAATTTTGCCGAAAGGCCCAGCGCAGGGTTCCGGCCATCACGCCGGTGGCAAGCCGTGCAGGCGCGGCGCGAATGACCGATTGGTCCAGGCCGAGCTTGTTTTTTGCAAACCGGGGCAGCAGGTCAACCGCCGCTGTGCCCAGCATCCTTTGCACCGCCAGCGGGGTTCCGGGCGTGCGTTCGGAAAGCACCAGATCGGCAATTTCGCGTGTTGCATCCGTCACGCTCAGCTTGGGGCGCATATCCTGAATGAACTGCTGCGCCCCGCGCCTTGTCTCAGGCACGGGGTGTGCGCCCAATGCGTGGGCAATCTCGGCAAATTGGCGGAAATATTCATCCTGGTGGCTGCGCGGCATGGCTGGTTTGGCGTAGCGGATATAAGCATCGAGAAAGCTCGTCGCCTCGCACGCATGGACCCATGCGAGTATTTCCGGATCTGTGGCAGCATAGCGCGATCCATCTGGCAGGGTTCCGCCGACCGCAGCATGGATTCGGTTCACGCGCTCGATCGCCTTGGCAGCATCGTTACGGTCGCCAAAGGTCGTAACCGCAATAAACCGTGCAGTGCGCCGCAGCCGGCCAAGCATATCATGGCGGAAATCGGAATGATCGAGCACGCCCTGCAATGCGCCGGGATGCAACATCTGGAGGAGCAATGCCGACATCCCGCCGGCCATCATCCCGACGACATCGGCATGGACCATTCTGATCGGCGTGTCCTTGGCAAACAGCGCATTGTCCGACAGGCCGACAGGCTGCTGACCGTTCTTCTGATCGTTGAACACGGCCCTTACCGACTGGATCAACTGTTTACGGATGAATTCGGATGGGGAGGGTGCGGCCATGTTACGGTGGACATACACACGATCAGTGGCTTGCAGCAACGCGTTTGCCAAGCTAACCGCTCCTGTGATGAACGACATGACCAATAGCAGCCACGGCGAAAAGACCGTATTACCAGCACCGGACACCGAAATTTCGGTACGCGAAACCTTTGGTATAGATATCGATATGAAGGTTCCGGCCTTCTCGAAAGCCGACAGCCGGGTGCCTGATCTGGACGAAGGATATGTCTTCGATCCCGACACGACATTGGCGATTCTGGCCGGTTTTGCCTTCAATCGGCGGGTGATGGTCCAGGGTTATCACGGAACGGGTAAATCGACGCATATCGAACAGGTCGCAGCGCGGTTGAACTGGCCGACAGTGCGGATCAATCTGGATGCGCATATCAGCCGGATCGATCTGGTCGGGCGCGATGCCATCGTGCTGCGTGACGGGTTGCAGGTTACCGAATTTCGGGAAGGTCTGCTGCCATGGGCGTTGCAGACGCCGACCGCGCTGGTGTTCGATGAATATGATGCGGGGCGTCCCGATGTGATGTTCGTCATCCAGCGTGTACTGGAAACCGAAGGCAAGCTGACGCTGCTCGATCAGAACCGCGTAATCCGGCCCGATCCGCATTTCCGCCTGTTCGCCACGGCCAACACGGTCGGCCTTGGCGACACCAGCGGACTTTATCACGGGACGCAGGCGATCAACCAGGGGCAGATGGACCGCTGGAATATCGTGGTCGGGCTGAACTATCTGGCGGAGGAAACCGAGCAGAAAATCGTCGCGGCCAAATCTCCCGACACATCGAATGACGATATTACGAAGATGGTGCGGGTGGCGGAACTGACCCGCCAGGGCTTTATCAGTGGCGATATCTCGACTGTGATGAGCCCGCGCACCGTTATCACCTGGGCGCAGAATGCGGGCATCTTCAAAGACATCGGCTTCGCATTCCGGCTCAGCTTCCTGAACAAATGCGACGAAGCCGAGCGGATGCTGGTGGCAGAATATTATCAGCGCGTGTTCGGCGTTGATTTGCCTGAAAGCGTTGTCGGCAAGGCGTAACGCCTTGTAGCCGGGTTTCCGGTTACGTCCGCAATGCCGAGCATTTGCCGGAAACGATCACAAGCAGGGAAGGAAAGGCCAAGGTATGGTGCGCGCGGTAATTCGCAAACCGTTCACAAATGTGGTCCTCGCCCCCATGCTGGGTAAGATCGAGCGGCGGGAACCCCCGACCCGCCCGTTTGCCCGTATATCTCCAAGCAACCCCGTAAGTCCCCCGGAATGCCGGGCAACCTGCGATAGGAGACCGGCATTCCGCAGCGAATTAATGCGACGGGCGTTAGATATTCACTTCATGAGCTGATATTGCGGATATCAGGGAACGACAAGATATTTTTCGCCGGTCGCCTTGGCGTCATAATCCTGCGCCGCCTGTTTAGTCAGCATCTCGTCAAGATTTACGCGCGCCTTATAGCTGCTTGCGAAAGTCGTGGTGATATTGTTCAGCACGCGTTCCTGCATTTGCCGGATTTTTTCCTGACCGGCGCTGGCGAGGAACGGTGTGAGCAGCCAGCCTGAAAGATCCCACGCGAAACCGTATCCCGGCATCAGCGTCATCGGCGCGACGTTAAGCACCCCGTAAACATACATCCGTTTTTGCTGGGTCGAACCGTAACGGCTATATTCCTGCGTAGCCGAGGCGACCGCTTCCATCGCGGTAAAGACATCATTGACCATCGTTCCGCCATAGATCGGATCGAACCCGATATAAGCGCCGGTTTCTTCGATCGCGCTCATCAGCTGTTTCATGAAATCATCATCCGACGAATTGACCACGTGCTTCGCGCCGATACCCTTCAGCAAATCAACCTGTTCCTGCTTGCGGACGATATTGACGATTTCAAAGCCGTCTTCCTGACAGATCTTGTTGAGCATTTGCCCAAGGTTTGATGCTGCCGCCGAATGGATAATTGCCTTGTGCCCCTCGCGGCGCGCAGTCTCGACAAAGCCCAGTGCGGTCATCGGATTTACAAAAGCAGATGCCCCCTGTTCAGGCGTGACATCATCGCCCAGCGGCATACACATCCGCGCATCGGCGATGACGTGGGTGGCAAACATTTCGCCCGTGACGCAGGCGACCTTCTTGCCCAGCATCGCCTGCGCTTCTTCGCCCGCTGCGATAATTATGCCCGCGCCCTCATTGCCCGCAGGCAAGGCATCGCCAACCCGGTTGGCCATCCGCTTGACCGAGCCCGGCGGCATTTCGGCGACAATCTTGCCCGGCGAATATCGGGCATTTTCAAGGTCTGCGCCTGGCATCAGCAGGCCAAGGTCCGACGGATTTATCGGCGCAGCTTCGACGCGAACTACTACCTGATGGCCTGTCGGATCTGGCAGTTCATGTCCCGCAACTTCAACGGTGATCGTGTTGTCTGATCCCAGAGTGGTTAGAATACGGCGTGTCGAAGTCGGCATGAAATTCTCCAGAAATGGACCGGAACCGGATATGCGGTCTTTTGCTTACCTTAAGTAAGGCCCCTAAGTGCGGCCCCTAAGTGCTACTTTGCAACTCATCTGACAAGGCCCGTGAATGACAATGGCCGCGAATGACAAGGGCCGCGCAATTTCGCTGCTTCCGACCAACCGCCAGACTTTACCGACAGACGTGCTGGATTGGGCGGACCCGATCTGCCAAAAGCCGGAAAGTTTAGGGGACTTTTATGCGTTACAGAAATCTTACCAGCGCAATCGCGCTTGCTGCACTTGCCACACTCCCGGCAGCGGTGCTGGCAAATGACGGACACGGCCCGATGGCCGGCCATGATGCGGCCCATTCTTCTGGCCATTCTTCTGACCATGCTCCTGGCCATTCGCCGGATCAGGTTGCCGCCCAGATCAACGGTGCGGATCGGGCGCGGCTGGAGGCCAATGTCCGTTTTCTGGCCGACGACTCACTCGAAGGGCGCGAAACCGGGACGACCGGTTATGAACTCGCTGCAGGCTATGTGGCGGGACAGCTTGCCGCGATGGGAGTGGCGCCCGGCGGCGAAAACGGCACCTATTTCCAAACAGTGCCGCTGATTGTCGGCAAATCTACTGGCGCGCAGGGATCTGTTCTTGAACTCGGCGGCAAAGATTTGCCCACCGGCCTGACCTTTGGTGACGACTTCGTCACGTACGGCAAGGTTGGCAGCGGCGCCGGCGAAGTTGAAGGCGATCTGGTATTCGTAAGTTACGGCTTTGCGGCTGACGGTTACGAGCGCGATGATTTTGCCGGGGTTGATCTGAACGGCAAGATTGCCGTCGTCTTGCGCGGTTCACATTCTGACATGAATTCGGAAGAGCAGGCGCATTTCCGCTCGACGATGAATGAACGTTTGTCCGAACGCGGCGCTATCGCGACAATCATGCTGTTTACACCAAAATCCTCCGCACAGTTTCCGTTTTCAGCCGTAAAACGGTTTGTCTCCGGTTCCACTTCGATGGATTGGCGCACTGCGGATGGCAAGGTATTCTCAAGCTCTCCCAATATCATGGCTTCGGCAATCGTCAGCCCTGAACTGTCCGAGAAGCTGTTTGCCGGTCAACCGGTGACCTGGGATCAGCTTGTCGAATTCGAAAGCGGCGAAAGTGACACGATACAAAGCTTCGACATGGGGATTTCCGCGAAAATCGCCTGGGATAATACCAGCGAACTTAGCGAGAGCCGCAATGTGCTGGGCTTCATCCCGGGGACGGACCCCGCCTTGAAGGATGAAATCGTGATCGTGACTGCGCATCTCGATCATACCGGCAAAGATGATGATCACGGCACGGCTGCCGAAGACGGCGCGGAAGGCGAAGTGAAAGACGGTATCAACAACGGCGCGATGGACAACGCCACCGGCACCGCATCGATGCTGGAGGTTGCCCGTCTTTTGGCGGCCAAACCTGCCCGCCGTCCGGTGCTGGTTGTGGCGCTTACTGCGGAGGAAAAAGGCCTCGTCGGGTCTGATTACATGGCGCGCAATCCGCTACCCATGGGGGGCAAGCCGGTTGCAAATATCAATCTGGACATGCCCATCGTGACATACGAGCTTATGGATGTGGTTGCGTTTGGCGCGGAACGCACCACGATGATCGGCCCGATCACGCAGGCGGTCGAGAAAGCCGGAATGAAACTCAGCCCCGATCCGATTCCCGAACAGGGCCTGTTTACCCGCAGTGATCAATACAGTTTCGTCCAGCAGGGCGTACCCTCGCTGTTTCTGGTTACCGGCCACGCCAACGGAGGTCGGGAAGCGCAATCAGAATTTCTCGGCAAACATTATCACAAACCGTCCGATGAAGTCGGATTGGTCGATTTCCAGCAACTGAAACGGTTCGCCGATGTCAACCACGACATCACCCGATCGGTCGCCGATATGGAGCAGCGCCCGGTCTGGTTGAAAGGCGATTTCTTCGGCAGGGCTTTTGGCGGCGAAATGCAGGAATAATCTGCAAGTGCGTCAGCTTTCGGGATAATGCGCCGCGACGAAATAAAGCCCTTGCGGCGGGGCATTGAGGCCAAGTTCGTGCCGGTCTTTTGCGGCAAGGGCTTGGCCCATTCGTTTGCTGTCCCAGGTCCCTTGACCCACCAGCGAGAGACAGCCCACCATCGAGCGTACCTGATGATGGAGGAAACTGCGCGCATCGGCTTCGATAGTTATCAGTTCGCCCTCACGCCGGACATCCAGCCGGTCAAGGGTCTTGACCGGATCTGCCGATTGGCAATGGGCGGAACGGAAGGTTGTGAAATCATGCCGGCCCACAAGTAACTGCGCCGCGTCGTGCATGGCGAAATGGTCCAGAGGTTTGGCTATTTGCCAGGCCCGGCCCGCTTCGATTGCCAGCGGCGCCCGCCGGTTGACTATTCGGTAAATATAACTGCGGCCGATGCATGAAAAACGTGCGTGCCAATCATCGGCAACTTCGGCGCACTGCGTCACCGCCACAGGATGTGGACGCATTTTGGCATTGAGCGCTGCCATCAGCCGGAAAGGTTCGAAAGACTTGGCGATGTCGATATGCGCGCGCATCGCAATCGCGTGGACACCCGAATCCGTACGGCCCGCGGCGTGCATTCGCACATCTTCGCCGGTGACGGCCTTGGCGGCATCTTCGACCGTTTGTTGCACGGTCAGCCCGTGGTCCTGCCGCTGAAGGCCCACGAACGGCGTGCCGTCAAATTCCAGAGTGAGCGCGAAGCGTGTCACTGTACAGGCGTGCCCGGCGCCACCGGTTTGCCGCGCAGGAATTCTGCTGCATCCATAACCGGCTTGCCTGCGCGTTGAATGCGGGTTGGCCTGATTGCAGCGGCTCCGCAGGCGATTGTCAGCCGGTCGTCCAGGGTCGTGCCTGCGTACCCTGCAGCTTCGACGATGTCTGCTGCCAACACTTTCATCCGTTCGCCGTCCAGACTGAACCATGCACCGGGGAAGGGGGCAAAAGCCCTGACCTGCCGTTCGACCAGTTGCGCGTCCTGCGTAAAGTCGATTTTCGCCTCGGCCTTATCGATCTTGGGCGCGTGGCTGGCATCCTTGCCATCTTGCGCGACTTTGGTGAGCATCGGCAGATCGATCAGCGTTCCCACCATCAACTGCGCGCCTATCTCGGCCAGTTCTTCGGTCAGTTCGCCGGCGGTCTTGTCGTCGATCGGGGTGCGCGCCGTGGCCAGCATGGGGCCGGTATCAAGCCCCGCTTCCATCTGCATGATCGTGATTCCGGTCACCGGATCCCCCGCCAGGATCGATCGCTGTATCGGTGCCGCCCCGCGCCAAGCCGGGAGCAGCGAGGCGTGAACGTTCAGGCAGCCGTGCCGGGGTATATCCAGCACGGCTTGCGGCAGGATCATTCCATAGGCGGCCACAACGGCAATATCGGGCTCAAACGCTGCAAATTCGGCCTGCACTTCCGCGCTTTTAAGACTGGTCGGTGATCTGACTTCTATCCCGCGAATTTCCGCTTCGATCTGCACCGCTGACGGCTGCACTTTTTTGCCCCTGCCGGCACGGCGCGGCGGCTGGGTATAGGCGGCCACCACCGTATGACCTGCCTCGTGCAAGGCGGCGAGGGTGGGGACTGCAAAATCGGGCGTCCCCATGAAGATGATACGCATGTCGTTCGCGGCCTTCCTAAATCGGGTTGCAACCCCTATCTGCGGGGGCATGGCATCGCAAGAGATCGAAACACTCGCCGCTGCATTGGCACGGCTGCCCGGTTTGGGACCGCGCTCTGCCCGGCGCGCGGTTCTGTGGCTGGTGAAAAAGCGGGAAACCGCGCTGCCCGCCATGATCGAGGCGTTGGGCGCGGTGCGTGATAATCTGGTGGAATGCACCACCTGCGGCAATGTGGACACGCGCGATCCGTGCGGCATTTGCAGCGACCACCGGCGCGATGCCAAATCGCTTTGCGTGGTGGAAGATGTCGCTGATCTGTGGGCGCTTGACCGGGCCAAACTGTTCACCGGGAAATATCATGTGCTGGGCGGCAGATTATCTGCGCTGGACGGTGTTCGCCCCGAAGATCTCTCGATTGACCTGCTGATCGGCAGAGTGGCGGCGGGCGGCTTCGACGAAGTGGTCCTCGCCATGAATGCGACGCTCGAAGGCCAGACCACCGCGCACTATATTGCCGAACGCCTGGAAGACCGCCCTGTGCGGATTACCCAGCTGGCGCATGGATTGCCCGTCGGCGGCGAGCTTGATTATCTTGATGAAGGCACACTGGCACAGGCGCTGAGAGCGCGGCGACCGGTTTAGCGATACAGCGTTGCGAAATCGCCAAACGCACACTATCTGACCCCATTATGGCTATCCGCGAAATTCTCGAAGTTCCCGATCCACGGCTCAAAACCGTTTCCGCACCCGTCGATACGTTCGACGGCGAGCTCAGGACGCTCGTCGATGACATGTTTGAAACGATGTATGATGCACCCGGCATCGGCCTCGCCGCCATTCAGGTCGGTGTACCGCAACGTGTGCTGGTTATCGATTTGCAGGAACCTGACACGGATGCGGAGCCGGAGGAATGCGGCCATGATCACGGAGACGGGGAAGGTTCGCACAAACATTATCCGGTGAAAAACGACCCGCGGGTTTTCATCAATCCCGAAATTCTTGACCCGGCGGAAGAGCTGGCGACATACCAGGAAGGCTGCCTGTCAGTCCCCGAAATCTATGCCGATGTTGACCGCCCGGCAAGGTGCCGCGTCCGCTATCAGGATCTGGACGGCAAGGTTCACGAGGAAGATCTGGATGGTCTGATGGCAACCTGCATCCAGCACGAAATGGATCACCTCGAAGGTGTCTTGTTCATCGACCATTTGAGCCGTCTGAAGAAACAGATGGCGCTCAAAAAGCTCGACAAGCTGCGCAAGGCAGCCTGACGAGCCCGGAGATCGGGGCCTAGCCTTCGTTTTCCATCAATTCGAGCGCCTTGCGGCAATCATCGGCACACTCGCGGCACATTTTGGCGCAGCGTCTGCAATGCGGATTGTCATGTTTGCCGCATTCCTGCTCGCACGTTTCACACGCTTCGATACAGGCTGCCAGCATCGTTTTGATAACCGCGACATTGCCGCCGGTCCGGCGTGTTGCCACGCGGTAAGTGGCGGTGCAGATGTCGCTGCAATCGCTGCAGGTGCGGATACATTGCGACATATCCCCGTCTTCGCCGCTGCACGCATCGGCGCAGCTATTGCAGATCGCCGCGCAATACATCGCATATTTCACTGCTTGCGAAAGTTGCTCGTCATAGCCTTCCTTACTGACATGGGGGTGCTCGGAAATCATTTTCTTGATAGACATCGGGGTTCCTTTCGCCTGATTACCAAATAAGCGATCGAGAGCGGGGGATTGTTCCGGAATGGTCGGAAACAGGGCTTCCCCGCGCCCCCTGTTCCGACTATGTTCCAAAAATGGAATTGACTGGAATACTCGTCGCATTGGGGGCTCTGATCTTAGGGGCGGCCGCTGGCTATTTCTTCGGCACCCGCCCTCTCGCTGATCTGAAGGCGCGGCATGGGGAGCGCGACTCCGAAGCGCGCAAGCTTGCCGAAGTTGTCGCGCGAATGGCCCCCGAATTGGCCACGATGAGCGAGCGTGCTGCGCGGGCCGATAGCCTGGCGGAAAATCTCGACCGGACGCGCGAAGAACTGACCACACTCAAGACTCAGGCCGCTGGTTTCGAGGAGCAGAAGCGGGCGCTGATTGAAACGCGCGAGCAATTGTTGAAGGAATTCCAGAACACCGGCGCGGCTGTATTGGGCAAGGCGCAGGAAGCATTTCTGGCGCGGGCGAGCGAGAAATTCGGCGACAGCGAAAAGACCAATAAAGCCGCGGTTGCTGCGCTGCTCGAACCCGTCAACCAGCGGCTCAAGAGCTATGAAGACCAGGTGACAAGCCTTGAAAAGCAACGGGTTGATTCGTTCGGCCAGCTGACCGGTCTGATCGAGAATATGCGGCTGGGACAGGAGGAAGTCCGCCGCGAAGCGCAGCGGCTTGGGAATTCGCTCACGAACGCTCCCAAGGCCCGTGGGCGGTGGGGAGAACGGGCACTGCAAAATGTTCTGGAGCAATGCGGGCTGTCGCAGCACACGGACTTCAATCTTGAACAATCCATCGACACCGAAGATGGCCGGCTGCGGCCTGATGCCATCGTCAATGTGCCCGGACAGAAGAAACTGATTATCGACGCGAAAGTATCGCTCAACGCGTATCAGGAAGCGTTTGAAGCTGACGACGATGATGTGCGAAAACTGGCACTTGCGGCCCATGCAAAATCGATGCGCAACCATGTCCAGCAACTCGGCGCCAAAAGTTACCAGAGCCAGTTTGAAGAAGCGCCCGACTACGTCGTGATGTTTGTTCCGGGCGAACATTTCGTATCGGCTGCGCTGGAGTCTGATCCGGAACTGTGGGATTTCGCATTCCAGAACGGCGTGTTGTTGGCCAGTCCGACAAATCTGGTGGCGATTGCCCGCACAATCGCGCAGGTTTGGCGGCAGGACCAACTGGCCGATGAAGCCCGCGAAATCGGCCGGGCCGGGGCTGAACTGTACAGCCGGCTCGAAACCGCTTCGCAGCATCTGAAACGGGTTGGTTCGGGCCTTGAAACCGCGGTGGGCAATTATAACAAGTTTGTCGGCAGTTTCGAACGCAATGTCCTGTCATCGGGCAGGCGCCTGGCTGACAAGGGGATCGAGATCGGCAAGCGCGAAATTGAAGACGTTCCGCTGGTCGAAAGCACCCCGCGCTACACTGCAAAAGACGCGGAAGACACGCCTCAGCTCGAAGACGGCTCCAGCATAGCCAAAGCTTCGTAAGCCAATACTGCGGCGGCCATTGCAGCGTTCAGGCTGTCTGCCCGTCCCAGCATCGGCATGGTAACGCGCAGGTCGCATTCGCTCTCGTAATTTTCAGGCAGGCCGCGCGATTCGTTGCCCACCATCAGGAAACACGGCGCCGCATACGCCGCGCCGCGATAGGGGACAGCATCGCGCAGGGATGCGGCGACCAGCTGGCCATTTGCGTTTCGCAACCATGGCAGGAAATCGTTCCAGCTGGCTTGCGCGATTTTTTGCGTGAAGACCGCGCCCATGCTGGCCCGCACTGCTTCCGAACTGAACGGGTCGGCGCAATCATCGATCAGGATCAATCCGCCCGCGCCAACCGCATCGCCGGTTCGCAGCATGGTGCCCAGATTGCCAGGATCGCGCAATGCCTGCGCCACCAGCCAGATGTCAGCTGCACCGCGATCTACCGAGCCAAGTGAGGTATCGAATTCTTCAAACACCCCGAGGACGGCCTGCGGGTTATCTTTGCCGGTAATCTTGCCGAGAATATCTGGCCCGGTTTCGATAATCTCGCCGCCCGCATCAGTGACCGCGTTTTCAAGTGCGGTCAGCAGCGGGTGGGGATCGCGCTTGTCCGCCATCACCAGCATTTCTGGCAGCCGGCCGCTTTCCCGCGCATCGGTTAGCAATCGCAGTCCCTCGGCCAGAAATTGGCCCTCGCGCTTGCGGTGTTTCTTGTCGCGCAGGCTGCGGAGATATTTTACCGTCGGATTGGAAAAGCCGGTAATTATGCGGCGCATCGCCGGGTCACCCTAATCTTCGCCAAACCGGTCGATTATAAGGCCGCTCAGCTTGGTCAGGACCGCTTCGCTATCGGGGCCTTCGACAATCAGCTCGACACTGTCGCCCTTGGCCGCACCCAGCATCATCAGCCCCAATATCGAGCCCCCGGCCGCTTCGTTACCGTCTTTTGCGACGCGGACGTCATGACCATCGGGCAGTTGGCTGACAATGTTGACGAACTTGGCGCTTGCCCGCGCGTGCAGCCCGCGTTGGTTGGTGATTTCCACCATTTTCCGCGCTTCGGTCATGTTGCCTTGCAGTCTTCGGCCAGAAATTGCGATGCGACAGTGATATAATTGCGGCCCGCATCGCGCGCGGCGCAAACCGTGTCTTTGACCGACATCGTTTTTCGCGCCGACGCGAGCCGGATCAACATCGGTAGATTGATCCCTGCAATGACTTCGATCCTGCCTGCATCGAGCAGCGATATTGCCAGATTGCTGGGAGTGCCGCCAAACAGGTCGGTCAGGATGATCGCACCGTCGCCGCTATCCACCTCGGCAATCGCGTTCGCGATTTCTTCCCGTCGCTGTTCCATATCGTCCTTGGGACCGATGCAAACTGTCGCGATCGCCTTCTGCTTGCCCACGACGTGTTCCATCGCACCGACGAATTCTTCAGCCAACCGGCCATGCGTAACGAGAATAATACCGATCATGCTGTGAGCCAATGGCTGAGACGAGAGATGGTTTCCATAAGCAAGTGCGGCATTGTCATCATGATTGTTGCGAACCTTCGATCTGGTCTTCTGCGCGCGATGCCAGATTGCGGTGGAGTACGGTGGGCGAAAAGCCTGCCTCGCGCAAGCCGAGCGCTATTTCTTCAGCAGTGAAAACCGAACGGTGGCGCCCGCCGGTGCAGCCAAAAGCGATATGGACATAGCTTTTGCCCTGAGCTTCGTAACGCGGCAATAGCAACAACAGCAGATCGGAAATCTGGTTCAGGGCAGGGGCAAAGGCGATGTCTTTGCGAATGTGGTCCGCGACTGCAGGATCCTTGCCCGTCTGTTCCCGCAAACCGTCGATCCAATGCGGGTTGTCGAGGAAGCGCATATCGAAAACCAGATCTGAAACCGGCGGCATACCCCGAGCAAAACCGAAACTCGAAACCGTCACGACCATTTCGGCAGGCGCGCTGTCAGCGAACCGTTCGCGTATTTCCTGCTGTAAATCGTTGGCTGCAAATCCGCTCGTATCGATCACCGCATCTGCCCACCGGCGGAGCGGTTCAAGCAGTTCCCGTTCGGCCGCAATACCCGCCATCAGCGGCCGGCCTTGCGCCAGCGGATGTCTGCGGCGCGTCTCGTTGTAACGCCGCTCCAGTTCGGCTGAATTGCAATCCAGAAACAGGGTGGCGATTGAAATGTCGCTGCGGCCCGCCAGTCTTTTGACCCGCCGGATTATGTTATCCGGGGCAAAGCCGCGCGTGCGCGTGTCGAAACCGATGGCTAGCGGCGGACGGATCCCATCATCAGGCGCATCTGTCCCCAGCATCCGGTCGAGCAGGCGTATCGGGAAATTGTCGATGGCTTCCCAGCCCAGATCTTCCAACACCCGCAACGCGGTGGTTTTCCCCGCGCCAGAAGTGCCGGTAACCAGCAGGATGCGTTGTTTTCCATCTGCCGGAACAGCAGAATCCTTATCGGGCGAATCGTCTGACATTGGCCGCGCGTTGTGCGCCCTAGACTTCAGGATGTGAAGGGTTGGCAGTCCGTTCACCCAGACCATACCGGGTTAGTGCCCATTCGGCACGGATCGGGGCGGCTGCATCGCCCGGCCAAAATTTGATCGAGGGAATTGAAATACCGCAAAGTTTCCGGAAATCCGCTGCATCGATAAATCGCGGCGCATCTTCGGCGAGTTCCAGAAGCAGCGCAATCGGCGCTTCACCGGCTGCCATTTTCACCAGACCGACATTCCGAATTTCGAACAAGTTTTCAGTATTGGGATGCGGCGCTGCCACCAGAGATCCCCCGATGTTCGACAGTATTACTGCATCGTCGCCAACCAGCGTCGCACCGCGATCGATCAATGACAGCGCGAGGCTGGATTTCCCGCTGCCGGGCTGCCCTGTAATCAATATGCCGCGCCCGTTTACCGACACGCAGGATGCCTGGAAAGTCTCCGTTCCGGCCATCAAGCGTCTGCGGCGGGCAAGATCAGCGTCAAACAGGCACCGCATTGCCGGTCGGATCTTTCATTCGCAATCAGCGATCCGTCATGCGCTTCGGCAATTGTCCTGCCGATAGCGAGGCCAAGGCCACTGTGGTTTCCGAAATCTTCCTCATCGGGCCGTACCGAGTGGAATCGCTGAAAAATCTTTTCGCGCTCGGTTTCGGGTATGCCTGGACCTTCATCGCAAACAGTCAGTTCGACAGCATCGCCCTCATGCGCCAGATCAATCCGGATCCTGCCGTCTCTGGGCGAAAACGAGACTGCATTATCAAGCAGGTTTTCGATTACCCGTTCCAACCGCGCGGCCACCCCCATCACGGTGAGCGAGCCGTTTGGATCGATTTGGAGATCTATCCTGCGGCCGTCATTTTCGCGCCGGTCTGCGCGCGTGCCCAGAATGTTGACGATCAAATCATGCATATCGATTCGCTCGAACGTCGTCCGGCTGATTTCAGCGTCGATTCTGCTGGCTTCGGCTATATCGGTGACGAGGCGGTCGATACGCCGCACATCGTGCGAAGCTATTTCGGTCAGCTGTTTGCGCAGTTCGGGATCTTCCACTTTTCCCAGCGATTCGACAGCACTACGCAGCGAAGCGAGCGGGTTCTTGATTTCGTGCGCGACATCCGCGGCAAAACTTTCCACCGCATCGATCCGTTGTCTCAGCGCGGTGGTCATATCCGAAATCGTGCGTGCCAGCGATCCGATCTCGTCACCGCGCTCGGGCAATCGGGGCACGACAACTTCGCGGTCACGGCCAAGGCGAACCCGCACAGCAGCCTTGGCCAACATTCTGAGCGGGCTGATAATCGTGCGAGCAAGAAACAGCGATGCAAGAACGGACAGGAGCAAGGCCCCCAGAAAAGCAATCCCCAGCGTGGTTCTGGCGCTGCGCACGGCTTCGGTAATGTCTTTGGCGTTGCGTGTGGTCAGCAAGGTCGAACCTTGAAGCCCGACAGGTGCGGCCGCGGTGATGACGGGCGTGCGATCGGGTGCCTTGCGCAGTTCGATCTGGCTGACACCGGTCCCTCTGGCTCGCGCCAGTTCGGGCCAGATGTCGGCTTGCATGCTTTCCGTCTCGATATAGTTGGGGACGGGCGCTGCGCCCGTTATCCGGTCAACCATCCGGTCGAGCCAGCGGGCCAGATCCTTGTCCCAGTCTTCGCTTTCGGGATCGGCAAATTCGAAACTGGGGCCGTCCAGCGCGAAACTGTCGGCCCACAGGCGCCCCTCGGCATCATACATCCGCAGGCGCATCTGCTGTTCCTTGCCGATCTGTATGAGCAACGCCTCCTGTCGTTCACGGGTTGCCCCGGCCAGGGCTTCGGCCGTGATCTGCGCCTCGATCCGGGCAAGCTTGTAGCGTTCACCCAGCAACTGGCTGCTATAGTTGTCGAGGTAAAACACCCCGCCGCCAAGCAAGGCAAGCGGCAGTATGTTGACGACCAGAATTCGCGAGGTCAGTGACAGGTGCCGCGTCCAGCCCAGGCGCGTGACATCCCTGTCTGCCGCCCGGTTGTTACTCATCGGAATAACTGTATCCTGCACCATAAAGTGTTGAAATTGCGGAGAACTGGCGATCAATTACGCGAAACTTCCGGCGCATCCGTTTGATGTGGCTGTCAACCGTCCGGTCATCGACAAACACATCGTCGGGATATGCAGCGTCCATCAGTTGATTGCGTGATTTGATCACTCCCGGGCGCTGCGCCAGCGCCTCGAGGATGAGAAATTCGGTCACAGTCAGCGATACGGATTTGCCATCCCATTCGACATGGTGCCGCGCGGGATCCATGGCCAGGCGTCCGCGGACCCACAACCTGTCACTTTCGGGCAGCGTTGCATCAAGGCCGAGAGACGGTGGGTTGAGACGTGCATCGGTGCGCCGCAAAATCGCCCTGATGCGCGCAATCAGCAAACGCTGGCTGAAAGGTTTCGCGATATAATCGTCGGCCCCGATTGCCAGCCCCAGTTCCTCGTCCTCTTCATGATCCTTGCTGGTCAGGAAGATAACCGGAAGCGGGGTATGCTCGCGCACTTTGCGAAGCAGTTCCATTCCGTCCATTTTGGGCATCTTGATGTCGAACACACCCAGATCGGGCGGATTATCGAGCAAGGCGCGCAAGGCCGCCTCGCTGTCGGAATAGACCCGCGTGGCAAATCCTTCTGCCTGCAGCGCGATCGACACCGAGGTGAGGATATTGCGATCATCATCGACGAGCGCAATCGAATTTCCGCCGGCGGTTGTTTCAGTGGGTGGGCTGGCTTGAGCCATGCGTGGATCGATCCTGTTCAGCTTGAAAATGATCTAGCCCGTTTGAAAAGGGGATACAACGCAAGGCTGGCCGGCCCGCCGCAAACCCGGCAAATATGATTAGATCGGTCTGCAAATTGACGCTCGGCGTCCACCTCTTTAAAGAACATTCGTAACGGCTTCGCATTCGTATGCAGAACGCAACGATTCGTCAGCCTCATCAATTTCCAGGAGAACGAATTGACCCCCGCGCTTTCCACTTCGCTTGATAAACAGGGCATCACCACTGGTGCGACAATCCATGCCAATCTCGGCACTGACGCGCTGATTGCGGCCGCTGTCGCCAATGGCGAAGGCAAACTCGCTGCAGAAGGTCCGCTGGTGGTCGAAACAGGGCCGCATACCGGCCGCTCTGCGAAAGATAAATTCATTGTCCGTGATGCGGTGACCGAAGACACGGTCTGGTGGGGCAAGACCAATGCGAGCATGACGCCGGAACATTTCGCCGCATTGAAAGACGATTTCCTCGCTGCGGTTAAAGACAGGCAAACGCTGTATGTCGCGGATTTGTTTGGCGGCTCGCAGCCGGAACACCGGGTAAATGTTCGTGTGATCAACGAACTTGCATGGCACAACCAGTTCATCCGGACATTGCTGGTTCGGCCGACCACTGCGGAACTGGACGGATTCGTACCGGAATATACAATTATCGATTTGCCCAGCTTTCGTGCCGATCCCCAACGCCATGGTACGCGCAGCGAAACCGTAGTTGCCGTCAATCTGACCGAAAAACTGATTTTGATCGGCGGGACCAAATACGCCGGCGAGATGAAGAAAAGCGTGTTCGGCATTCTCAACTATCTGCTTCCTGCCAAGGGCGTAATGCCGATGCATTGCAGTGCCAACATCGGTCCCGATGGAAAAACCGCAGTGTTTTTCGGCCTTTCGGGCACGGGCAAAACAACCCTGAGCGCGGATGCAAGCCGCACGTTGATCGGCGATGACGAACATGGCTGGTCGGACACGGCGGTTTTCAATTTCGAAGGCGGCTGTTACGCCAAGATGATCAGGCTTTCCGAAGAAGCCGAGCCCGAGATTTTCGCGACGACCAGGATGCACGGCACGGTCCTGGAAAACGTGGTGATGGACGCAAACGGAAAGCTCGATCTCGACGATAACTCGCTGGCGGAAAACACCCGCGGTGCCTATCCGCTCGAGTTTATTCCCAACACGTCCAAAGACAATCTGGGTCCGGTTCCATCGAACGTGATCATGTTGACGGCAGACGCATTTGGCGTGTTACCCCCGATTGCCCGTTTGACACCGGATCAGGCCATGTATCACTTCTTGTCCGGTTATACCGCGAAGGTAGCCGGCACCGAAATCGGGGTGACCGAACCCGAGGCGACCTTCAGCACGTGTTTTGGCGCACCATTCATGCCGCGCCACCCCAGTGTGTACGGCAATCTGCTGAAAGAACGCATCGCTTCGGGCGGCGCGCAATGCTGGTTGGTCAATACCGGCTGGACGGGCGGCAAATACGGGACCGGCCACCGGATGCCGATCAAGGCCACCAGAGCATTGCTCAACGCAGCGCTCGATGGTTCGCTGAACGACGCACAGTTCCGCAAGGACGAAAACTTCGGGTTCGATGTTCCGGTCGCCGTCGATGGCGTGGATAGCGCGATCCTCGACCCGCGTTCGACCTGGTCGGACAAGGCGGAATATGACCGGACAGCGCAGAAACTGGTCAAACTGTTTGTCGATAACTTTACCGAATTCGAAGCGCACGTGGATGAAGGCGTAAGACAAGCCGCACCCGCCGCAGCCTGATCGAGACGACCGCTTTGGAGAGGAGAGCCCTCTTCCCCTCGCAGAAGGGGAAGGGGGCTTTTTCTTTGCATTCGGGCGCGGCGCAACTGCGGGGGTTAATGTACGAATTGACCGTAAAATGGGACTTTTCGCCCTCTGATGCGTTGAAAAGACAGAGACCCCAACAAAAGGATGAAGCGATGAACCTTGGACAATTGCTGCAACAAAGCGGCGCAATCGAAAGCATGGCAGGTGAACTGGGAATTGATCCCAAAACTGCCCAGACAGGCGCCTCGGTATTGCTGCCGGCGATCATGGCCGGAATGGGCCGGCAGAGCGCGGGCTCGTCAGGCATGGGCGGGCTTGGCAGTCTGATCGGCGGCATGGGCGGCGGCGGTCTGCTGGACGCCGTGCTGGGCGGCAGCCCGACGCCGGTTAACCAGGGTAACGAAATACTTGGCCAGATTTTCGGAAACAAGGATGTCAGTCGCGGCGTCGCAGCCGAAGCTGCGGGCGCCACGGGCATCGATCCGTCGATCCTGAAAAAGATGCTCCCGATCCTTGCGATGGCAGCGGCGGGCTATATGGCCAAGCAGAAATCCGGCGGCGCAGCGGGTGCGGGTGGCGGCGCGCTGGGCGGTCTGCTGGGTACGCTGATCGGCGGATTGGCACGTTAGTCATGCGCCGCGCACTGGTAGTCCTGACAATCATGTTCGGGGCCACCTGCGCGGCAATCGCTCTGGTCCACATAGCGTTTGGTCCATCGTCGATACCCGGCTCGGTTCCGGTGAACGCGACGATGGACAGTCAGGACAGATTTTATGCAAGTCTGTTTCTGGGATTCGGAGCTGCGCTGATCTGGTGTGCGCGTAATTTACGGCGGCGCCGGACAATATACTTTGCGCTTCTTGCGGTCTTTTTTGTCGGCGGTCTGGCACGCGGTGTGTCCGCGTTGCAGGCTGGATTACCAGACCCTTTATTTCAGGTGCTCTGGGCACTGGAACTTGTGTTGCCGCCGGTATTCTGGCTGTGGCACCGGGCCGTGTTCGGCAACAATCGCCTCAGGTAATCACGCGGATGTTCTTAGTCAGCACGGCGTCGGGATCATCATCGCCGTGAAGCACTGAAATATCGCCGGTCGTCTCCAGCACCACCGCTTTGACTTTGTTGATTTCGAGCGCATTGGCCTCGCGCAATTTGGCATACAGATCGGACAGCGTCACACGCTCCGCCGCCATGGCTGCTTCGCAAATCTTTCCGTTTTTCATCAGGTACACAGCATTGTTCTGCAGCGCATGTTCAGCGGCCTGTGACGAACGTCTGAGCCGCGCGACGATATTCTGAAACACGAACAGAACCAGCATCGCTGCGCCAATTTGCAAAGTCTGGTTCCATTCACTGGCCTGCGCACCGCCAGCGACCAGCGATCCCATCGCAATGGTCATCACGAAGTCGAAATTGGTCATTTTGGAAAGCGACCGAAGGCCGTTGACGCGAATGAGCGCAACCACCCAGATCATCGCAAGAGTGCCGAGGACAAAACCCCTGACCAGCGCATCGGATGTTGGATAGTCAGGTAAAAACATAAAATAATCAGCCCTTTCCGCCGGTTATTCCACGTATCACAAAAATAGCTAATCGCGCAATTCAGGTCCCGCCAGCGATGTAGCGGCCAACATTGTTTGCCATCACGGTGAGCGGTGCGTTTCCGCCCAGCACGACCGCATCGTTGAACGCCTTGAAATCATAGGCTGCGCCCATTTCCTGCCGGGCCCGATTTCTCTGGCGAATGATCTCGCTATGTCCGACCTTGTATCCGCAGGCCTGACCGGGCCAGCTGCAGTAGCGATCGACTTCGCTTTCGACTTCTTCGCGCTTGCTTCCGTTACGTTCGACAAAAAAGTTGACCGCTTTGTCGCGGCTCCAGCGCTTGTTATGCAGCCCGGTATCGACGACCATTCGGCAAGCCCGAAATGCCAGCGACTGGAGATAACCCAGCCGTCCGACCTTGTAATCTTCATAAGCGCCCAGTTCATCGGCCAACTGCTCACCGTACAGCGCCCAGCCTTCGCTGAACGCGTTAAAGGCCAGAATCGAACGGATAAGCGGCAGCGTGTTGGAATATTCGCCCTCCCACACATGACCCGGGATCGTTTCATGATAGGTCAAATCGGCAAGGTCATATTTGCGGTGCAGATCGGTGGTCCGCAGGTTGATCCACATACGGCCCGGGATGCTGCCGTCCTTCGAACCCGCGCCGCCATAAGCGCCCGGTGCGCCAACCTCTTCGGCCACGGGGATGCGGCGAACCTCCAGATTGGGATCGACTAGGGTGTTGAACGCGCGCGGCATCTGCGATCTGATCCAGCCGATCCGGTCCTGGATGAAGGCGATAATCTCGGCGCGTCCGGTGTCCCCTTCGGCGAATTTATACCGCGGATCTGCCCCAAGCGCCTGCATCCGTTCGCCAACGCTGCCCGATGTATAACCGATTTCGCGGAGGATCGGATCCATCTGGCCATGCAGATCGGCCAATTCCTCAAGCCCGCGTTGATGGATTTCGTCAGGCGTCATCGTGGTTGTCGTGCTGGCTCGCAGAGCCCAGGCATACCATTCGTCGCCTTTGGGACGGGCAGAAATGCCGGGCGCCGAACCGGCGAGCTTTTGTTGGCGGAAAAGTTCCGCAAGCTGCGCCTCCAGCGCGGGGGCGACGGTGCGGGTCACGATTTCGGTGGCTTCGCCCGTCCAGTTGCGACCATTGCCAAGTTCGCCGGCCTTGGCCGACAAAGGCGCCACCAGCACCCCGCCTACCATCGCGTCCTGCAAGGTGGTTCGCATCTGGCCAACGGCTTTGGCCAGCAGGAAATCGGGCGGCACCACGCCCATGTCCGTCGCCGCTTTCATGCGTTCCAGCTCGCCGTCCAGAACCGCGGGCAGCTGTCTCAGGCGGGCGAGATAAGCGTCCGCGTCGCTCGCGCCGGACAGCGGATGATTGCTTTCGAGGAACCGCGGCATGTCGATATAAGTGCCGACATTCTGGATGACGACATAAGGCGCATTGCGCCAGCTTCCCACTGCTACATCGCCGTACGGTAGTGCAAAACCTTCCAGTGCGGTGGCATAGGCGCTCTCGACCACCTCGTAACTGGTGCGCATTGCGGGATCGAAACCTGCAGTGTCGGTTGACCGGACGAACGCCAGATCTTCGCGCAATGTTGCTGCATAGGCGCGCTGGCCGGAAATGGATTTGTCGGTAAGCTGACTGCGCAATGGAGCATAAACCCCCGTATCGACCCCAAGGCCGGTCGCGCGTTCGGGTTCATGCGCGAGCAGACGGTAGGCAACCGTGTCCAGTGCGCCTGCCGGGGTTGCCGCAGCAATCGCTCCTGCACCCCGAAGCGGAGCGCACGCCGATATTGCAGCCAGAGAAAAACCCGCCCCAATCCCGGACAGGGTTTGGCGGCGGGTTATCGAAAATGATGCGGGATTTTTCATTCCCGCTGTCTGGCTGCACAGCCCCGGCGTGTCAAACGGCGGAGCCGCAGCAATTTAGTCGAGGAATTCGGCCGGAACCTTCCCGCCATTACGCGACAGTTCCTGCATCGTCTGCTTGTGGAGCAAAATGTTGTCTTCAGCCGAGCCGGAGTAATCGGAATTACCCAGTTCCTGAGCCAGTTCCTTGCGGTTTGCATAGCTGGCATCGATGCCCAGCAATTTAAGCAAATCGACAATCGATGATCGCCAGTTCAGTTTGTCGGCACCGCTCATCGCGTCAAGTTGAGCTTCCACATCGACTTCCGATACCGAAACACTGCGCGACGAAGCTGACGGCGCGATTGGAGCAGTCCCGACGGGCGGTGTCGCCGCCTTGGCCTGCTTGCCGAAAATCGCATCCTTGATTGAGCTAAAAATTCCCATTTAAAAACCTTCCCGTTAAACGAATATTGTTCCACCCTATCAACGGGTGAGGGGGGCTAAAGTTCCGGTCCACCGCCTGCGGCAAGCCTTGCCCGATCGCTCGGGCCGGGCTTATGAAGTGGCGCACTGGCCACCGCGAAGGTCGGCGTGGCAGGCGGCGTGGCAGGCGACGTGACAGTCGATGTGACAGGCGATGTGACAGGCGACGTGACAGTCGGCGCTTCCGGGCAGAAAACGATACAGGACAGACTTTATGGATATTATCCTTTCAATACTGTCGCTTGCCGCACTTGCATTGCTGGGCGGTGCCGCTTGGCTGTGGAAGCAGGGGGGGCATGCCAAGCAGGTCCGCCTGATGCTGGTTCTGGCGATCATCATGGCAATCAACGTGGCGATCTGGACCTTGCCCGCCGGCAGCGGCACCGCGCCGGTCGATCAGATCAAGGAAACCGCCGCGGGCGAAGAAACAACAGAATAAACCCCGGCTGCGGGTGAGCGCAGCCGGAGCTTTCGCGGATCATCAATGATTAGGATTACTTCGGGATTACCCACCTGACCGAGCTGGCATAGGTCCCGGTCACCTTTTCGCCTGAATTGCCGCGTGCCGCATCGAACCGCGCGCGCCTGGTTACCAGATCGCAGGTGACAGCATCCAGTGATGCGTGCCCGCTGCTCCCCAGCACCTGACATCGCGAAACGCGCCCGTCGGTGCCAATCGCAAGCTGGAACCGGACAACGCCTTCGTTGCCTTCGCGCAGATCGCGCCGCGGATAATCGCGGGTCAGCGCCCAAGTCTCGGGATTGTTTCGGGCTTTGACACCAACCGGATCAAACGTCCGCGGCGGTTCAATCACCGGTTCTGCGACGAATATATCCTTGGTGCCTGTGCCGGGGTTCGGATTGACCACGACATCTTCAATGCCCGTAAAATCAGCAACCGGAACATCAAGTGTGTTTTCCGCCGCAAGATCCATTTTCGAAGGCGGAGAAGTGACTTTCGATGTCGCTGCAGAAGGTTCAGCCGGTTCGCTCGACTTTGGCGGCGGCGGTGGGGGGGCGGCCGGTTTGGTCGGAAACTGGTTCGCTACAAACGGTGATTTGTCGATCAGATCCGTAATCGGTCCGGCAAATCCGTAAAACAGCGCGGCGGCCAGGGCTGCGTGAATTCCTGCGACTGCAATGACACTACGCGGGTTTGGCGGCTGTTTCGCCTGGTCAAGAAATGACATTCTCTCTCTCCACTTGTCCCCGCGGTACATTGCCGCGCGGCTTAATGGAGGCCAGCATAACGCCGTTGCTACCACAAAAGAAAGAATTATCGCATATTTATCAGATACTTATGAGTAAGCGTATTAATCGCAACCGCATCATAAGCCGGCTTATCATCAGCCTATTTGATCGGGCAGTCGGGGGAGAGCCTGAAATCGAGATAGTTGTCAGCCGACCGCATCAGTTCTTCCAACTCGTTTTCGAAGAAGTGGTTTGCCCGGGGGATTTCTTCGTGATGGATGGTGATGTGTTTCTGCGTGCGCAATTTATCGACCAGTTTCTGCACCGCCGATGGTTGAACAACCGTATCGGCTGCGCCCTGAATGATGATCCCCGATGCCGGGCATGGGGCCAGAAAGCTGAAGTCATACATGTTGGCGGGCGGCGCCACGGAAATGAAGCCGCGGATTTCCGGGCGGCGCATCAGCAGTTGCATCCCGATCAGCGACCCGAAACTTACACCGGCAACCCAGGTCGTCTGCGCTTCGGGATGGATCGACTGTACCCAGTCAAGCGCGGCTGCGGCATCGGATAATTCGCCAATACCGTTGTCAAAGCTGCCCTGACTGCGGCCCACACCGCGAAAATTGAACCGGAGGACTGCAAAGCCGCGATCGACAAAGGTTTTGTACATCCGCTGCACAACCCGGTCATTCATCGTGCCGCCGCCCTGCGAATGGGGGTGCAGGATCATGGCAACAGGAGCGCGCGGGCGCGGCCCGGGCTGGAACCGTCCCTCGAGACGACCTTCGGGACCGGGAAAAATTACGGTAGGCATTGGCTGGCTAGCTTTCGAAAGAGCTGGGACTGGCTGGCGGTGCGGGTGGCGCACGCCGTTAGCTGGGCTATATAGTGACTAACCAGCCAATCGCAATCGCGCTAACCTTCATAAGGATCACCCACTGCGTATCTATCTCGACCATGCGGCGACGACACCGATCCGGCCGGAAGCCCTGGCGGCTGTACAGGAAGGCTTCGCGTTATGGGCCAATCCGTCCAGCCCGCACGCCGAAGGGCGAAAAGCCAGGCAGGCGCTGGAAAATGCCCGCGGCAGAGTGACTGATGCGCTTGGCTGGGACGGCGACATCATATTCACCAGCGGTGCGAGCGAGGCTGCGGACATCGCGATTGCCCGCACCAAAGGCGGGGCGCGGCTGGTCAGCGCAGTCGAACACGATGCCTTGCTAAGATCCGCGCCGGATGCGGAACGGCTGCCTGTCATGCCGGATGGCGCGGTTGATCTGGACATCCTGCGCGAAGCGGCCGGCGGACGCGAAGTGCCCGTCGTGGCTGTCCAGCATATCAATTCCGAAACGGGCAACATGCAGGACATACCGCAAATCGCCGAAATCGTGCACGAAGCCGGCGGTTTGCTGCTGGTTGATTGTGCACAAAGCGCCGGAAAATATCCTGTGCCAGCCAAGGCAGATATGGCCATCGTGTCAGCGCATAAATTCGGCGGTCCCGTGGGCGTGGGTGCTCTGCTGGTGAAGAAACTGGCGCTCCTCGCACCGTCTGGCGGGCACGAGCGCGGATATCGCCGCGGAACCGAGAATTTGCCGGGTATTCTGGGGATGGCGGCAGCGCTGGAAAGTTGCGGCGATCATTTTGTCGGGCCGCACGTGCTCGCGCCGATTGGCGAGATTCTGGCTCCCGCTGTCGATCGGTTGGGCGGTGTGCGGCTTGATACGCGATTGTCCGGTCCCACACCCTATATCCAGGCATTGGCGATGAAGGGTATGTCGGGCAGCGCTCAACTGATGCGTTTCGACATGGCGGGCATTGCCGTCTCGCAGGGCAGCGCGTGTTCTTCGGGCAGTCTCAAGCCCAGTCACGTTCTCGAAGCGATGGGTCTGCCGGATGAACTGGCCGCACGTATGATCCGCGTCAGTTTCGGCTGGAACACGACGCGCGAGGAAGTGGAACGCTTTTGTGCGGCATGGATAGATATGGCGGAAGGCGCCGCATGATTTATCTGGATTACCAAGCGACCACTCCGCTTGCACCCGAAGCGCGCGATGCGATGCTGCGCTGGCTGGACGGACCGGGCGGCACCGGCTTCGGTAATCCGCACAGCCCGCACACGCTGGGGCGTCAGGCAGCGGCGGCGATAGAACTGGCGCGCGAACGCGTTGCGGCGCTGCTTCCGCCAGACGGGAAAGTGATTTTTACATCGGGCGCGACCGAAGCAATCAATCTGGCCATTCGCGGCGCGCCGGGTTCCGGGCCGATTGCGGTGTCGGCCATCGAACATTCGGCAGTGGGTGATACGGCGGATGCGGTTGGCCCGGCCGAGCGTTGGCCGGTTGGCGGGGATGGGTTGGTAAACCTTGATTACAAGTTCGAAAACAAGCCGCGCATGATAGCGGTGATGCAGGTCAACAACGAGATTGGTTCTGTCCAGCCCATCGTCGAGGTCGAACGCAGAGCGCGCAAATCGGGCGCGCTGTTGTTGGTCGATGCGGTTCAGGCAGCGGGCAAGATCGAGGTCGCTCATGCAGACATGATCGCCATCACCGGCCACAAGATGCACGGGCCAAAGGGCATCGGTGCGCTGTGGTTGCGCAGCGGGGTGGAACTGGAGACCACATCGACCGGCGGCGGACAGGAAGGCAGCCTCCGCTCTGGAACATTGAGCCCTGCGTTATGTGCCGGGTTCGGTGCTGCTGCGAAGCTGGCAATGGAGCGCCGCAACGCTGACGCAAAGCACATCGAAAGTCTGTGGAACCTCGCGCTCGAATTGTTCGGCAACTGGACCTTGAATGGCAGCGCGGACGCGCGCTGGCACGGCAATCTCAACATCCGCCGTGAAGGTCTTGATGCAAACCGGTTGATATCAGAAGTTCGCGGCGTGGCGTTCTCTGCCGGATCGGCCTGTGCCAGCGGTTCGGGGCGGCCCAGCCATGTGCTCAAGGCAATCGGGCTGGACGACAAACAGGCAAAATCGTCCATCAGGCTTGGTTTCGGGCGCTATACGACTGCCAAAGAGCTGGAAGAAGCAGCCAGTGCGATCAATCACGCCGCAGAGGCGCAATTATGACTGTTAAGGTAAAATTCGTCTCCGCCCGCGGTGACATGATAGATACGTGCGCCGAGCGCGGCATCTCGCTGCTCGAAGCCGGACAGGCCGCAGGCTTACCGCTGGAGGGCACTTGCGAGGGTCAAATGGCCTGTTCCACATGTCACGTCATTGTGGCGCGCGAGTGGTTCGGCAAACTGGTCGCGGCAAGCGAGGAAGAGGAAGATATGCTCGACCTTGCCGCTGGGGTTCAGCCAACCAGCCGCCTGTCCTGCCAGATTGACCTGACAGACGAACTGGACGGCCTTGAAGTGCATGTCCCGGGCGAAAGCCGGGATATGCGCGGCCTGTAATTCAGGCGCTTGAGTCGGATTTCGGCATAACTTCCGCTTCGATTGGTTCGTCCTGATCGCTTGTGTAGCGGCGGCGGCCCCACAGAATGGCCGCTATGATCGCCGCGATAGGAAGGCCGATTGCCAGCAGAACAATCAGCGCTGCTACCATCACGCCCAGAATCGAGCCGATCGACCCAAACGCGCTCCTGATGGGATCAAAGAAGCCGCCGGTTTCGGGCGTACCCGACCGGTAGGCAATGTTGACGCGGCTGAACGCGACACGGGTTTTCATCTCGGATAACCAGCTGCGCGCCTGATCGATTTCTTCATTCACTTGTGCCACACCGCGCTCGGCCTCGACGAGTTCGGCGACTGTGCCGCGGCGCGTCTCGAGCACTTCCATCAGGCGGTCGCGCAGGACGGTTCGTGCGCGCAAGCGGGCTTCGGTATCGACTATCGCTTTGGACAGGTCTTCGCCCTGGATGCTGGCCGAAACCTGCTCGCCGCCGCGGCCCTCGGCCTCGGCAGACAGCTTTGCGCCAAAGTCACGTGCGCGCGGAGAAGCCACGGCAAGTCGGAGCTCGCCGCCAGCATAAGCGCCTTCGCTGCCCGTTTGGCTGAGTGACAGAATCTGGCAACTCGTCGGCCCCATCGCTTCGCACATATCGGCGTGCTTCTGCTGCAACGGAGCGATTTCTTCGGCACTGATGCGGAAACCGTAGTCGTAAATATAGGCAATTTTCGGCGCGCTGACGGGCATTTCGCTGCGGCTACCGACAGCCCCGCTGATGTCACGCGAAGAAAACCCGCCCGATGACGGGCTTACTTCCGAGGATGGCGGGGGGACCGGGGCAGGCGCTCCAGTCGGTGCAGGAGGAGGGGGCGGCGGCGGCGGCCGCATCGCCATATCGGTCCCAGACATTGCGACATCGGTCGTCGTGATACGCTCGGTCATTTCAGTTGGCTGGTTGTCGCTGCAGGAAACCAGTGTGATGCTGCCCGCGATTACCAAAAAGCTGATTTTCCTCATGAAAGTCTTCTCCGGGTGAAGATTGCCTTATTTTTGCCACAATTGTGGCAGGGTGTCAGAATTTAGCAAGGCCCAAACGAAAGGCCACGCTGATTTTACCCAGCGTGGCCATTATTCTTCTTTGACTTGAGTTGCTTAGGCCGATTGAAGCTCTGCCTTTTTGGCGTGTTCGCCCAGCATATCCAGCAGTGCCTTGGAAAATGCCGGAATGTCTTCTGGCTTGCGGCTGGTGATGAATTGGCCATCGACAACGACCTCGGCATCGACAACTTCGGCGCCGGCGTTTTTCAGATCCGTGCGGATCGAAGGCCAGGCGGTCACTTTCCTGCCCTTTATCACATCGGCCTCGGCCAGAAGCCAAGGCGCGTGGCAGATCGCCGCGATAGGCTTACCCGAAAATGCAAATTCCTTGATGAGGCTGATCGCGTCGGCGTTCATGCGCAAAATATCCGGGTTCATCTGACCGCCGGGCAGTAACAGCGCATCATATTCGCTGACCGTCACATTGCTGATCTTGAGATCGACCTTTACACTTTCGCCCCAGTCCTTGTCATCCCAGCCTTTGATCTCGCCTTCTTCCGGACTGGCGACGTCGGTTGCGATCCCGGCGTTTTCCAGGTTCGCTTTGGGAACGGTCAATTCCGACTGTTCGAAACCGTCGGTGGACATGATAAGTACGCGTGTCATGTTGGTTAACTCCTTGAATTGGGTGTGACCTTTTAACGGTTGGGGAAGGTGAAACGTTCCGGATTGTTCCGCGAGTGGTTTCACTGATAAGGCGGGCCGCATGACCACCACCAAAGCTGACGACATAATCCCCGATCCCTTCGACGCCATCGTTGATGCGCCGTTCGATTCCGCGCTCGAAGAACGCTATCTGGTCTATGCGCTGTCCACGATCACTGCCCGTTCGCTGCCCGATCTGCGTGACGGTCTCAAACCCGTCCACCGCCGCCTTTTGTGGACCATGCGCCAGCTGAAACTGGACCCGTCCAACAATTACAAGAAGTCGGCCCGCGTGGTGGGCGAGGTTATCGGTAAATATCACCCCCACGGCGATACCGCCGCCTATGATGCGATGGTGCGGCTGGCGCAGGATTTTTCGCTGCGATATCCGCTGGTGGAAGGGCAAGGCAATTTCGGCAATATCGACGGGGATAATGCCGCCGCTTACCGTTACACCGAAGCCCGTCTGACCAAAACCGCGATGAGCCTGATGGCCGGTCTGGATGACGGTACGGTCGATTTCATCCCGACATATAATAACGAGGATGAAGAGCCGGAACTTATGCCCGGTCTGTTCCCCAATCTGCTCGCCAATGGTGCCAGCGGTATTGCGGTGGGCATGGCAACCAACATTCCCAGCCATAACGTGGCCGAGATTATCGACGCGACATTGGAACTGATCGATATTCCGCATGTCGAACATTCCCGGCTGATGGAATTGTTCCACGGGCCCGATCTGCCCACCGGCGGCCTGATTGTGGACAGTCCGGCGGTGATTTCGAATGCTTACGAAACCGGGCGGGGATCGTTTCGGATCCGCGGGCGCTTCCGCTCGGCCGAAGCGGAAAAGCAGGCCGACAGGGATGCCGGGATCGAACGATTGGGCAGCGGGCAGTACCAGCTGGTGATCAGCGAAATCCCCTACCAGGTGCAAAAGGGCAAACTGATCGAACAGATCGCCCAGCTCATTGCCGACAAGAAGCTCCCGATCCTCGAGGATGTCCGCGACGAAAGCGATGAGAATATCCGTCTCGTGCTGGTGCCGAAGAACCGCAATGTCGATCCCGAATTGCTCAAGGAATCGCTCTACAAGCTGACCGATCTGGAAACCCGGTTCGGCCTCAACCTCAACGTCCTCGACGCCACCCGCACACCGATGGTGATGGGGCTGAAGGAACTGCTGAATAACTGGACGGCAGCACAGATCGAAATCCTCCAGCGCCGCACACGGCACCGGCTGGACAAGATCGCCGCGCGGCTGGAACTGGTCGAAGGTTATATCAAAGCCTTCCTCAATCTCGACCGGGTCATCGAAATCATCCGCACCGAGGATGAGCCCAAACCGATCATGATGAAGGAGTTCGAGCTAACCGACCGGCAGGCCGAAGCTATCCTGAATATGCGTCTGCGCAGCTTGCGCAAACTCGAGGAAATGCAACTGCGCGGCGAGCGGGACGATCTGCTGACGGAACGCGAGGAACTGGAAACACTGCTGGGTTCACCAGCCCGCCAGCGTACGCGACTGAAACGCGATCTGAAGGCATTGCGCAAGGAATACGGCGAAGACACGCTGCTTGGCGCGCGGCGGACGACCATCGCCGAAGCTGCCCCGGCGGTTGAATTCAGCATGGACGCGATGATCGAAAAAGAGCCGGTCACGGTTATCCTGTCCGAAAAAGGCTGGATCCGCGGCGCAAAGGGCCATGTCGATCTGGCGACGGATGACGGTATGGGCGACTTCAAATACAAGGAAGGCGATGCCCCCGCCTTTGCGCTGCACGCGCAGACAACCGATAAATTGCTGCTGATTGCAAACAATGGCCGCGTATATACGCTGGGCGGTGACAAACTGCCCGGCGCGCGCGGCTTTGGCGAGCCGATCCGAAACACGCTGGATATCGATGCGGAGGCCGATATCGTCGGCCTCGTGGTGCACAAGCCGGACGGCCAGATGCTGTTCGCCAGTTCGAACGGCAAAGGCTTCGCCGCGCAGACTTCCGAACTGCTGGCCGAAACCAAGAAGGGCCGTCAGGTGGTCAACCTCAAGCCGGGCGTCAAACTGGTAGTGGTCCGTGAAATCGCATCCGAGCATGATCATGTGGCCGTGGTCGGCGACAACCGCAAAATGGTAATCTTCAACATGGAAGAACTACCCGTTCTGGCGCGGGGGCAGGGCGTCATGCTGCAACGCTACCGTGATGGCGGTTTGTCCGATGCAACCACACTGACACTGGACGAAGGGCTTAGCTGGGCAATGGGCGGCAAGGGTGACAGGACCCGCACCGAAAAAGACGTGTGGCAATGGAAAGTCGCGCGCGGTGCTGCCGGCCGCCTGCCGCCGCAAGGCTTCCCGCGGGATAACAAGTTCTAGGTAAAAATAGGGCCTCCCTGTTTCCAGAGAGGCCCGGTTTTTGTGTTTAGCTGCTGCGGCGCTGTCCGCCGCTGGCCGGTTTGGCAGAGTAGGTTTTCCTGCGGCTCCCGCCGCCATAATTCTTGCCGCCACCCGAGTTGGCACCCGAATTGCTGCCCGAACCGCCGCCCGAACCGGACCGACCGCGATTGCCGCCGGAAGGGCGTCCGCCGCGATTGCCGCCGCCTGCGCCGCGTCCGCCGGCATATTCGCCGCCCGATGCTTTCTTTGCTGGGGCGGGCAAGGATTTTGCCTGCGCCTGAAAATCTTCGATCAGCGGAACCGGTGTCAGTCGCAGTCCGGTCAATTTTTCGATGTCGCGGATATATGGCCGTTCGTCTGGGGCGATATAGCTGATTGCCATCCCGCCTTTGCCGGCCCGCGCAGTGCGGCCGATCCGGTGCACATATTGTTCGGCAACATTGGGAATTTCAAAATTGAAGACCGCGCTTACGCCCGGCACATCGATGCCGCGTGCCGCAATGTCGGTTGCGACCAATACAGGCACTGCACCGCGGCGGAAACCGTCAAGTGCGCGGGTGCGCTGCGCCTGTGTCTTGTTGCCATGGATTGCAGCGGCGTTGATGCCCGCCGAAACCAGATGGCGCACGACCCGGTCCGCACCGTGTTTGGTGCGGGTAAAGACCAGCGCGCTTTCAATCTCGCCATTGGCGATACCCTTGCGCAGGCTGAGAGTGAGCAGAGCCTGCTTCTCGGCCTGATTGATAAAGGTGCAATATTGCTCGACCCGCTCTGCCGTGGTGGATTGCGGCGCAACCTCGACGCGCACGGGGTTGTCGATAAAGCGCTTGCCAAGATCGGCGATCGCCTTGGGCATGGTGGCGCTGAAAAACAGGCTCTGCCGCTCTTTGGGCAGCATATTGGCGATCCGCGTCAGCGGCTTGATAAAGCCCAGGTCCATCATCTGGTCGGCTTCGTCGAGAACAAAGATTTCGACATCGCGAAGGGTCAGTGCGCGCTGTTCGACAAGATCGATCAGGCGACCCGGTGTCGCCACCAGAACATCGGTGCCGTTCACCAGCTTGCGCGCCTGTTTGCTGGCGGGAACACCGCCAAAAATGCACTGGATCGAAAGCGGCAGGTTTTTGGCATAGAAACGCATGTTCTCGGCGATCTGTGCGGCAAGTTCGCGCGTCGGGGAAAGGATCAGCATCCGGCAAGACGCAGGCTTTGGCTTCACATTGCCCTGCGCCAGCTTGTGCAGCGAGGGTAGCGAGAACGCTGCGGTTTTACCCGTTCCCGTCTGGGCGATACCCAGAAGGTCGCGGCCCTGCATCAATGCAGGAATGCTTTCGCGCTGGATCGGCGTCGGGGTGTCATAACCCTTCGACTTCAATGCGCGCAGGATAGGCTCGGCCAGGCCGAGCTCTTCGAAATAGGACATAAATATACTCTCAGTGTGCGCCAGACGGACATGGGTCCGGGCGCAGTGGGTCATTCGGCGACCCAAGCGTGAGGGGGAAGCTTTACAAAGGAACGAGCCCGATTGATCGCTGCGGGACCTTGGCCATTTTATGTGGGCCAGGTTCACGCTCGCAGTCGATTACGCGGTACATTCCGCGCAGGTCGTTGGGGCCCATGTAGGGGGGGTTTTATGAAAGCGCAATTAACTTGCGCAAAATAGTTTCACAATTGCGCCAGTAGCGTGTCGAGAATGGCGGAAACGCGGGCTTTATCGGGAAACCCTTCGGCAACCCACTGGTCTTCCAACTGGCTTTGAATTGCTGAAACCTGCGGACCGGGTTTGATCCCCCGCGCAATGATCGCACCCCCGTTGAGTGGAAACTCGGGGATTTCCCAGTCTTGGATGGAGGCGATATCCGCGCCGGCCAACAGCAGCCGGTCGATCGCGCAATCCTTGCCGATATTGTAGGCAAGGGCGCGCGGGTTATCGACGTCGGCCGGGGTCCGTTCGGCAACGCAGGCAATCCGCGCCTGCTGCGCGCGTGACAGGCGCAGGCGTGATGCGGTACTGGCTGCGACGGCAGGCAGGGCAGGCAACAATGCCGCCAAACGGCGTAACGCATCGGGCCGGGCACTGGCCGCCTGTTCGGTGGTTATGAGCGAGCGCAATTTTGTGATTTCGCGCTGGCCGCATTCGGGTAACACCACTGGCAGCACGCCCAGCGTGTGCATCCGCGCGACCGTTTCCGCGGGATCTGGCAGGCCAAGCAGGTTCAGCAATTCCCACCCAACCCGTTCGCGTGACAGGCCCGCGAGCTGCCCGGCAAGTGCGCTGCAAGCCTCCTCGGCGATGGCGTCAGGCTTTGCACCGAACCGGGCCTGAAAGCGGAAATACCGCAGGATGCGCAGATAATCCTCGGCAATCCGTGTGCGCGCATCACCGATAAAGCGGACGCGCTGCGTGGCCAGATCATCGCGCCCGCCGAAGTAATCGAACAATTCCAGCGTCACCGGATCGGCATAAAGCGCATTGATCGTGAAATCGCGCCGCGCCGCATCCTCTTTCCAGTCGCTGGCAAATTGCACCTCGGCATGGCGCCCGTCGGTGGCGATATCCTTGCGCAGAGTGGTTATTTCTACCGTCCCGTCATCCAGAATGGCGGTTACCGTGCCGTGTTTCAGCCCGGTCGGGATGGTGCGGATGCCTGCGGCCTGCAACCGGACGATCACCTCATGCGGGGGCAACGGTGTCGCGGCGTCGATGTCCTGCACATCCTTGCCCACCAATGTATCGCGGACCGCCCCGCCGACCCAACGCGCATGACCGCTGCCAAGGGCACGCACCAATGCGGCGAGCGTATCGCGCTGTGTCCATTCGGCCGGCGGGAGCGTGTCAGCCATCGGTGATACCCCGCCAGTCTATCCGGCGTGAAAGGTTCGCGATGATCGCCGCGGTAACACCCCAGATCCGGTAACCTTCCCAGTTGATCTGGTAATAATGCCGGTTTTCGCCTTTCCAGTAGGCCTCGTGCGCGCTGCGGTTGGCCGGATCGACCACGAAATCGAGCGGAGCCTCGAACCAGTCGGCCACTTCGCCGGGATCGGGTGTAATCGCGATATCATGCGGGACGACCGCCAGCACCGGGGTCACGGCAAAGCCGCTGCCTGTGTTGAACAGGTCGGTCGGGCCGATCACGCGCACTGCACCGCGTGCGATCCCCAGTTCCTCCTCCGCCTCGCGCAGCGCGGCTTCGACGGCATTTTCGCCGCGTTCGATCTTGCCGCCGGGGAAGGCGACCTGACCCGGATGATCGGCCATCGTGTCGGGGCGCCTGGTCAGCAGCATGCCGGGGCGAGGGCGGTCGGTGATAGCGATCAGCACGGCTGCATCACGCGAAGTTTCATGCGGTCCCAACCCCGCATCATCGAGCAAATCGTGAATATCCACGTCATGGCCGGCGCGGTGCAGGCGGGCAAGTTCGTCGAACAGCGCGCTCATCCCGGTAACAAGGAAAATTCCGCACCCTGGCTCTGAACGCTCCAGCCATCACCAAGGCTGGCGGAATGTTCGGCGATCTGGGCGTAGGTGCTACGGTTCAGCCGGGCTTCGCAGCCGTGCCTTACGTCCAGATACAGGGCCGGCGTGTCACTGTCGCCGCGCGCGATGATCGGGTGTTCGGGACCGGCCAGCACAATGTCATCGGTATTGAGACGGAAAGCCAAAGCGCCTTCGCTTTGCTGCATATCGACCGCAATGAACGCGGCGTCCTCCACCGCGATTGTCAGCTTCTGATAAGGCGTCATCAGCCAATGCTGACCGGTCCGGTCGCGGATCAGCAGCGAGGCGAAGGCGCGGACCATCGCGGGGCGCGTGATTTCGCTGTCCTGATGAAACCAGGTTCCGTCGCGGGCAATCCGCATTTCGCTGTCGCCGCTGGCATCGGGCGACCATTGATCGACCGGCGGCAATTTGCGCGCTGCGACCGCTTCGGCGATCTGGCTTAGTGACAATCCGGCAAGCTCTGGTGGGGGTTCGTAAGGCATTGTTGAACGGATGCCACAGCGCTGCGTCCCGGTCTAGTTAGGGCGGTCCCACGGGCCCAGCATTCCGGTGGACGGCAATATCGCGGGATTGGGGGTGCGGACCAGCAAGCGATGTTGCTCGAATGGCCCGGGGCAGCGCCAGCCTGACGTGTGCGCGGCGGTGAATTCGAAAAACCGTTCGTAATATTCGGGATCGCCGATCATCACCTGCGGCAATGTCGCATCCTGTGCCATGCCGCCCAGCGTGGCCAGCATCAGTGCCTTGCCGTAACCATCGTTCTGTTTTTCCGGGAGCACGGCGACCGGGCCGATCATGACCATGGGATGGCGGCGGCCATCGTCGTCGGTCAAGGCAACGGGCCACGCCTGGATCGCGCCCGCGAGCATATCGTCCTCGTCCAAGGCGGCGAAGCTGAGCGGGGGGAGATATTCCTGCCCTTCGCGGATCCGGTAAGCAGTACGCTTGTGCCGGTCTTGTCCGAATGCAGCATCCAGCAATGCTTCGATCAGGCCGGGGTCAACGTCGCCGAGAGGGATAATGTTCGCCATACCGGGCGGGCCGTTAAGTGGCCGCGCACGGTTTGCCAACTGCAATTCGGCTTGAGGTCAGCGAGGGGTCAATTTCAGCAGCCGCGCATTTTCACCGTCTTCAAGCACCCAGATCGCGCCATCGGGGCCTTCGACAATCTGCCTGATCCGGCTATCCATTGCATAGCGGCCCGTCTCGCTGGCGGTTTCGCCGTTAATCGAAACGCGAACGATCGCCTCCGATTTCAGTCCGGCAATGATCGCATCGCCTTTCCATGCGTCAAACAGGTCGCCGCGGTAGAATATGAAGTTGCCCGGTGCGATTACGGGGGTCCAGCTGATGGCAGGGGCGGCAAATTCGGGCCGGGTGGAATGATCGGGAATGTTCGCGCCATTATAGTCATTGCCGTTGGAAACGATCGGCCAACCATAGTTCTGGCCCTGCTTTACCAGATTGAGCTCGTCACCACCCGCCGGACCATGTTCAAGATCCCACAAACGGTTCTGATCATCGAACTGCATTCCCAGAATATTTCGGTGGCCATAGGTCCAGATGTCGCCGGAGGCGCCCGATCTCGCGGCGAACGGATTGCCTGCGGCGGGCTTACCATCCATCGTCAGTCGCACGATGGTACCCAGATTGTTGGACAGGTCCTGTGCCGGATCCTTCTTCTGACGGTCACCCGAAGCGACGTAGAGATATTGTTCATCGGGCGAGACCGTGATGCGGTGCGAATAATGACCGCGTCCCGAAACCTTGGGCTGACGCCAGATCACCTGCAACCCGCGAATGTCGCATGTCTGGTGTTCTTCGCAAACGATTTGCCCCTTGCCCACAACGGCGCCGCGCGTATCGCCGCTACCTGCTTCGGCCCAGCTTAAATAAATGGTTCGGGGGGTTAGCGTGTCTGCCGCTTCGCTCGGCAGAAAGGCGATATCGCCAAGCCCGCCCTGACCGCCGTAATCCACCTCGGGGACGCCGGTAAAGAACAGCGCGCGCCCGTTCCTGATGTCATTCCCGACAATCCTGCCGCCCTGTTCGGTTACCACGATAATCTCGGTCCCGGGTATGAATGCTGCCGCCCACGGCTCGTCATAAGTCCCGACCTCGGCGACGTTGAACGGCTTGCCATTTTCAACATCGGCAGAAGATGCCGCGGCGTCAGGGCTGTTTTCCCCATTCGCCACCGCGCCGCAGCTTGCGAGCAGCAGTGCGCTGGATGATAGAAGGAAGGCGGAGCGGAGAGCGTTTGTCATCATGTTATCTGGAACACCTCACAGCGGATTTGGTGCCGAAATGGCAATCGACGGCCTGATTATCGGCGTTGACGAGGCGGGCCGGGGCCCGCTGGCGGGGCCTGTTGTGGCCGCAGCGGTTGTGCTGTGCAAGCCATGCCCTGCCGGGCTGGACGATTCCAAGAAACTGACCGCCAAAAGGCGCGGCGTGCTCGAAGCTGATATTCGCGGCCGTTGTGCTTTCGGTATCGGCGTTGTCGATGTGGAGGATATCGACCGGCTGAACATCTTTGGTGCTACGATGCTGGCGATGAGCCTTGCGGTGGAAGAACTTTGCGCAGTGATAAGGCGCGATCCAGCACAAATTTTGATCGACGGCAACATGACGCCCGCGGGCCGCTGCGATAAATGGCGCTGGGCCAACGCGCGCGCCATCGTGGGCGGTGACGGGATCGAACCGTGTATTTCCGCCGCGTCGATTATTGCCAAGGAATATCGCGACCGGATCATGTGCGAAGCCGCCATGCGTCATCCGCAATATGGCTGGGAACGCAACAAGGGTTACGGCACCAGGGATCATATGGCGGCCTTGCATCAACATGGCCCCACGCCGCTCCATCGCCGCAGCTTTGCACCCGTTGCCCGGATGCTTCTGGTGTAGATTTCGGAAATTGCGGTGAAGCGAGTCCTTGCCGCCACACCCCAACATATCGAGTTCGCATGGCATCGGCGCACACCCCATGATGTGCCGGACTCGCTATGTTCTTTTATGGTTAGCAAGGCGTTAACCATATGCTGCGACAATCGGCACTTGACGCGGAGTCCGCTTGGACTCACCCTGTGGATAACTGGGGGGAAATCAGGAATGGGGCAGGTTTTGGCCGATACAAAAACACGCGCGCGCAAGACGAAGGTCGAGACGCAGCTGGCGAAAGATGCCGCCGATCAGGCAGTGCGCGCAGGCCTGCCGCTGGGCCGGATTCTGGACGGCGACTGTGTGGAAGCTATGCGCGAATTGCCCGATAATTCGGTCGATATGGTGTTTGCCGATCCGCCCTACAATTTGCAGCTGGGCGGCGATCTCAACCGGCCCGACGGAAGCCAGGTCGATGCCGTAACCGATCATTGGGACCAGTTTGACAGCTTTGCAATCTATGACAAATTTACAGAGGATTGGCTGACAGAGGCGAGAAGGATTCTCAAACCCGATGGCGCGCTGTGGGTCATTGGCAGCTATCACAACATCTTTCGCGTCGGTGCGATATTGCAGGATCTGGGTTTCTGGATACTCAACGATATCATCTGGCGTAAATCCAACCCGATGCCGAATTTCAAGGGCACCCGCTTTACCAATGCGCACGAGACGCTGATCTGGGCGGGTATGGGCGAAAAGGCGCGCTACCAGTTCAATTACCGCGCAATGAAAACTCTGAATGACGAACTGCAGATGCGCAGCGATTGGGTGCTGCCGATTTGTGGCGGGGCCGAACGGCTGAAGCGTGACGGACATAAAGCACACCCCACACAGAAGCCCGAAGCCCTGCTTTACCGCGTGATGCTGGCGACAACAGAAAAGGGCGACGTGGTGCTCGATCCGTTTTTCGGCACTGGTACCACCGGCGCAGTGGCCAAACGGCTTGGCCGCGAATGGATCGGGTGCGAGCGCGAGAGCATCTACCGCGAAGTCGCCATGGAACGGATCGAGCTGGCTCTGCCGCTGGACGAAAGCGCGCTGGAGACGATGCAAAGCAAGAAAAATGCGCCGCGGGTGGCCTTTGGCGCACTGGTTGAAAACGGTTATATCCAGCCTGGTACCGAATTGTTCGACAAACAGCGCCGCTGGATTGCAAAAGTCCGCGCCGATGGCTCGCTGGCTTATGAAAAGCAGACCGGTTCGATCCACGGATTGGGCAAGGACCTGCAGGGCGCGCCCAGCTGCAACGGCTGGACGTTCTGGCATATCGAACATGAAGGCACGGTAAAGCCGGTGGATGCTATCCGGCAGGATTATCTGCTGGCGATCGAGGATTGATGCCCAACCGGATTTATATCCGCCCGATTGGTTTCCCGCCAAATCCGCAAAGCGAAGCCAGATCGCCCACCGGCGAAGCTGAATCCGTCCGGCTGGCTGGCGGGATGGTTCACGCCAGCAGGTTTGCAATCATTCTGCGGCGCGACAATGCAGTAATCCAGCGCGACATTGTGCCGCCTTCGGGTGTCGCGGACGTACTGGCGCGGTTGCCGGACGATGCGGCTGCTGATGGTCACCGGCAATGGGCGGCGTTGCGTTCTGCCCATCCACCGCTGCAATTGGGTGACCGGACAATCCGCCTCGATCAGCCGCAGATCATGGGTATTCTCAACGTCACGCCTGACAGTTTTTCTGACGGCGGGGCGTTTCTGGATGATCCCGAAGAAGGCCGCGCTCACGCCTCGGCCATGCTGGAGGCGGGTGCTGCAATCGTCGATATTGGCGGCGAAAGCACGCGCCCGGGTGCAGCAGCCGTATGGGAGGGCGACGAGATTGAACGTGTGCGCCCGGCTACCGAATATTGCGCGGCGATGGGCGCGGCGATCAGTGTGGACACGCGGCGCCCGGCAGTGATGGAGGCTGCGCTGGGGGCTGGCGCGCAGATGATCAACGATGTGTCCGCTCTGCGGCATGATCCGCGCAGTCTGGAGATCGTTGCCCGGGCTGCAGTGCCCGTCATATTGATGCACGCGCCGGGCGATGGCGATAATCTGCACGCTGACGGCGTATATGACAACGTTGTGTTCGATGTGTTCGACTGGCTCAATGCCCGCCGCGATGCGGCGATTGCAGCAGGGGTAAAGCAAGAGAATATCGTGCTTGATCCCGGCATCGGATTTGGAAAATCGCTGGCCGACAATCTGGCCCTGCTCAACGCGCTCGCGTTATTTCATGCGCTGGGTCAGCCGCTCATGCTGGGCGCAAGCCGGAAACGCATGATCGGCGCGCTATCGAACGAAGCACCCGCTGCAGAACGGCTGGGCGGTTCGCTGGCCTTGGCCGTGGCAGGAATGAATGCAGGCGTGCAGCTGCTGCGCGTGCACGACGTTGCCGCGACGGTGCAGGCGCGCAACGTGTGGCGCGGACTGAGGGACGCGGCGTTGACCGATTTCAGCGAAATGGCCGGGGATTAGACAAACCCGGATTTCAGGCTTAGCTCTCTGGTAGAAAGAGGGGGCTCTTTATGTCGAGAATTCTGAAAATTGCGCTGATACTGAGTGTGGCAGTATGGGCATTATTGGGTGTAACCGGGAACATCACCGACTGGGCAGGCACGACCGGCGCAGTATCCGCGACGACATCGATGGCTACATTCGAAGGCGCTGCGGAGCCTTGGCGGGCAACCACCAGCCCGGCGATTGTTCTGGGCGGCGCGATCTTTATCGTGCTTGGAAAGGCGCTTTGCAGCGCGCTCTGTTTTACGGGTGCGTACCGGATGTGGAAGGCGCGCGGTCTTGCTGCGGCGGATTTTGCTGCCAGCAAGAAACTGGCGCTCAGCGGCTGCGGCGTTGCGGTGCTGATGCTTTTCTCCGGCTGGATTATCATCGCAGAGACCTGGTTTGAACTCTGGCGGTCGTACGCGCTGCGTGATGCGGCGCTTGGATCGGCATTTCGCTATGCCGGCATAATCGGTTTGATTGCGTTGCTTGTGGGTGCGGCAGAAGATTGATCGTCACATTCGTCCGGCGTCCGTCCGGCGTCCATTGGACGTCTAGAAACTGAAACCGCCATCGCTAACCAGCACGGTTCCGGTGATATTTGCCGCCATGTCACTCAGCAGAAAGCCGATTTCTCCCGCCAGTTCGTCGGGCGTAGCAAATTGTCCGCGCGGAGTTGTCGAAGCCATCACTTTCAGCGCAGCCGCGCGACCATGCAGCGCAACCGCCTGGCGAAACTGTTCGCCTTCGTCCCAGATCGACGTGTCCACCCCGCCGGGCGCCACTGCATTTACCCGGATATTGTGGGCTGCGTTTTCCGCTGCGGCGATCCTGGCCATGTGCGCCACGCCGGCCTTGGCAACGCCGTAGGGGCCGATGCCGGGAACAGGCTTTATCCCGGTGATTGATGAAACCACAACGGCTGCACCGCCGCCATTTTCGCGCATCGCCCGCAACCCGGCGCGCAGGGTCATGAAAGCGCCGTCAAGGTTGACCGACATTATCCGGCGCCATTCATCCAGTGACAGATCCGCGATTTCTCCGCCGCCGCCGATCCCTGCATTGACGATGCAATAATCAATCGGACCCAGGCCGGATTCAAGTGTCTCCCAAAAACCGGGATCAGAAACGTCGCCTACTTCACGTTGAATTTCGCAACCTGACCCAAATGTGTTCAGCCCGCTTTCGCTGATGTCCACCAATATGAGCTTGCCGATATCATGCCTGGACAGCCAGCGTGCAACGCAGGCTCCAATGCCGGACCCGGCGCCGGTAACGAGCGCCGTTCTGCCGGCAAATTCTGAAAAACTTTCATGACCCATGTCGCGGGCCATAAGGCGGTTTATGCCGCGTTATCAATCCCGAGATCGCCAAGTTTGCGATAAAGTGTCGAACGCCCAATCCCAAGTCGCCGGGCCACTTCGGTCATTCGGCCCCTGTAGTGTCCGATTGCAAGCCGGATCACGTCCGCTTCGATATCGTCCAATGAACGAAGATTTCCGTCGGCAGTATACAGCATCACGCCGATACCTTCGTGGTGCGGATCAAGAGTTTCGTCAAATTCGCCGATCAGTTCGGATAACTGGGGAAAATCTTGCCCGGTTAGCGCATTACCATCGCAGAACACTGCTGCGCGGAACAGCACCGCTTGCAACTGGCGGACATTGCCCGGCCAATCAAATGCCGCGAGCAGCGACAAGGCGCTGTCGGTAATAGAAAGCGGCCGCAATCCGGGCTGTTCACCGATCCTGGCGAGAAAATGCCGGGCCAGTGCTGGGATGTCGCCCTGCCGTTCTCGCAAAGGCGGTAGTTCGATGACCGTGCCCGAAATTGCTTGCAGCAAATCTTTCCGGAAATGTCCCGCTTCGGCCAGTTCGCTCAGAGGAATGTTGCTTGCACCGATGATACGTACATCGACACGGAAGCTGTGCGCCGCGCCGATCGGACGGACAACCCCGTCCGAAACAGCCTTTACCAGCCGTTCCTGCACGTCAGGCGTCAGCCGGTCGAGCTCGTCCAGCACCAGGGTGCCTCCATCACAATGCTGGATAGCGCCAATTTGGCGGTCGAATGCGCCAGCAAAAGCTCCTTTTTCATGACCGAACAGAACGGATTCGACCGAATTGCCTGCCACACCGCCTATATTGACGATCCGCAACGGCAATTTCGCGCGCGGGCTGGCGGCGTGCATTGCGCGAACCAGCATTTCCTTGCCGGTACCGGTCTCACCCTCGATCAGCAGCGGGCCGTGTCCGCGCGCAGCCTTTGCGCCGCGAGCCAGCGCGGCTCTGAAAATCGGTGCGTTACCGATCATCGCGTCGAAATCGAGCACGGCCGGCATTTTCTCGGTCAGTGGCTGCAATTCATCCTTGGGCGCTTCCCGCTTGGTTGCGCTGCGCAAAGCCTGCATCAATCTGTCGGGTGCAACCGGTTTTATGAGATAGTCTGTCGCGCCCGCGCGCATCGCCTCTACCGCGAGCAGCGGGCTGGCGCTGGTGGTCAGCATCAGGATCGGCATTGCCGGACGGCGGGTTTTCAATTCGTCGATAAGCTCGCAGGCATCATCGCCCGGCACCCATTGGTCGAGGATAATTGCAGCGCAGGCCATCCCCTGGCGCGTACCAAGCGTGGCAATTGCGGTTTCGGCATCGTGGACAACAAGCGTGCGCCAACCCTCGCGCGCGGCGAGCGCTGTGATGAGGCGGCTTTGCGCCGGTTCATCATCGATCAGCATCAAAAGGCGATCTTCGTTGTCCGACATTCCGTCGCTACCACTCCCCAACCGTCCCATTACGGTACGAGGGCAGTATTTACCGCGAACGTGTAAAGTTCTGCTTAAGCTCGATAGGAAACTTGAGACTTTCCGCGGCGCTGTCTAGTAAGGAAGCCAGCTATTGGAAATTAAGGGAAACGACCTGATGGGAAATGATATGAAAGCCGCCGAACGGACCTACGGTTCGTTTATCGGAACGCTTAAATGGAGTGTGCCGCTGATTGCAGTGATCACTGCAATCGTCGTTCTGCTGATCAGCTGATCATCCAAACGTGCGGATAGCGATCCTGAAAGAACGCGCCGCTGGCGAAAGCCGCGTTGCGATCACTCCGGAAACGGTGAAAAAGTTCTCGGCCCTGGGCGCGACGCTCGCGGTGGAGCAGGGTGCCGGAGACGGCGCATCGATATCCGACGCGGATTACGAGACGGCGGGTGCGGAGCTTGGCACAGCCGAGCAGGCTGTGTCCGGCGCGGATATAATCCTGGCTGTGCAAGCCCCGGATCCTGCTCTGCTTACAGGCGCGAAGGACGGCGCGTGGGTCGCCGCGACTTTTGATCCGTTCAGCGCAAAGGACCGGGTCGATGCGTACGCCGCGGCCGGTCTGGAGGCGCTGTCGATGGAATTCATGCCGCGCATCACCCGCGCACAAAGCATGGATGTCTTATCCAGCCAGTCGAACCTTGCCGGCTACAAGGCTGTGATTGCGTCGGCCAACACATACGGCCGGGCATTTCCGATGATGATGACAGCGGCAGGCACTGTGCAGGCCGCGCGCGTTTTCGTGATGGGTGTAGGTGTCGCCGGACTGCAAGCTATCGCGACAGCCAAGCGGCTTGGAGCGCAGGTAAGTGCGACAGACGTCCGGTCAGCCACCAAGGAGCAGATCCGGTCGCTGGGTGCAAAACCGGTGTTTGTCGAGACGGTTGAAGGTATCGAAGGCGAGGGCAGCGGCGGTTACGCCGCCGAAATGTCCGACGAATATAAGACCGCACAGGCCGAACTGGTTTCAAGCCATATCGCCAAGCAAGATATCGTGATCACCACCGCATTGATACCTGGCCGCGCAGCCCCGCGGCTTATCAGTGATGTCCAGATTGCCAGCATGAAACCGGGCAGCGTGGTTTTTGATCTTGCCGTGGCACAAGGCGGCAATGTCGAGGGATCACAGCCCGACCAGACCGTAACGCGGCATGGTGTGAAAATCATCGGATTCAGCAACGCCGCCGGCCATCTGGCAGCGGACGCTTCGGCGTTATTCGCGCGCAACCTCTACAACTTCCTCAGCGCATTTTGGGATGAGGAAAAGGGAAGGCCGGTTCTGGACGCGGAGATCGGTGATGCAGTGCGCCTGACGCAGAACGGGAAGGTCGTGAACGCACGACTGACAAATTAGTTTCTAAAAATTCTTTGCAACCAAAAGACGATCTCTTGCGTAGTTTTAGCAGACACCAACAGGAGATTTTCCAATGCGTTATTCAATCCCGATGAAACTGCTCGCCGCCGGTTCTGCCCTTGCCCTGGGCGGATGTATGACCATGGAAGGCGACATGAACGATGATATGGCTACCGCGACAAGCACGACGACCGTCGCATATCCTACGGTTGGCGGTGCGAAGATGTACCCGACCTATAATATCGTGCAGAATGCGCAGAATTCACCGATCCACACGACGCTGGTCAAAGCCGTCGTCGCTGCCGACCTTGCCGCCACGCTCAGCAGTGCAGGGCCGTTCACTGTGTTTGCCCCGACAGACGAAGCATTTGGCAGAATGCCCGCAGCGACGCTGAACACCTTGCTGATGCCGGCGAACAAGGCTGCGCTACAAAAGGTTCTGACCTATCACGTGGTGCCCGGCCGGGTGACCGCCGCGGACCTGGTTGCCAAGATCAAAGCGGGCGGCGGTACCACGACGATTACCACTGTCCAGGGCGGAACGCTAACCGCTTCGATGGTCGGCGGTGACGTAAAGCTCGCCGGTCAGAATGGCAGTTTGGGTTACGTCAAACAGGCAGACGTGATGCAATCCAATGGTATCATTCACGTGGTAAACGGGGTTTTGCTGCCCAGTATGTAAGCACTGCAGCCAATTCTGACACATAATAGATGCCCGGGCAGAAATGTCCGGGCATTTCGTGCGTGGATTGAACTTCAACTCCCCCTCGACTTGTAAAGCTGTACTTGCGATAGACAGTGCACAACGAGTTGGGGAAATCATGGACTTTATTTCAATCCTTTCGATTTTCGTGCTGGCCTGTTTCGTCGGCTACTACGTGGTCTGGTCGGTAACGCCCGCGCTGCACACACCGCTGATGGCGGTGACCAATGCGATCTCCAGTGTCATCATCGTCGGCGCGCTGATTGCCGCTGCGGCGAGCGGGGCTCCAGCGGCGAAGTGGCTGGGACTGGCGGGCGTGGTGCTGGCGAGCGTCAACATCTTCGGCGGTTTCGCTGTGACCGCGCGAATGCTGGCGATGTATAAGAAGAAGGAGAAGAAATGATGTTTTCTCTCCTTGCCGCACCAGTTGCTGAATGCATGCGCGACGATTGCGGCCCGACATATCCGATGACTTACGACCAGATGGCGATGCAGACCGCAGAGGTGGCGACGACACACGGTCCGGTGAACCCTTGGGTCGCGCTTGCCTATCTCGCGGCGGGCGTGTTCTTCATCCTCGCATTGCGCGGTCTTTCTTCGCCCGCGACCAGCCAGCGCGGCAACCGCTTCGGCATGGCGGGTATGTTGGTTGCGGTGGTCACGACGCTGGTAACGCACGACATCGCCAACCTTGCCGAGATCATGATTGCGATTGCTGTTGGTGGCTTCATCGGGCTCATTATCGCCCGCCGTATCGCGATGACTGCGATGCCAGAACTGGTTGCGGCTTTTCACTCGCTTGTTGGTCTTGCGGCAGTGCTCGTGGGCTGGGCAGCCTATCTGAATCCGGGCGCCTTCGGCCTGCTTGTGCCGATGGATACAATCGGGACCGACTACAGCCTTCCGATGCAGATCGGCGCTGTCAGCAAGATCGAAATGGGGCTGGGCATCGCGATTGGTGCAATCACCTTCTCAGGTTCAGTCATCGCATTTCTCAAACTGTCGGGCCGGATGAGCGGTTCGCCGATCCTGCTACCCGCGCGCCACATCATCAACCTTGGAATGCTGGCTGCCATCATTGTGCTGACCGCGCTGTTCGCGATGTCAGGCCCTGCCGAGACCCTGCCGCTGATCGCCGGGCTAACGGTGCTCGCCTTTATCATAGGCTTTTTGTTGATCATCCCCATCGGCGGGGCGGATATGCCGGTCGTCGTGTCGATGCTGAACTCCTACTCGGGCTGGGCGGCCGCGGCGATGGGCTTCACGCTCGGCAATACCGCTATGATCATTACCGGTGCGCTCGTCGGTTCTTCGGGCGCGATCCTCAGCTACATCATGTGCCGCGCGATGAACCGCAGCTTTATCTCGGTGATCGCGGGCGGGTTCGGGGCGGATGCAGGCCCGGTTGGCGGCGAGGCAAAGGAGCAACGTCCCTACAAACAGGGCAGCGCGGCGGACGCAGCCTTCATGCTGGAACAAGCGGAGAAGGTCATCATCATCCCCGGCTACGGCATGGCGGTGGCGCAGGCGCAGCACGCGCTGCGCGAAATGGGAGATATGCTGAAGGAAAAGGGCGTCGAGGTAAAATACGCCATTCACCCGGTTGCGGGCCGGATGCCTGGCCATATGAATGTCCTGCTCGCTGAAGCCAATGTGCCGTACGATGACGTGTTCGAACTGGAAGATATCAATTCTGAATTTGCGCAGGCCGATGTTGCCTTTATTATCGGCGCGAACGATGTGGTGAACCCTGCGGCCAAGACCGACAAAACCAGCCCGATATACGGGATGCCGGTGTTCGATGTGGAAAAAGCCAAGCAGGTCTTCTTCATCAAACGCAGCATGGGCGGCGTGGGTTATTCGGGTGTCGATAACGATGTCTTTTACATGGACCAGACGATGATGCTGTTGTCCGATGCCAAAAAGATGGTCGAAGAAATCGTCAAGGCGATGGACTGAGGTAGGGTCCGCACGTGAAAAAAGCCCTAGTTGTGTTTATCGCGGCGTTGCTGGCCGCGGGCGTTTATCTGCTGTTTTTTGGCGGAATCGAACAAGTTACCCAATACCGTGTCAAGACAGCGCTTACGGACGCAGGCGTTGGTGAACGCACGGCAGACTGTATGGCGCGGCGGATGACCGACAGACTGACAATCGAACAGTTGCGAAGGCTCGAAACGCTGGGCGCGGCGGAGGGCGGAAAATTGAACCTGGGCGATTATGTCGAGCGTGTTCGCGATATTGGCGACGACAAGGTTGTTACTGTCACAGCGACTTCCGCCGGCTTGTGCGCCATCGGCCTTGGCTGACATTCAAGCCCGCGTAAAAGTCACCGTACGGCAAAACACAAGAACGCAGCCTTTTACTTTCAACCTGTTACCCGCACGCGAGATTGCCGCGTTGAAGTCGCGGCCTTCCTCGGGGCTGTATCCCTTGCCGGCATAGCTGCCGCCCTTGACCTTGAGATTCCAGAATATGGTCAAGCCAAGCAGCTTTCGGCTGCGCTTGGCTTTGTCAGGATTTGCGTTGTCGCGCGCTCCGCCAGCCGGTTCCGGCACCAGAAAGCGGGAGATTTTGCCGCACATTGTCTGGCCGCAGGGTGCAAACGTCACAATCGCCTTGCCGTCATCGGTTTTCCAATTGCCCGCGATGGATGTCGCGGCGGCCTGCGCGGGAAACGCCAACGATGCTGCAAGCGGGGCGAGGGCCAAGGCACATTTATACAGCGTCATTCAGTCTCGCTCCGGACAGTTTGCTTCTGGCGCAGAATCGCGCAATATGCATTTCGGAGAGAGACTTATGACAGAAAAAGTGAACTTTGCCTGCATGGCAGCCGTTGCTGCGGTTCTTTGGACAAGCCCTGTGTCGGCTGAGACAATCCGGGTCGAGCCTGGTGAAGGCGCGCAAGAACGTTTGCAGGAAGCGCTGATACTGGCTGAACCGGGCGACGAGATCGTTCTGGGCGAAGGCCGTTTCGAACTGACCGACGGGCTTTCGCTCGATGTCGACGGTGTCACGCTGCGCGGCGCAGGCAGTGAATTTTCGGTACTTGATTTTACCGCCCAACAAGGCGCGGGCGAGGGGTTGCTGGTTACATCGGACAATGTCACGTTACGCGACTTCGGTATGGAAAACCCCAAGGGCGACGGGATAAAATCAAAAGGCGCCGATGCCATCGTTTATTACAAAATTCGGGTCGAATGGACGGGCGGACCGCTGGAAACAAATGGTGCCTATGCAATTTATCCTGTCGAAAGCAATGAAGTGCTGGTTGACAGTGTTCATGTAAGCGGTGCGTCCGATGCGGGCATTTATGTGGGACAAAGCACCAATATCGTCGTCCGCAATTCGGTTGCCGAATATAACGTCGCCGGGATCGAAATTGAAAACAGCCGCAAGGCACGCGTCACCGGAAATTTTGTCAGCCATAATACCGGCGGCATTCTGGTGTTTGATTTGCCAAACCTGCCGGTCATGGGCGGGGGTGAAGTGTTGGTCGATCACAATCTGGTCATCGATAATGACACGATCAATTTTGCCCCTAAGGGCAATATCGTTGCTTCCGTCCCCATGGGGGCAGCGATGATGGTGATTGCGAATGATGATGTCACGATTGCCCATAACGTGGTTTCCGGAAATGCGACTGCGGGCGTGATGGTTGTCTCCTACACGCAAGACTTCGATGATCCGAGATATAATCCCTATCCGCGCGAAGTGGTCGTTTCGGAAACTAATTCTTTTTATAATAATGGCTTCAATCCGCAGTTCGAAGGCGGAACCCAGTTGGCGCAGGCGTTTGGCGGGCGCATACCGACTGTGCTTTGGGATGGTTTGGGGGGCAATGCCCTGAAGGCGCATTCGAGTGTGGGGATAGTCTCCTTGGGTCTGCCGGAAATCGGCGCCGATTTATCCAGAGCACAGCCGGCACCCGTGCAAGGAAGTATGACTGAGGCGGATGGTGCGCGCAGCTACATCATGCAGATGCGGCCTGAAATCGAGGCACGAATTACCCCGTGATCCAGAAAGCTATCCTTGCCTTATCCGTGGGACTGTTCGGTGCGGCGGTACTGGCCGCGTCTCCGTCAGCAACGCTACCGGCTCAAGAAGTTAGCGATACCGCAGTGACCGGCGGGGGGATGCCGCGCGCATTGTCGGAATTCGGCTTTTTTGCCGATGCGCCTGCCCAGATACCGGCACGCGGCGTCACTGCCTACCGGCTTAACACGCCGCTCTATTCCGATGGCGCGGATAAATTGCGGTTTATCTATTTGCCGCAAGGTCAACAAGCGTTGTCCGGTGGAGCGGGGCTACTTAAGCTCCCGGTGGGCGCGGCAATCATTAAAACCTTTGCATTTGGAGCAGGCGCGGACCGCAAATTGATTGAGACACGCGTGTTGCTTCACCGCGCAGACGGCTGGCTCGCGCTTCCTTATCAATGGGATGCTGACCAGACCGATGCGAGATTGGCGCTCGCCGGCGCGCGGGTCGAACTGGTCACCCCCTCGGGGCAGGCAATCAGTTACCGTGTCCCGAACAAGAACCAGTGCAAGGAATGTCACGGTTTGAACGGCAAGGTTGTGCCGATCGGGCCCAAGGCGCGCAATTTGTCACCCGACTGGCTTACCGCATTTGCCGCAAGAGGCGGGCTTGATGAAGTTCCGCAGCTGGCCGCGCCAATGCCGCTTTGGGAAAACCGCAATGATGTGCCCGCCGAAGCTGCGGCCAGGGCCTATCTCGACGTAAACTGCGCGCATTGTCACAGGCCGGGTGCAACCGCCTCGAACTCCGGGCTGGATCTGCGCTGGGAGCAGTCGGCCCCTGACGCGATCGGAATCAACAAACGGCCCGTGGCGGCAGGGCGCGGATCGGGCGGTCTGCTGTTCGATATTGTGCCGGGCAACCCCGGCCAGTCGATTCTGGTTCACCGGATGAAGAGTAACGAGCCTGGTGTGGCGATGCCCGAGTTGGGAAAATCTACGGTCGATCATGATGGCGTTGCTGCAATGGAACGCTGGATCAAGGGATTGTGACCGGATGAAATTGTTGGGCAAAACTCTCGCAGTCCTGATTGGTCTGCTGTTTCTGGCATTCTTAATTTTTCGTACGCCCGATACCGATCCACAGAAAATGCGCGCCAAATACGGAGGCGAACCTTCCCAATTTCTGGCTCTGGAGGATGGACTGACAGTGCATTTTCGGGATGAGGGACCCGAGAATGCGCCGGTTATCATGTTACTTCACGGGTCGAGCGCCGATTTGCACACCTGGCAGCCGTGGGTCGATGCACTGAAGGATGATTACCGCGTCATTCGCTTCGATCAGATCGGTCATGGCCTGACCGGACCAGCGCCGGATGACAATTATGAAATGGCCGCATTCACCGGCACCATTACACAGGTAGCCGATAGGCTCGGTCTAAAAAAATTCATACTCGGCGGCAATTCGATGGGCGGCGGAATTGCCATGGCTTATGCGCTGGAGAACCCTGACAGGCTGGACGGTCTGGTGCTGGTTGACGCATCGGGCGCCCCGGTAAAGCGCGATACCAGGGGGGGCGGTAATCTGGCATATAAAATCACCGCCATCCCCGGTTTACGAAACCTCATGACGCAAATCACGCCTCGCTCGCTGATCGAACAGAGCTATGCGCGCAGTGTTTACAATCAGGACATTGTGACACCCGAGGCCGTCGATCGTTATTGGGAAATGCTTCGCTATCCCGGCAATCGCGCAGCGACGCTGAAGCGGTTTGATGTCGCAAGGGTTCCATTTACTTCCGGGCAAGCTGAAGGGATGCGTGTGCCGACATTGGTAATGTGGGGCGAGGAGGACTCGCTCATTCCGTTTGCCGCATCCGCCTGGTTTACCCGGCACATTCCGAATTCCGCAGAAGTCAGCTATCCGCAGATCGGGCATTTGCCGATGGAAGAAACGCCAGACCGCAGCGCAAATGACCTACGCGAGTGGCTAGCTACTCTGTCCTTAACCAAAGATCCCGTTTGATTCGCACAGGTATTTCGGTCGTCTGGACGGACGCCCGCTTCCCACGTAAAGCGTGACGGTTCGTCACGTCATAGAGTCCTTTGGAAGGTACTAATTTGCGCAAACTGGGTATGATCGGGGGTATGAGCTGGGCCTCAACCCGCCGGTATTACGAACTTATCAATCGCGCCGTCCAACAGGCCAGCAACAAACGGACAAGCGCGCCCTTATTGCTCGAAAGCCTGGATTTCAATTGCGTCTATCGCCTGCGAAGCGATGAAGAATGGGCCCGTGCGACAGATATTCTGGCTGATGCCGGTAACCGGCTGAAAGATGCCGGCGCGGAAGCGATCATCATTTGCGCCAATTCCATGCACAAAATATATCCCCAGCTGGCCGAGCGTATCGACGTTCCAATTTTGCATATTGCCGAATGTGTCGGCGCGAAGATGCAGTCCGACAATGTAAAAACCGCGTCATTGATAGGCACGCACAATGTGATGGTGGAAGGCTTCTACCGGCGGCATCTCGTGTCTTACGGCATAGATCTGTTGCCGCCCGACCCGTCCGTGGTCGAGCAGGTCGACAGTCTGATTTACGACGAGCTTATGCAAGGGCGCGCAACACGAGATGCCGAACGGATGCTGAAGACGATCATCACCAATCAGTCACGCGACGGCGCGCAAGCTATCGTTCTGGCATGTACCGAACTGGAAATGGTCGTCGATATCGATGCGAATGTCTTGCCGATCTACGATTCCACCACAATCCACGCCCAAAAGGCAGCAGACTGGATTTTAGGCAACGATTGACTGTAGGGCGGCCACCGATGGACCGTGCAAAATATGCCAGTGATCCTGCGACCAGTCGCGGGCGTGAGTTTCCCGAAGATCGCGGCGATGTTCGCGGTCCGCGCAGTGCATTTCAACGCGACCGCGACAGGATAATCCATTCCATCAGTTTCCGCCGCCTGCGGCACAAGACGCAGGTTTTTGTCGCGCCTGACGGTGACCATTACAGGGTCCGGTTGACCCACAGCCTCGAATGCGCGCAGATCGGGCGTACCGTCGCGCGGGCGCTGCGGCTGGATGAAGATTTGACCGAAGCGCTTTGTCTGGCTCACGATATCGGGCATCCGCCCTTTGGCCACGCAGGCGAGGCTGCGCTTCAGTCTTCCATGGCCCGTTATGGCGGTTTCGATCACAATGCGCAGACGCTGCGCACGTTGATGCGGCTCGATAGCCCGTACTGCTCGCACGACGGGCTCAATTTGAGTTGGGAGGTTCTGGAAGGATTGGCCAAGCACAATGGCCCGGTCCAGACCCCGAATTGGGCGCTGACGCAGCTTGACGAGGCATTCCCGATGGATTTGGGCGAATTTGCCGGGCTTGAAGCGCAAGTATCCGCACTGGCGGATGACATAGCTTATGATAATCACGACATCGATGACGGGCTGCGCGCAGGTTTCCTGAATCTGGATGATCTGCTTACACTCGATTTCGTCGCGGATCAGTGGCGTCTGGTCGAAGCGCGCTTTCCATCAGCGCCGCTGGAGCGTCAATTGCGCGAATTGGTGCGCGGGCAAATCGGTCTGATGGTAAACGATCTGGTCGAAAACACGCGCGAAAATTTGCAGCGCACCGACAATATCGCGGATGTGCGCGCCGCCGGAATGCCTTTGGCCAGATTCAGCCTCGAAATGGCGGAGCAGGAACGCAAATTGAAAGCCTTTATGTACGACCGGCTTTATTATCACCCCGACCAGCAGAACACGGCCGAGCGGGCGGGCGATGTCGTGGCGCGTCTGTATGCTGCCTATGACCAGAGCCCCGACGAACTGGCAGATGGCTGGCGGCAGATCATGCCCGAAGACCAGCCTGCACGTGCAAGGCACATTGCGGACTTTATTGCGGGCATGACGGACCGCTACGCGATTAACGAATGCGCCCGCATTTATGGCAGTGTTCCCGAAGGTTTGCGCAATGTCTGATGTTACCCGCATTGCTCTTGTCGGTTCGACCGGCCTGATCGGCAGCGAGATAGTCCGCCGCGCTGTCGGCCGGAATGATTACCGGATTGTCGCAATCTCGCGGCGTGAACTCGATTTGCCGCCTGGCGCAAAAATGGAGGTTCTCATTGCTCCGCCCGAACAATGGGGGGATGCTATTGCGGCTGCCAACGCCGCCGTTTTCGCCTGCGCGCTGGGCACGACATGGAACAAGTCAGGACGCAGCGAAGACGCATTTAGGGCGGTCGATCAACGGTTGGTGCTGGACAGCGCCAGAGCAGCAAAAGGCGCGGGAGCCCGCCAGGCTGTAATCATCAGTTCGATCGGGGCGGACGCCCGGTCAAAAAACTTTTATTTGCGCGTCAAGGGCGAGGTGGAAGATGCGTTTCAAAAGATGAAGTTCAAGCGGCTGGATATTTTGCGGCCCGGATTGCTGCGCGGGCATCGGGGCGATGACCGGCGGGTACTGGAACGGCTCGGCATTCTGGCCAGCCCGATCACCAACCTGGTGCTGCAAGGTCCGAACCGCAAATATCGTGCGATTGACGCAAGCACCGTTGCCGAAGCCATGCTTGTGCTGGCCGCGCAAAAGGCTGGCGGCCGGTTTATGCACGATAATGACGCTATCAACCGCGCGGCGAGCAGAATCGACCGATAATTTGTGTCGGGGCGATTGACTCAGGCTGGCCCCGCCTGCAACCAATTGAAACGTCGCTGAACCGCGCGGGAGAGTTCTCATGATTCGAAGTTCGGATCGGAGAACGCCGAAGGAGCAACCACCCCGGAATCTCTCAGGCCAATGGACCGCATGTGTTCGATAGCGATGCTCTGGAAAGCGCCTTTCGCACAATCGCGGCGGGCCACCGAAGGGGGAAGTCCGGCAGTTCCGGGCGATGCTCTCAGGTTATCCGACAGAGGGGGTCCGCAAGCGTGGCTTGAAAGGACTACCCATGACCGACGAAAATAAGCCTGACGAAAATATGCCTGACGAAAATATGCCTGACGCACAGGATCTGGACGAGGCCATCGAAACGCAGGCGCTGCCGCTTGATGCATGGCATCGCGGGCAAGGTGCGCGGATGGTCGAATTTGCCGGCTATCATATGCCGATCCAGTATGAGGGCATTATTGCCGAACACCTCTGGACGCGCGAACACGCCGGGCTGTTTGATGTCAGCCATATGGGTCAGCTTACCATCGAAGAACCCGGCGGCGATACAAAGCGCGCTGCCGAAGCGCTGGAGGCAATCCTTCCGGGCGATATTTCGGCGCTCAAGCCCGGCCGAATGCGTTATTCACTACTGCTGGGCGAGGATGGCGGCATCCTCGACGATCTGATTGTGACCAACACCGGCCAGCATCTGGCTTTGGTGGTGAACGGCGCGATGAAGTGGGATGACATAGCATATCTTTACGAAGCGCTGCCCGAAGACCTGACGCTCAATCATCATGACGAACAGGCTTTGCTGGCATTGCAAGGGCCGGAGGCTGCCAAGGTCATGGCACGCATTGTGCCGGCTGCGGCAGATCTCAAATTCATGCAGGCAGGCATGTTCGACTGGGGCGGAGTGCCGCTGTGGATCAGCCGCGCTGGCTATACCGGCGAGGATGGTTTTGAAATTTCGATCCCGGGTGCGTCGGTCGAAAGTCTTGCCGAAATGCTGGCGACAATGGACGAAGTGAAGCCGGTTGGTCTTGGCGCGCGCGATTCGCTGCGCCTTGAAGCCGGCTTGCCGCTTTACGGACATGATCTCACACCCGAGAGCGATCCGGTAAGCGCGGGATTGAGCTTTGCGGTTTCCAAGGCACGCCGTGATGCGGGTGGATTTGCCGGCGCGGAACGCATCCTGAAAATGCTGGCCGACGGTGCGCCAACCACACGCATCGGCCTTGCGCTCGAAGGGCGGCAAGCTGCCCGCGAAGGCGCAGAGGTTTATGCCGGCGAAACCAGGGTCGGTACCGTGACGTCAGGGGGCTTCTCGCCCAGCCTGCAGCATCCGATTGCCATGGCAAGTATCGATTCAAAACATGCCTTTTCCGACAGTCTTGAGATCGAAATGCGCGGCAGGCGTTTGCCCGCAAAGATTGTCAAAATGCCTTTTGTACCAACCAACTACTTCCGCTGAGGAGACCTGTTCAATGACCCGCTATTACACTGAAGAACACGAATGGATCGACGTTGACGGCGAAGTCGGCACAATTGGCATAACCGATTACGCACAAAGCCAGCTTGGCGACATCACTTATGTGGAACTGCCTGAAGAAGGCGCCGAAGTGAGCAAAGGCGATGCCCCATGTGTGGTCGATTCGGTCAAGGCGGCCTCGGACGTTTACACGCCTGTTTCGGGGGTCGTGCTTGAATTGAACGAAGATCTCGAGGACCAGCCGGACCTGATCAATTCCGATGCCGAGGAAGATGGCTGGCTGTTCAAGCTGACACTGAGCGATATGTCAGAGCTGGATGATCTTATGACAGAAGCGAAATATAACGACTTTTTAGGCACTTTATAAAACCATGCGCTATTTGCCCCTGACCGCCGATGACCGCGTCGCCATGTTGACCAAAATTGGCGCAGATACGATTGACGATCTGTTTGTCGATGTTCCGCATCAGGCGCGGCTCGGCGGGCCGATCAGCGATCTGCCAATGCATGCAAGCGAAATGGCGGTCGAACGGCATATGGGGAAGCTCGCCGCGCGGAACCTGAATGCCGGCGATGCGCCGTTTTTTCTGGGGGCGGGCGCTTACCGTCATCATATTCCCGCCAGCGTCGATCATTTGATCCAGCGCGGCGAGTTTCTCACCGCATACACGCCCTATCAACCTGAAATTGCACAGGGCACATTGCAGGTCCTGTTCGAATTTCAAAGTCAGGTAGCGCGGCTGTTCGGCACCGATATTGCTAACGCGTCGCTGTATGACGGTTCGACAGCCTGCTGGGAAGCGGTTGCGATGGCTGGCCGGATTACCAAGCGAAACCGGGTGGTGTTGTCAGGTGCGCTGCATCCACATTACACCTCGACGATCAAGACCATGGCGAAATTCACCAAAGATGTGATCGCCGATACGTTACCTACAATTCAAGGGTTGCCCGACAATGGCGGCTTGATTGACCGGATCGATGACCAGACGAGTGCCGTCGTGGTGCAATATCCGGACATCTTGGGCCGGGTCGGTGATTTGCAACAGGTTGCAGAAGCCGCCCACGCGAAGGGCGCATTGCTGATTGCCGTCGTGACAGAACCGGTTGCACTCGGTTTGCTCGAGGCGCCAGGTGCGCTGGGCGCAGATGTCGTGGTGGGTGAGGGCCAGTCGATCGGTGTCGGCCTCAACTTCGGCGGGCCGTATCTGGGACTTTTCGGATGCCGCGAAAAATACGTCCGCCAAATGCCGGGACGGCTGTGCGGCGAAACTGTTGATGCTGATGGCAAACGCAGCTTTGTGCTGACGCTATCGACCCGCGAACAGCACATAAGGCGCGAAAAGGCGACCAGCAATATTTGCACAAATTCAGGTCTTTGTGCGCTGGCCTTCAGCATCCACATGACCTTGCTTGGCGGCGGGGGACTAAACGCACTGGCCCGGCTGAACCATTCCCGGGCACGCGAGACTGCAGCGCGTATTGCCAAGGTGCCCGGCGTGACCATTATCAACGATAATTATTTCAATGAATTCGCGGTCATGTTGCCGCGTGATGCCCGGGGAATCGTTCGTGAACTGGCAGATGCGGGCGTGCTTGGCGGCGTGTCGCTGGGGCGGCTCTATCCCGATAATCCTGCGCTTCAAAACGGGCTGTTGGTAACCGCAACCGAGACCACGACAAGCGACGATATAGAAGCGCTTGGTTCGGCACTGGAGCGAATTCTTGCAGGAGATGCGCAATGAACGCGCCCAACAACAGCGGCTGGAAGCCCGAAATGCACGCCGACAGTGAGAAAAACGCGCCAGCTACGGTGAGCGGCGACAAGGGGCTGATGCTGGAAGAGAAGCTGATTTTCGAGCTCGGCAGTACGGGCAATTCGGGTGTCGATATCGATGAGCCCGGATACGGGGTATTGGCATCGCTCAGAGGCCATCTGCGAAAAGGACCGGCGCCTTTGCCCGGGCTGACAGAGCCTGAAACAGTACGGCACTATACCCGGCTCAGTCGCCAGAATTACGGGATTGATCTGGGTCCGTTTCCGCTGGGAAGCTGTACAATGAAGCACAATCCGCGGTTGAACGAAAAAGTTGCCCGGATGCCGGGTTTCGCCGATGTCCATCCGCTGCAGCCTGTGCAGACGGTGCAGGGCGCGCTGGGTGTGATAAACGAACTGGCACACTGGCTTATTACCCTCACCGGAATGCACGGCGTTGCCATGACGCCCAAGGCAGGCGCGCACGGCGAATTGTGCGGTATATTGTGTATCCGCGCAGCGTTGGAAGCCAAGGGTGACGCACGTGAGGTAATTCTGGTGCCCGAGAGCGCGCATGGCACAAATCCCGCGACCGCCGCATTTGCCGGTTACCGGGTCGAAAATATTCCCGCGACCGCCGACGGGCGCGTGGATCTGGCAGCGTTGAAATCGCGGCTGGGCCCCGATGTTGCCGGTGTGATGATCACCAACCCCAATACTTGCGGTCTGTTTGAACGTGATCTCAAAGCTATCTCGGATGCGGTCCACGCTGCTGGCGGATATGTCTATTGTGATGGAGCAAACTTCAACGCCATCGTCGGTAAGGTTCGCCCTGGCGATCTGGGCGTCGATGCCATGCACATCAACTTGCACAAGACGTTCTCCACTCCGCACGGCGGCGGCGGACCGGGCAGCGGGCCTGTTGTTCTAAGCGAGGCACTGTGTCCCTATGGCCCGATCCCGTTCACCGAACTGCACGCGGACGGCACTTTGACATTGGTGGAGGAAGAAACCGCCGGTGATCGCCAGCCAGACAGCTTTGGCCGGATGGCTGCATTTCACGGGCAGATGGGGATGTTCACCCGCGCACTGGCCTATATCCTCAGCCATGGCGCGGACGGCTTGCGGCAAGTCGCCGAAGATTGCGTGCTCAACGCCAATTATATCTTGCGGAGCGTGGAAGACGTTTTGGAAGCGCCTTACGCTGGCTCCGGCCCCTGTATGCACGAAGCCTTGTTCAGCGATAACGGGCTCGCGGAAGGGTTCTCCACGCTCGATATTGCCAAGGGGCTGATCGACGAGGGTTTTCATCCCATGACGGTCTATTTCCCGTTGGTCGTGCATGGAGCAATGTTGATCGAGCCCACCGAAACCGAAAGCAAAGACGGAACAGATCGCCTGATCGCGTCGCTGCGATCGGTGGCCGAACGGGCTGTGGCGGGTGATGAAAGCCTGCACAGCGCACCGCACTTCACACCGCGTCGGCGGCTTGACGAAACATTGGCTGCACGCAAACCTGTGCTGGTTTACAAGGGCCATGTTGCCCCGGCCGGCGCGCCATCGGCAAGCGAGATTGGCGGGCGCTAGGAGACGGAAATGTGGGAAGGGCTGTTCAGCTTCGTCAATATTCTGGCGCTGGCCGCGTGGGCGGCGTTGATACTTGCGCCGCGCTCGGCCCTGCTCAACACCGCAATTCTATATCTGGGTGTTGGCTTGCTGTGTCTGATCTACACATTCTTCATCATTCTGTTGATGACCGGAATAATTGACGGAAATCCAGTGCCAGGTGCAGCCGCTGGCGGTGCCAACTTCACCACAATCGAAGGCGTCCGCGGCATTTTTCTGTCTGACGGGGGCGTGGTGATCGGCTGGACGCATTATCTGGCCTTCGATTTATTCGTCGGATTGTGGATTTCCAAAGATGCCGATGCGAAGGGCATCTCGCGCATCGTACAGGCGCCCGTTCTGTTCGCGACATTGATGGCCGGGCCAGCCGGATTGCTGGTCTGGCTGATTTACCGCGAACGATACCGTAAGACCCGCATAGCCTAGCCTATTGGCCTAACGCTTCCTTGCTGTCATGATTGCCGCACAAGGTGCGGATAAACGCGCCAGGTTTGGGAGTAGCGGTCTGTGACGGACGAGATGCTGACGTTTGACGAGTTCATCACCTATTGGGCGAAAGAGCGGCCTGATACCCTGGCAACCCAGATGGGGGAACGCCGCACCACCTACGGCGAATTGGACACGGCCACCGCGCGCATGATTGGCGTGTTTCAGGACATGGGGATCAAGCCGGGCGACCGTATCGCATATCTCGGGCGGAATTCAGACCTGTATTTCCAGCTGTTTTTCGCCTGCGGACGCTGCGGGGTGGTTATCGCGCCAATCGGCTGGCGGCTTGCCCCCGCCGAGGTTGGCTATATCCTTGAAGACACTGGCGCGATGCTTCTGGTGATCGGTGCGGGATTTGAGGAGGCGGCGGCAAAGGCCTGTGCAGGTCTGGAAAACCCTCCCGCGGTCGTGAGCGAAGATGCGATGTGGGCGCGAATTGCGGCCCGCGATCCTGCCGAATTCGTGCCAGCCGATAGCGACGCCGCGGTCTTGCAACTGTATACGTCGGGCACCACGGGTAAGCCCAAGGGCGCCGTGCTGAGCAACGCCAACCTGTTCAGTCTGCGCAAGCCGCAGGAAGATGCCGGCAAACCGTGGTCCGTATTCGAAGCGCATGAGGCTATTTTGTGTTGTATGCCGTGTTCGCACATCGGCGGCACAGGGCTGAGCATCAATTCCGTATCGTCAGGTGTGCGTGCGATTATCATGCCCGAATTTACACCGGACGGTGTCCTGGATGCGGTGGACGATGGCGCGACGCGGCTATTTATCGTGCCAGCCGCACTTCAAATGCTGATTCAACATCCACGCGCGAAATCCACTGATTTCAGCCGCGTCAAATACGTCTTTTATGGCGCAGCGCCCATGCCGCTTGACCTTCTGCGCGAGGCGCTGACGACGATGCCGGGAGCCGGTTTCGCACAGGTTTACGGCATGACCGAAACTACGGGGACGGTATCATTATTGCCGCCCGAAGATCACGATCCGGCAGGCAACAAGCGGATGCGATCTGCGGGCAAAGCTGTGCCGGGCGTCCAAATCAGTATCATGGACAGCGAGATGAACGAGGTCCCGCGCGGAGATATTGGCGAAATTGCCATTCGCGCGCCGTCAAACATGATGGGATATTGGAACCTGCCCGAAGCCACCGCAGCAACCGTCACGCCTGATGGCTGGCTGTGCACGGGTGATGCCGCCTATATGGACGAGGACGGCTACGTCTTTATCCAGGACCGGATAAAAGACATGATCATTTCGGGCGGCGAGAATGTCTATCCCGCCGAGGTCGAGAGTGCGGTTTACGGCCATCCCGACATAGCAGAAGTAGCAGTGATCGGCGTTCCCGACGAAATGTGGGGTGAGGCTGTAAAGGCGGTGTGTGTGGCCAAGCCTGGTCGCACCATCGACCCGGCATCGGTAATCGAGTTCACCCGCGAGCGGGTCGCCGGATTCAAGGTCCCCAAAACCGTCGATGTCATCACGGAAATGCCGCGCAACCCGACGGGAAAGATTTTGCGCCGCCAACTGCGCGAACCATATTGGCAAGGACGCGACAGGCAGGTCTAGCGAAACCTGATTCCGCATAAAAAAGCCCGCCGGATTGCTCGGGCGGGCTTTTTAATGTGCGGGATAAAACCGTTCAGAGTACGCGGTCGCCAGCTTCGCCAACCGACTCAACGTCATTTCCAAGACCTTTTACGGTGTTGCATGCAGTTGCAGTAAGCGAAAGGGCGGCGATACCAACGGCGAGAAATACTTTGCGAACCATGATAATATCCTTTTGTTGTCTTCCAGCGAGTAGATAACGGCAAAACGATTGCTTTGCCAAAGGGTTCCCCTAAGCGGCTGCCGGCGGCACGTCCCGGGCAATCGACAATTTATGTTCGCGGTAGGCAATTATCAGGCCGGCAACCACAATCAGCGGCGCGCCAAACCAGGTGGCAACCGGCGGAATGTTTCCAAACACCAGCAATCCGAACAGCGTCGCCCAGATGAGCGAGGAGTAATCCATCACGATCACGCTGGCGACTGCGCCGAAGCGGAGCGACAATGTGAGGAGAACCTGCCCGGCCAGACCCGACAATCCTAACCCTGCGATGACCAGCCACTGATACATGTCGTGCGGTGCAAACACGAAAGGCATGAAACACAGCAGCACAGGCGCACTGAAAGCGGCAAAATAGAACACGATCGTCAATTGGTGTTCGGTCCTGTTCATGTCGCGGATCTGGATCGAGATCAAAGCCACCATGAATGCGCCGCCGAGCGCGGCTGCTGCGCCCGCAAGATTGATGTTTCCGCCTCCTGGCTGCGCGATTACCAACACCCCGGTAAATCCCAGGATGACCGCCAGCCAGCGGTACCGACCGACTTTTTCACGCAGCAGAAATACCGACAGGATCACCGCCCAGATCGTGCTGGTAAAGTTGAACACCGTCGCTTCGGCAAGCGGAAGCAGCGTCAGGGCTGTAAAAATCAGGACCATGCCGGTCATACCGTAGGCTGCGCGTTTGGCGTGCATGCCCGGGCGGCGGGTGGTGAACAGCATTGCTTGTCCGGTCAGGGCGAGCCAGCCGCCAAGCAGCGGCAGCGTGATAAACTGCCGCCAGAAAAGTATTTCCGCAATATGGATACCGCTTTCGCTGGCGAGTTTGACAAACAACGCCATCGTCGAAAGCGCCACCATCGCCGCCAACCGGATAAGCAGCGCGAATAGCGGGCGTTGGCGGGGAAGTGCTGCAGTCATCGCCGCTGCTTTAGTGCGCGGCGCGGTTTCGGCAAGCGGGTGCATTGAAGGTTGCAGCGGTTCCGCCCATATGCGCGGCGGAACCGATGCTGCATCAATTCTTCACCTTTGCCAGCGACGCCGAAATCCTCGGCCTGTGGGGCATTGCCTTTTTTCTGCTGGCGATATTCAGCATGGTGATGGAGCGCCGCCGCGGCAAGCGCAGCCGGATCGACAATGTCGGATGGGTGCCCTGGCTGGGACTGACGATGGGCACAGCGATCATCGGGGCGGGGCTGATGGTGATGGCGGTAAAAGGGATAGTGGCAGGCTAGCTGCTATTCTGCGGCGAGTAATTCTTCGGCCGTATCCAGATTCACGCTTACCAGCCGGCTGACACCCTGTTCGACCATTGTAACACCAAACAGGCGATGCATCCTGCTCATGGTGACGGCATTGTGCGTCACGATAAGATAGCGCGTGTCCGTTTCCTTGACCATCTGATCAAGCAAGTCGCAAAATCGGTCGATATTGGCGTCGTCCAGCGGCGCATCCACTTCGTCGAGCACACAAATCGGTGCCGGATTGGTGAGGAACAGGGCAAAGATCAGCGCAATGGCAGTCAGAGCCTGCTCTCCGCCCGATAACAGGGTTAGGGATTGCAGGCGCTTGCCCGGTGGCTGGGCAAATATTTCGAGCCCGGCTTCCAGTGGGTCGTCGCTGTCGATAAGCGCGAGATGCGCCTGACCACCTTCGAACAAACGCGTGAACAGACGGCGGAAATGCGTGTCCACCTGGTCGAATGCGCGCTTCAGGCGTTCGCGGCCTTCGCGGTTGAGATTACCGATGGAGCCGCGCAGCCGATTGACCGCTTCAGCCAGTTCCGCTTGCTCCGCCGCGCTTGACCCGTGCTGATTTTCCATTTTGGCGAGTTCGTCGGCGGCGACCAGATTGACCGGCCCGATCCTCTCACGGCTGGCGGTCAAACGGTCCAGCTCAACCGATTCTTCGCCCGATCCGCCGATTGACTCGGCATCAAATGCAAACTTCTCGGCCAGCATTGGCGGTGAGCATTGGAACCTTTCACCCGAAATGCGGCCCATTTCGCTTCGCCGCTCCTCTTCATTTTCCGCGCGCGCACCCAATCCGGCGCGGGCTTCGCGTGCAGTAGCCAATGTTTCGGTGTGTTCGGCGAGTTTGAGGTCTGCAAGTCGGGCATTTTCGGTCGTATGGCCGACTGCGAGCTCAGCCGCTTCCAGTTCATGGCTCAACCTCTCGCGAACCGTATCTCCCTGCTCAATTTCCTTGATCAAACCTGCGGGCTTGGCGGCGACGACTGCGCGTTCCCCGGCGATTTCTTCAAACCGCCGCTCCGTTTCAGCGAGCCGTTTTGTCGCATCGCCTGACCGCGACTGCCACCCGGCCATATCCGCCCGCCGGGTGGCAGCCCGCTCGCGCGCTACGGCGAGCGATTGGTCGTGCGCTGCCAGATCGGCTGTGGCGGCCTGCAATGCGGAGCGCGCCGCGTCATGTTTTGCTTGCGCTGCTTTCAAAGCCGCACGTCCTGCATCGGCATCGGGCAGGGCAGCGCGCTTTCTCTCGGCCAACGCGAATTCTATTTCAGCCTGTTTGCGCTGATCGGCCAGCCCGCCTTGTATCTTGCCGAGTTCTGCGAGTCGGGAGGCCATCCGTTCGCGTTCGCCTTCAGCCTGATCCAGCGATCGCAGCGCGCGGCGCTCCTCGTCCGAAGCTGTGGCGAATTGCCGCTCCAGCACTACCAAGCCTTGCTGCAGTGACGATAGTTCCTGCTGCGCGAAATCTTGATCTTCGCCGGCTTTGCGGGTTTCGGCGCGCTGCCCGGGCAACAATTGCTCGAGTTCCGCAAGCCGGTTTTCCGCTTCCAGACGGGCGGCCTCACCAGCGCCTTCACCGCGTGCCACAAACCCATCCCAGCGGCGCAATTGGCCGTCCCGTGTAACCAGCCAATGGCCGGGCGCGAGAGTCCGCCCGTCATCCAGTTTCACGACATGGACAAGCGCGAGCCGTGCGGCCAGTTCGGCCGGGCAATCCGTAATATGGTTGGCGATGCTGTCGCTGACGGGCGCGGGCGGCTCCGTACCGGTCCAGTACCGGCCATCGCCCGCGCCGTCAGGTGTACCGAGACGTGCCTTGGCATCGCGGCCCAGCACAGCAGCCAATGCGCGTTCGTAACCGCGCTGGGCACGTATATGATCAAGCGCAGAGCGAAGGCCTTGCCTGTTTGCAGCCTGTTTTACGCGCGAATCCCGGTCACGTGCGAGGACCGCGTGTTCGCGCTCTAGCCCGGCCAGTTCAGCCTTTGCAGCGGCAAAGATACTGGCAGTTTCGTCTCGCTCAGCAGCTAACGTCTCCTTGAGTGTACGCTGCTGTTCCAGTTTTTCACGCAGAGCCGACAATTGGTTAGCAGCTTCATCTGCAGCAGCCTGAGCCTGCATGACGGCGCTGTCAGGATCGCCTGCTTCAGTTAATTCGCGGCGCGCAGCATCGTGACGGCTCAGCTCGCTTTCAAGCCGGCTCACCCTCGCGCGCGCCTGTTCCACCTCGGCTTCGGCGACGCGCCATTCAGCCTCGACCCCCGCCTGAGCGGCAGTCGCCTTCGCCAATGCCAGCTCGGCAGTGCGTCCGGCACGATCGGTGTCTTCCAGTTTCGCGGCGATGCCGGGGCGCAGCGCTTCGTCAGCCCCGAGCATTTGCGCGCTATCGGCCAGCTCTTTTGTCAGCCGTGCCAACGCTTCCGCAGCGTCGCGGGTCATCCGGTCAGCTTCGCTGCGATCTTCTTCGAGCCGCGCTTTCTGGCGGTCAAGATCGGCAAGCCGCTGTTCGGCCGCTTCCAGCTTGCCGGTAAGCGCCGCCATCCGGTGGCCGTGCGCGCTTGCATCGTCTCGGCGGTCCGCCAATTCGTCACGCGCCCGGCCAAGTTTCTGCGCGGCAGTTGCCTGTTCTTTTTGCGCGATATCTGTTGCCGCTTTGGCTTCTGCAACCTGTTGTTCGGCTTGCTGCGCTTCCGCGCGCGCGGTTTCCGCAGCGCGGGCAGCGTCGCGCCACCGCGCATACAGCAAGCGGGCCTCGGCGACCTGGATTTGGCCAGACAGTTTGGTGTAACGATCCGCCTGGCTGGCTTGTCGGCGCAGGCTTGCCATCTGGCTGTCCAGGCCCGCCATCAGATCATCCAGCCGCGCCAGATTGGCTTCGGTCTGACGCAATTTGCTTTCCGCGTCGCGCCGGCGAACGTGCAGCCCCGCGATACCGGCGGCTTCTTCGAGCATCTGGCGGCGCTCGGCCGGCTTTGCGGCAATTACCTGAGCAATCTTGCCTTGGCTGACGAGAGCCGGGCTGTGCGCGCCAGTGGCAGCATCTGCAAAAGTCAGCGCAACATCTTTTGCGCGCACATCGCGGCCATTCACGCGGTAGGAACTGCCGGCTCCGCGTTCGATCCGGCGGGTCACTTCCAGTTCCTCGCCGTCGCCGGTCGCACCTTGCAGGACGACTTCGGCAAAGTCGCGCTGCGGCCGCGTTTCCGTACCAGCGAAAATGACGTCGTCCATTCCGCCCGAGCGCATCGACTTGGGCGAATTTTCGCCCATCACCCAGCGGATCGCTTCGAGGAGGTTGGATTTACCACAGCCGTTCGGGCCGACTACCCCCGTCAGGCCGGGTTCTACACGCAATTCGGCAGGCTCTACAAAGCTTTTGAAACCGCTGAGTTTAAGCCGCCGTATCAGCAAGTGTAGCGCCTCCCCCCGATAGCAGGTTTCCCGTTAGCGTGCGCCCGCCGCCTGCAACATGGGTTCGATGGTGGACCAGTTCTGGTTACCTTCGATCTTGCGCCCGTTGATAAAGAATGTGGGTGTGCCGGCTATGCCCAGCTCTTCCGATTGTGTTTGCGAACGATCGGCGATTGCCTGCAATTCTTCTGGATTGGCGAGGCAGGCCTGCGCCTGATCTCGCGAAATACCGCGCGCTGCAAAAAAGTCGGTAATTCCGAATGAATTGGCAAACGCGACGAAACGCTGATCAGGCGCCATTGCCATGGCCTGTTGGGCAGCCTCCTGATTTTCATAAATCGGCGCAAGCAGCGCTTGCAGGTTTGCCCAGACCTGGTCCGACAGCGGGATCATGCTTTCCTTCGCGCCGCAGCGAACCAGCCGGGCCAGCATCAGATCATCCGGCCCGCGGATCAAATTGCGAAGTTCGTAGCTGACGACCCCCGAAGCCACGTATTTATCGCGGATTTTCTCGCTGGCATCTGCGGAAAAGGCTGCACAGGCGGGGCAGGTGAGCGACGCATATTCGAGCAGTTTCACCGGCGCTTCGGGATTGCCGAGAATATAGCCGTCTTCCTCTGAAACAGTCACTGTTTCGGACCATGCCTGACCTCCGGGCGCCTCGATTGCGGCAATCGCATCGCCTTCTGGGGCTTCGCCTTCGGCAGTTTCGGCACCACATCCGGCAATCGCGAGGGACAATGGCAGCGCAATAGCGGCAAATGAAAAGCGGCGGATCGTGTTCATATTCTTATATTCCCCAAAGGAGTTGACCCAAGTTAGCCCAACGCAGGGCGGGGTTAAAGTTATACTCGCAGGTATCCACACATTAGAATGCGCTGCAAGTTCAGTCTGCGGCAATTTCCCTTAACGCAGCGCCAAGCACTGGTTCGAGCGTGGACCATTCGTGCACCGCGTCCTGCAGTTTGCCGTTGACCTGAAAGCTGGGCGTCGCGCGGACGCCGTGGACTTCGCCGTTTAGCTGCGTGTTCAGCATCAACTGGTCCGCCATTGCCGCGTCAGCGAGGCAGGTTTCGGTTTCGATCCGAGAATAACCGCGCCCTTCCATGATCCGGTAAAATCCCAGATCGTCGGCAATGGCGCGGTTGCGTGTGCGAAGATCCTGATTCTGCCACCTTGACCGCTGTGCCGCGGATGTCTTGCGCGCTTCGCCCAGCCATTCGTCCTGACGGTACATGAAAGCAGCATGATTGGCGGGAAACCGGGATTTGTCGCCGCACCAGGTCAGCATGGCCGCCGCAAGATCGACCTGGTTCAATATCAGATGACGGATTTCGAGATTTGCCCGGCCTGGACCGACATATGCCAGTTGCAGAGGCGCTTCGCCCTCGCGCGCAAAATTGGCGCAATGCGGGCAGGTATAGCTGATGAATTCGGTAATCTTGAGTTTGGCATCGGGATTGCCGATCAGATGGCCGCCCTCTGTCAACGTGACAGAGGTATTCCAGTTTGTATTTGCCGCGGTGCACATCAGGGCTACCGCACCAAGCAGTGCTGCTTTCAAAACTGATTTCATAGTCACTCTGTCTCGTCGTCAGGGCTGCCCATTGATCGGGCGAGCGATTCCAATACAGTCCTAAGCTCTGGATCACCAATATCGCGTAGGCTTTCGCCCAGTTCCATGGGTATCGGCTTGAGCGAAGGCGGGGCCGTCGGCGGCGTTTCAGCACGCGGCGGCTTAACCTCGCCTTGCCGGAGTTTGACCCGCGAAACGGCAGCATATCCGAAAAACCGGTTTACCCGTTCGATAATCTCCGGAATCACGTGCTGGATCAGCGGGGCGTGCGCCGGCAAAACGACCAATTGCAAGATGCCTTCGCTTTTTTCGCCAGGGGGGAAACGGATTGCTTCTGGCGAACATACGCGGGCGTGCGTCGGGCCGACAATTTCAGGCCAGCGTGTCACGACAGACGATTGCACAAACCCAAACCGCCGGAAGGCCGTGCGGCCGATCTGCGGCATCAAATCAGATATTTGTTTGGCCTGACCACCGCGAGGTCGCTCGTATTTGCGAAACAGGTGCTTTTTCGCAATTTGCGGCGCCTTTGCGCGCGGTTTTCGATCATCCCGTTCCATCTGGTATCAGGCCATGCCATAGGCAGAGCGTGACTGCCAGCAAACACCGCAATTCCGCCCGGATTTCGCCGCTGCTTCTAAAGTGGTACGATCTTTGCGCGCGCAGTCTGGTCTGGCGTGCCCCGCCTGGCCATCCGCCGGCCGATCCATACCATGTATGGCTATCGGAAGTGATGCTGCAGCAAACCACGACAGCGGCGGTCACGCCCTACTTCAAAAAATTCATAAACCGCTGGCCGACGGTAGAGGCGCTGGCTGCGGCGCCGGAAGAAGACATCATGGCTGCATGGGCCGGGCTTGGCTATTATTCGCGGGCGCGAAATCTGGCCAAATGCGCGCGTCAAATTGCCAAGTTGGGCGCGTTCCCGCAAGCCGAGGACGATTTGCGCAAGCTGCCCGGTCTGGGCGCCTATACGGCGGCCGCTATTGCTTCCATCGCATTCGGCAAGCGGGCGGTGGTGGTGGATGCAAATGTCGAACGGGTCGTCTCCCGGCTATTCGCTATTGTGGCCCCGCTGCCGGCCGCACGCAAGGCGATCCGTGTTGCCGCGGACGCTATAACACCCGCAATCCGCGCGGGTGATCACGCGCAAGCCATGATGGATTTGGGCGCGACAGTTTGCACCAGCCGCGAGCCGCGCTGTCTGCTGTGCCCGCTCACGAAATATTGCGAAGCGCGGGCAACAGGCGAGCCGGGACGTTTCCCGGTCAAACCGCCAAAGAAAACGAAGCCGGAGCGAAAGGGAACCGCATTCTGGATCGAACGGGGCGGCAACGTCTGGCTGGTTAAACGTGCGAGCAAAGGGATGCTTGGCGGAATGCGCGCTTTGCCTGATGACGGATGGACTGCGCGAAATGACGGCAGCGGTGATTCGCCATTATCCGGCGATTGGATCGATGCGGGGACCGTGCGCCATGTGTTCACTCACGCGACACTCGATCTGGCGGTCCGTCGTTATACCGGCGACACATTGCCGCCCGGCGCGGGCGAATGGTGGCCGGTCGGCAGGATTGACGAAGCCGGATTGCCGACCTTGTTTGCCAAGGCGGCAAGGCTTGCGTCAGCTTAGATGATCCCGCCGCCCAGTGTCAGCCGCAATGCCGCAATCGCCAGCACGACGAGGCAGAAATTACGACCGCCTTTACTGGACGATAATTGCCCCAGAACCGCCCCGATCACAATCAGCGGAAGCGCAAACCAGTTGGCCCAGCCAAGCAGGGGAATGGTTGCAGGGATGACGATTACCAGGGATATGATTCCCAGGATAAATGAGAGGATGTTCAGCATGTGTATTATATAAATAGCGCACCTCTGATTTGCAAGCGCCTCTTGATGCTTGCCCACGCAACTGCAATCAGTCGCAAAACGATACGAACAAACGCAATATGCGAAACGTACTAAAGGACAAACCGACATGAAGCCCCAGCATTTCTCTACACCCGAAGTTTCGCGCCGGTCGCTTTTGCGTGGGGGCGCTTTTCTGGGGGCCGGGGCCGCGCTTGCCGGCCTTCCGGTGGGCCGTATGGCATTGGCGCATGACTCGCATCCAACGCGCTGGAATACGGTCAGCAAGATGGTTGATACCTATGTCGAGCAGGGCAAGGTCGCAAATATGCAGGCTGCTATGGGCTGGGGCCAGGGTTCGTTGGAGATGATCAGCAAAGGCACTTTGGCCAAGGGCGCAAGCGCCGAGGTGGACCAGCATTCGCTCTATCGGATATATTCCATGACCAAGCCGGTAACCGGCATGGCCATCATGATGTTGATCGACGACGGAAAGCTCGGTCTCGACCAGCCGCTGGCCGAAATCCTGCCCGCTTTCGCAAACATGAAAGTGCAGCGGGTGGCTGACGGGCCGATAGATGATGTGGTCGATGCAGCGCGTCCGATCACGGTCCGGCATTTGCTTACGCATACTGCGGGCCTTGGCTATGGCATCATCCAGAAAGGTCCGATCAAGGACGCTTACGAAGCCGATGGTATTTCGCCGGGTGCAGTCAGCCGGATGCCGATTCTTGGCGTGGGACGTGCCAAACCTGCGCCAAGCCTTGAAATATTTGCCAATAACCTTGCCCGGCTGCCGCTGGTCTATCAGCCTGGCACGGTCTGGAGCTATTCGGTATCGCTCGATCTGCTCGGCCGCGTTGTCGAAGTTGCCACCGGTACACCGTTCGATAGCTGGCTGGACGAGAACATCTTCAAGCCCGCTGGCATGAATTCCACCTGGTTCCAGGTCCCGACAAGCGAAACCGGACGCCTCACGACAAATTATGCGGTGTTTGGCGGCGCGCTGCTGCCGATCGATCCTGCCGGAGCGTCGATTTTCACAGACAAGCCGGCATTCCCGTTTGGCGGGGCAGGGCTGGTATCGAGCCCGCACGATTATGATCGGTTCCTGCGATTGCTGCTGGGTTACGGCGTGATTGACGGAAAACGGGTGATGGGGGAACTCGCAGTCCGCGTGGGCACGTCGAATTTACTACCTGCCGCAGTCGATACGACCGGTACATTTGCCGACGGGGCGGGCTTTGGCGCTGGCGGAAGGGTCGGACTTGGCGAACAGGCGGGCACGTTCGGATGGGGCGGGGCTGCCGGCACCGTCGCACTGGTCGATATGAAACGCGGCCTGCGTGCGGCACTGTTCACTCAATATATGCCGTCCGATGCTTACGCGGTGCACGGCGATTTTCCCAAAGCAGTTGCGGCTGACATGATGGCGATGGCCAGCGGAGCCTGAGCCGGATGAGCGGGATCATCACCGCATTTTCGGGCTCGCCCATTGACCGTGCCGATCACATTCGCGGGGATGCCGATGCTCTGGCGGGTCTGCTGGATTGGCGTGCAAAAACGCTGGTCATGGACGGACTAGAGCCGCAAATATCCGGTGATGGAACATTGGTGTGGGAAACATTGGCCGATGTACCTCCCGAGGCGGAGCTGGTTTTTCTGGGTCTGATGGGGGGTAAGGCTTGCTTTGCTGCCGTGCCTGATAAGGGATCGCCCGAACCGCCTTATGCCAACCCGCGCGCGTGGCAGGCGATGCAAACTCTCGGACCGGCGGATCTGGCAATATATGGCGGTGCACGCAGTCTGGTCGATTGGCATGCAAGGCACCGGTTTTGTGCGCGCTGCGGCCAGGGAACGACAATCGCGAAGGGGGGGTGGCAGCGCAATTGCGGCGCCTGCGCAGCGCAGCATTTCCCGCGTGTCGATCCGGTTACCATCATGTTGGTGGAACATGATGGCCGGTTGTTGCTTGGCCGCCAGCCGCGCTTCCCGCCGAAGATATTCTCCGCGCTGGCAGGCTTTGTCGAACCGGGCGAGACATTGGAGGAGGCCGTTGCGCGCGAAGTGCATGAGGAAGCGGGACTGCGGGTCCGCGATGTGACATATGTGGCCAGCCAACCCTGGCCATTTCCAAGCCAGATGATGATCGGCTGTCATTCCTTCGCAGACGATCCTGAACTGACCATCGACAAGACCGAACTGGATGATGCGCGCTGGTTCACCCGCGATGATCTGGAAAATGCGCGCGCTGCGGGCGAACACGGCACGGACGATCTGATTTTTCCGCGATCCTTTGCCATCGCGCATGATCTGGTTACCTGGTGGCTCGACAAATGACCGGCTTAAATCCGCGCAAAATGGCCATCGATATCTACTCGGATGTGATGTGCCCGTGGTGCATCATCGGATACGGACAATTGCAGCAGGCGCTCGATCAACTGGCCGGCGAAATCGAGGCTCAAATCCGCTGGCGGCCATTCGAACTCAATCCCGATATGGCGCCCGAGGGCGAAGATCGCACCGAGCATATCGCCCGGAAATATGGTCGGACGCTGGACGAAAGCAAAGACATCCAATCGCAGATGCGCCAGGTGGCCGGGCAGGCCCGCGTATCGCTGGATTACGAAGGAAACCAAGACCCTGCGCCGCCTGCAATGATGTGGAACACCTTCGGCGCGCATATTCTGCTCACATATGTACTTGATGAATACGGGCCGGACAAGCAAACTGCGGTTAAGCTCGCGCTGTTTCGCGCCCATTTCAATGAACGCCGCCGGATCGGCGCGCGCGATGTGCTTCTGGAACTGGCCGAGGCTGAGGGTATCGAACGCGCGGCAGCGGTGGCTGCGCTGGACGACAAAGCGTTGGCGGCCCGTGTCCGCGCGGCAGAGCGCCAGGCCTTCGAAGCCAACATTACCGGTGTTCCCGCCATGATAATAGACGGCAAGTTCCTGATTCCGGGGGCACAACAGCCAGATGTCTATGTGAATGCACTAAGACGCGTGGCCGCAAAAACAGGGTAAATCGCGGAAAGACGCACGCAATTTCGTTAGACGCTGGCGCTACTCTTTTCTTTACTTTGGGACTACACAAAGGCCCGACTGCGCGAACAGCCGGGCCTTTTTTACCATGTATGATCCGGATCAGTCGTCGTATTGTGCTTCGAGTTGATCCGTTAGCCTTTCGCCAGCGCGGATTTCGGCCAGTGCCGCCTCGACAACCGGGCGCGAGCCTGCATCTATGGTTCCAGCTTCCAGCGCGGCTTCGAACTTCTTCACGAGATAATCTTCGCCTTCCTCAACCCGCTCTACCGCTGCTTCGTCGCCTTTTTCGAACAGATCGGTAATGCTCATCCACAACTTGTGAAGACCGCCTGCTGCAGTACCTTTCGTTACCAGATCGCCGCCTACACGCTGCAATTCGGCATTAAGCGTATCAAGCGTTTTCTGGCGTTTGTCAGCCTGCTGACCAAGGATGGTCTTGAGCTTCGGAGTGGTAGCGGTTTCGGCAGCCTTGCGGTAACCATCTACGGAATCGTATACTGTATCGATGAGGGTTTCGAGCGCTGCATTTGTGGTAGCCATGAGTGTTTCCTTTGATATGATTGCACGGACGCGATTAAGCCACCGGAGCCAAAAACATTATTACAGTTCAAGGTCTTCGATGAATTCGGCGCTATGATATTGGAAACACACTGATGGGAACAGCGTTCCGAAACAAATGCAAATACTTTGTTATGAAGATTTTAAACCAGCCCCAGCCGATTGAGTTTGCCCATCAGTTTTCCCGGTAAGACATCACCGATGTCCTCGCCGTCCTCCAGATCGCGCGGTGGTTCGCCCTTCAGATAGCGCCACCCTTGATGGGCACGTTTGGGGCGTGGCTGCACGCCGATCAATTCGGGTGACAGATCGATAAACCAGCGTTTGTCGCCGGTTTCGGTAAACCCCAGAATCGGGCTGCGTCCGACAAGTGCGTGTGCGTGTATCCAATAGAGCGAGCCGCCGATCATTTCTTCCCAGCGGGTGGGGCGATACTTTGTGGTCAGGCGCGCGACGCCTTCGCCTTTGGGCCCCTGACTTTCCAGCCAGGTACGCAAGGTGTCCACACTCTCGCTACGGAAGGCGATTTTCGTCATGTGGAGCTGCATGGTTTAACCGGCCACTCCCGCGGCCACCGCAAGGCCGAGAAAAGCGAAGAATCCCATTGAATCGGTAATCATCGTGACAAAGACACTGCTGGCAACGGCGGGATCCTGTCCCATCCGGTCGAAAGCTACCGGCACAGCCACTCCCGCAAGACCCGATGTCACCACGTTGATAATCATTGCAGCTGCGATCACAGCGCCAAGCATAGGGGTGAAAATCGCTGCGGTCGCCAAACCGATCAGAACTGCGATGGTGGCGCCGTTGAGTAGTGCAACCCGTAATTCCTTGAGCAGAATGCGCTTCGTGTTGGACCGGGTGAGCTGGTTCATTGCAATAGCGCGGACCGAAACCGCCATAGTCTGCGTGCCGGCATTACCGCCGATGCTGGCCACAATCGGCATCAGAACTGCCAGCGCAACCAGCTTTTCGATTGCTGCTCCAAATGCTGCAATAATCAGACTGGCTACCAGCGCCGTCCCCAGATTTGCGATTAGCCAGCGGACCCGTGCGCTATACGCTTCGCGGATCGGTTCGTTGATGTCGCCTTCGCCCGCGCCGGACATCAGCAGGGCATCTTCGCCTGCTTCTTCTGAAATGATGTGGACGATGTCATCGACCGTCATCTGCCCGACCAATCGCCCGGCATCATCTACGACCGCCGCCGAAATCAGCGCGTATTTCTGGAACATCAGCGCGGCTTCTTCCTGATCCATCATCACCGGGATCAGCGTCTGGTCGCGTTTCATGACGTCGCTTAATTTGACATTGCGCGGGGTGCGCAAAATCCAGCTGAGCTGACAGGTCCCGACAGGGATGTGCCGCTCGTTGACGATAAATACCTCAAGAAAATCGGTCGGCAAATCACCATCGCTGCGCAGAAAATCAATCAGCCCGCCAACAGTCAGATGCTCTGGCACAGCGACCATATCGCGCTGCATCAGGCGGCCGGCAGTCTCTTCGGGATAGGCCAGTGCGCTTTCGATGGCAGCACGGTCTTCCGGCTCCATTTCGGCCAGAATGGCAGCCTGATCGTCTTCGTCCAGATCTTCGATCAGCTGCACCGCGTCATCGGTTTCCAGCTGTTCGGCAATGTCGGCGACTGCCCCGGCAGGCAACGCTTCCATCATATCCTCGCGGACATAATCATTCAGCTCTGCGATCACTTCGCCAGACATCAGATCGGTAATGGCGGCAGCCAGGCTGCGGCGGTCATCGCGTTCAAGCAGTTCGAACAGATCCGCGATGTCGGCAGGATGAAGCGGCTCGACGAGTTCATAGACCCTGGTATCGTCGCCCGCGT